>DATHPP010000347.1:0-4181 GCA_035483795.1 Tepidisphaeraceae bacterium | reverse complement strand
TTTGCCCGGCGGGACCATTCCCGTCCTGGCCGCCCCGAGTCGCAAAGCCGATCGCGGCCTGGGCCAGAGCATCGAGGCGGAGTTCTTTGACGAGGGCCGCGGCGTTGACGTGGTTGCTCCGGGAATCAGCGGGTTTGCCCTTCCGAACTTCGCTCGATACGACAACGTCGATTTCGGATCGTCGTCGCCCACCGCCAGCGCTGCCGATCCGGCGGCGACCGACTTTTTCGCCAACATCGCCTGCCCGGCGGACTTGGACGCGCGGCTGGAGGTGAAGGTAGACGACCTGTCCGCCGCCCCAATCTGCACGCTGAAGGTGGCGCGCAACGGAGGAATTCCCGAGCGAAACGCGCAGCGGGCATCGCTGACCCGTCCGGTTCGGGGGCAGCACACAGTGTATCTCATGCTGAGCGGCAAGCCGGGCATTTCCGCAATCAATCTGGATTGGTTCAAGTTCGTCAGCCTGCCGCGACCCGCGACGCATCGCATCGACGCGATGCAGTTCGACGCGATGCGCGGGGCGGCGGTCACCGACGCCGGCGTCGCCCATCTCGACACCGGCGATTTCCTCCGCTACAGCGCCGTCGACTTCGGCGCGGGCGAAGGTTACGTCCACGTGAACTGCGGCGTCCGAAAACAGTATGCCGGCCGCTCCATCGTTTTTCGAATCGACGACGTCAACGGCCGCATCATCGCGCAACTCAAGGTGCGCGACACGGGCGAGTTCACTAACTTCGAGGTCCAAACCGCGCCCGTCACTCCCGTCAAAGGGCTCCACGACGTCTACCTCACCTTCAACGGCAACGGCGTGGCTAACATCGAATGGTTTCAGTTCAGCAACGACAGCAAACCGCCGCCGCCCGTCCCCACGCCGGCACCCAGTACGAAGCGAGGAGACCAATGATGGCGATACTCTATCGAATCCCTACAACAATGTTCCTCCTCGCCGCCGTCAGTGGAGTGGCAGGAGAGAACTCGCCGGAGCGGTACAACCTTGCGCCGGGGCAGGAGATTAGATACGATACGGTCGACGATTTTGCATTGAAGGACGGCACGTACGACGATCAGGTCCAATGGATCGCGTGGGTGGCCCGCAGGAACGACGACGGCAGCGCGCATATCGTCCTACGGACCACGACAAGTTCCCAGCAAATCCAGGATGGTAAGCCCGTCACCACGAGCGGGCCCCGTATGGACCTCGTGTGCTTCGATCTTTTTCCAGATGGCCGTTGCGTAAACGAGTCCTCCTATGAGCCCCGCTGGGCTTCGGAGGCATGCAGAATATTTCCGATGCTTCCCGGGCGGGTCACCGATCAATCCTGGGTCCAGCAGATGGCATTCGCCGCCATTCATTATTCGCGGGCCGACTCTCAGGCCAACGCCCGGGATTTCGTATTTGAGGGCCGCAGAGAGTCGCCCGAGAGCGCAATCTATCTCATCAGCGACACGAATACTTTTCATTTCGACTCGACACGAGGTCTGGTCGCCGAGGTTCAAAACCGCAATTCACAAGGCTACGGCATGAAGGGAGCAGGGCGGGGGAAAACGACTTTAACGGGCGTTGAAGCTCGATCCGCAGAATGGATCGCCAAATTGGATCGGGAATCGAAGGCTTATTTCGCCTCTGTCGCGAGCTATGAAAGAGACCTGGAGCTGGCGCTGAACAATCCGGACATGACCGATGGGCTGCTATTGCAGGGTCAAGCTGGGCTGCGCGCGGCCCGCGAAAAGATGACTTTGCCTGACTTGATAAGAATGATCGATGAAGCGATTTCCAACCATAACCGTTTTGCAGAATACGCCAAAGAGGAAAGCCGGCTGCGGGCGAGGACACTGAATCACCCAGCCATCGATTGGTCGCTGCATGATTTGAGTGGCAAGTCTCATGCGCTTTCCGACTACAGGGGCAAGATTGTCGTGCTGGACTTCTGGTACCGTGGGTGCCAGTGGTGCATTCGCGCCATGCCTCAGATAGAGCGAATCACCGACGTTTTTAAAAACGATCCGGTAATCGTACTTGGAATGAATACCGACGAGGATGCGCGGGACGCGAAATTCGTCGTCGAAAAGCTGGGCCTCACTTGCGATGTCCTACGGGTCGATCCGAGGCTTCCGGAGCTTGCCAAGTGCGGCGTCCGAGGCTTCCCCACACTGCTCATAATTGACCAGCGAGGGATCGTGCGCGGCATGTATGTCGGCTATTCGTCAGACCTTTACCAAAAGGTTGAGCAGGACGTGCGCAACCTTTTGAAAGCGGCAAGATAACACGACCGAAGCTTGGGCGGTTGCACGCCTTCGCCCGCACGGACCCCGGCGTACGGCGCTACCCCACCGGGCTCTTGCCTCGGATCAAAGGCCGGTCGGGTCGCCCCGCAGGCCCACTTGGCGCCGGCCGGCATGCGGCAGGCTTCCGGGAGTCAGCCCCTTTGTCGTGGCCGACGAAGACGACCGCGCGCTATCCAGATCGGGCTTCACCGTCACTAATTTAGGCGGTGGCTGGGCCGCACCGCAACTGGGGCTGCCTCATACCGAGCGGCGATCGGTCGAAGTCGGGTTCGTCGAATTGAGCACGGGCAAAACCTCGTCGTGGCTGAAATGATCAGATGTCCCGGAATCTCGCAGGAAACGTCCCTCCAGGTAATCGATCTGCAAATAGAATCAACATCGTGTTTTACGCGACCTACTGCTGTGCTCCGTCAGAGTCGAGCCGTGCTGGAGACGACCGATCACGAGGACGTTGGCCTCGGCAGATCCTTCTTCATGTTCGCGCCGCTCGTACGGGCTGGAGGCCTCGCAGCCAGCGCAGTGCATCAGAAGCCGGTGACGTCCGATCAAAATGCTCGCGGGGTGTGGGGTGTCTGGAGCCGGGAGCATAATTCGGGAAGCCGCGCGGGCCAGGAGACGCATCCGGCATACGGCGATGCCTTTGCCCTGTCACCTTTTCCCTTCCGCGGTCGGTCTGATTGCGTAGAAACCGTATGACCAATGATGCCCGCTGGCTGAAGCAATTCGTGGACGAGGGGTCGGAGGACGCCTTTGAACGTTTGGTGCGCAAGCACGTTCATCTGGTCTACTCGGCGGCGCTGCGGCAACTGAAGGAACCGGCGCTCGCCGAGGACGTCACCCAGCTCACCTTCATCGCCCTCTCGCAAAAGGCCCAGACGCTGCGCCGGGAGTGCGCGCTATCGGCATGGCTGTTGGTGACTACACGCTACCTCTGCCTGGACACGCTCAAGGCCAGCGCGCGGCGCCAGCGGCATGAACAAACGGCGGCAGCCATGGCCAAAGCGATCGATCAGTCCCCCCGGCACTCAGATTGGGAAGAGTTCTCTCCGTACCTGGATGCGGCGCTGGCAAGCCTGAGTCCCCAGGACCGGCGGGCGATCACCCTCCGGTACTTCGAGGGCCAAAGCTTCAATGAAGTGGCCCAGGCAATGGGCACGAGCCTCGACGCCGCCAAGCAGCGGGTGCATCGGGCGACGCTGCGAATGCGGAAGTTCTTTGCCGCCCGCGGGGTGAACGTGACGGCCTCAGCGATCGGGCCGGCGATCTCGGCGCTCGCAGTCCACGCGGCGCCGCCGCACCTGGCGGCTTCGGCTACCTCCGCTGGACTGGCGGCAAAGACCGCCGTCGCAACCACACTTTCTGCAAAAGGAGCGGCTGTCGTCATGGCTTCGGCAAAAACCAAGATCATCGCTGGAGCGGCGGTGCTTCTGCTTGTGGGCGGCGGCGCGGTCGCGACCTGGAAAGCGGTCAGCCCGCCGCGTCGGCAGTTCATCGTCATTCCACCCAATCCGCTCGTCACCTCGCCGCGGGACCAGGACTGGCTTGCGGTGTTCAACGCCCGGTACGGCCTGGCCCCCGGGCAGGTCGTGCGGTTCGTCCCGCCCCCATTCGGCCCGGAAAGGCAGGCGTTCTGGGACAACGAGCAGCGAAAAAACCACAGCCCCCCATGGAAGCTCCAGAACATGTGGATCACCTTCGCCTGGGACGGCCAAGGGTCGCATTGGACCTCCATCGGTGGCCCCGGCGACGTCATGCATGCCATGCGGTTCTGTGCCCGCATCAAGGAATACGAGATCGACCGCAGTTGCGTCGCCTGGGAGATGAGCGGCGATTGGGTCGCGCGAAACAACGCCGGCATAAACGAGATTCTCGATGGAATCGCCGGTGTCGTTGCC
>DATHPP010000346.1:0-2529 GCA_035483795.1 Tepidisphaeraceae bacterium | reverse complement strand
GGAGACCTATCGAGAGGAAACCGTTCGTATAATAGAGCCGCACTTTGCCCCAAAGATCATTGGAACTCACACTTTTTCCTATAATAACGGCTTATTGGCAGTTGATTTTGTGAAGGTTGAGCGAATCAAAGCCGCTTCTCGGCCGTGGCGGCATCGCCGGACCGATCACCTCGATGCCGAGATGAAGGTCACGTGCGCCAACGCTGGATTTTCTGGGACCGATGGTTCAGAATCCGGCCCATGACGACAGATCGCAGCCGTCCGCTGGACCGTAGGATCTCGCGCCAGACGTTTCTTCGCGGCGGCGTCGGAATGTTGGCGACTGGGGCGCTGTTCGGGTGCACGCGGGCAGCGCCGGACCCGGTTAGCGGGAACGTCGCCAATCTAAGCGACCTGGTGGCCGTGTTCAGCCCAGCGTGGACCAGCCCAGCGGTCGCAAACGCCCATTTCAACACGATGTCCACCCCCCACGGACCTGGCTGGACCTTCACTTGCGCCGACACTGACATCGCCACATGGGACAGCCTGGATAAAGCCATTCTCGCCCGATACCAGCCCGAAACCATCGGCACGGAAGTACGGTGGACGTTCTACCTCAACCTGCCCACGCAGACGTTCCTCCCAGCCTGGTTCTGTGGCGTGCTGTGGGAATTTCACACCAACACGTCGTCCGGTCACGCTCTAACGATTGATGTCACGTCAACCCCTCAGCCGTGTTTTCGAATCATGCGGAACACAGGGGGAGGGGAAGCGACGCCCTACTACACCGATTCCCTCATTTTCAACCAGTGGCATCAAGTCACCATAGACGTCAAATGGTCTTTGGGACCGGACGGCTATATACGGTGGTTTATTGACGGCAGGAAATGGCTGGACTATTCGGGTGCAACGTGCTTCCCTGGTGACGGCGACCCGTATCTTCAGTTCGGTTACTATTCCTTGATCGGGGCCGGGACCAACTACTCGCAATTCGGCGGCATCAATCGGGTTGTGCTCTAGGTGATCCAAGTTCAACGGTAAGCCCGGTCCGGTGTATGAACCGCCTATGCGGCTGGTTGGCCTGACTGGCCACGCGAATGACCGGAGCCCATCATGACCGTAGCGCGATCTGTACAGCAGAATCCAGCGCTAGTCGGGCGAAATATGATGGGCGACCGCCTTTTCCACCAGGTCAGGATTGCTCGTCCGTGAAGCCACGGTTCCCAGACGTGAGCCCTATTTGGGGTCATCGCCGATGGAAGGGCTTCTCGACGACGTAATAGCTAAACGCGCCTAGGAGTATTCCGATGGCCAAGGTCGCCAGCAGCAGCGCGGAGAAGCCGATGACGCCTTCGCCGAAGGTGTCGATGCCATTCGCCCAGAGCCAGTCCACGAACGGCTGGTGCCACAGGAAGATGCCGTAGGAGATCAACCCCAGCCACGCGAGCGGCGCCGAGGCGAGGATGCGGTGGGGCGACTTGCCGTCGCCGAAGACCGCCGGCAGCACCAGGACCAGGCCGAAGAAACCCGACCCGATGTGGTGGATCATGCCGGGGTCACTGCGCGGGATGGTCGTGAGTACCCACAGGGCGCCGCCAACGAGCCAGATCATGAGCGGGTGCTCTTCGATGAACGCCGCGATGCGCGGCCGCGAGCCGTTGATGTCGAGCGCCGCACTGATCAGCGCGAGCGACATGCCGATTGCGAACCAGTCCAACGTGAACGGCAGCGTGTAAAGCAGGCTCTTGGAAGAGTCGATGGTGCCGACGCGGCCGGTGAAAATCAGGCCGTTGACGAACGTACTCACCCACAACACGGCCAGCAGGATGAGCTCGGTGCGAACCTGTGCGCGCAGCGGACGCCCGCGCTGGGTGCGCCACATCACCCAGGCGTAGATCGGCAGCAGCGCATAGAAGGAGACCTCGACACAGAGGCTCCAAGCGGGCTTCAGTCCCTGAAACGCGGTAGCGGTGTTGTAAACCTGCATGAACCCGTAGAAGCGCCACCAGTCGCTCGTGAAGACGTCAGGCAGCCCTGGGAACAAAGCCAGTGCCGTCAGCGCAAACCAGTAGCCGGGCAGGATGCGCAGCGCGCGCCGCTTGGCATAGCGGACGGTGGCGGGCGGTGGCTTGCCGAGCAACCGCCTAGCGACAAAGGGGCGGTAGAGCAGGAAGCCGGAGATGACGAAGAACACGGCCACCCCGGCATTGAAATGGGAGACGACTCGTCCCCAGCTCTCCGACTCGGTGATCCCCGACCCGAGGCCCACGTGGTACACCAACACCATCAACGCGGCCACCGCCCGCAGCGAGTCGAAGTACGGGAAGTGGCGGCGTAGGGTCGGCTTTGGGGTGATGGCCTGGCCGGCAGCGGGTTCGTCGGTTTTCGCCGAGATGTGTGTCGCCGTAACGGCGGCGCCGGGCAGGGAAGGAATCGGTGCCCGCCGAGATGTCAGCCAACGGCGGCTTGGAACGGCCAGGGCAAGACTGCGCTGTAATCCGGGTTGCTGTGGCTCGTTCATGTGACACCTAGGTTTCGTAGTGTTGACGC
>DATHPP010000345.1:0-4510 GCA_035483795.1 Tepidisphaeraceae bacterium | reverse complement strand
TTCAACCCCGCCTATGCGCAGGTGCAGAACGAGCATGTCTGGCCAATCGGGTGGGCCGACATCATGACCGGCGGGATGACGCCGCAGGCCGCCGCCGAAAAGGCTTTCAAACGGGTGGAAGAGATCTTCTCGAAATACCCGGTTGAGCAAACCTGAATCGACCCCTCGCTTCGCCCTTTCCTGTAAGCGGAACACGCGTTCTGCTCTATTTTGCCATTCCGACGGATCGCCGGCCGCATGCGATCGATACGGACGCCGTGCCCCGTATCGCTACGGCCGCAGCCTCTTTGGCAGTAAAACTACACGCTGATCGTTGGCTTAGGCTCGCTCAAAAGCCGGTACGGCTGCTAGGCCAATTGGATCGAGGCGGCTTCTGGTCCTCTTTGCCCCTCGGCTACGCCGACAAAGACGCGCTGGCCCTCGTTCAAACCCATGATGCCTGCCCGCTGAAGCGCGGAGACGTGCACGAAGACATCCTTCCCGCCGCCGTCCCGAACGATGAAACCGAACCCCTTGGTCGCGTTGTACCATTTCACCGTTCCCATCTCTTGGACGCTCGCCTCCAAGGGCTGTCGATCTGATCGCGATCTAAACCTCTCTCGCGGCGACCTGGGCGGGGCTGCGGTGCTGGTATCTACGCTTATGACTTCCGTCACCTGCGCACCCCGCTGCGCCAGAGCCAAGCGCAACTCGAGCGTCTCGCCCGGCTGCACGGTGCTGACGCCGATGCCTGCGAGCGCAGTCACGTGGAGGAAAGCGTCGCCCGACCCGTCCGAGAGCTGGACGAAGCCGTACCCTTTATTTGGGTTGAACCATTTGACTTGTCCCCGAACCGCCAGGGCGGATGGTGCGTCGAGTTCTGGTTCGGCCAGTCGCGGCGGGACGTCGGAATCGCTCCGCGGCTCTCTCGAATCATCTTCCTCGATGACCTGCGGCTGTTCTTGATGGCCATCTCTGCTTCGTTGTCGGACGAGGTTCCTAATCGCTTTGAACATGCGCGCCCTCCGGACCTCCGACTCTTGCTGCTCAAGGTGGGGAGGTCAATCACGACCGGGGCCGACGGCTCGTATTAACTGCGACAACCTGCCCGAGCGTCACCGCCGTTCGAGCCGGACGCAATCGAAATAGCTGATGCTGGCGGTGTGCGTATCGTCGCTGTCGCAGAACACCGCGATATCGACTAGGTGCGCCGGCGCCGCATCCTTCCAGATCTCGGCATAGACGCGGGCGAGGTCGATCTTTTCGTCGAGCCAACGGCCAACCTGGTCGTCGCCGCCGTCGGCAACGAAGTGTGGAAACCCGCCGATGTACTTGTAGTCGCCCGGGTTCAGCCGATTGCCCCCAGATCACCTCCATGGCGCGCTTCTCGCCACGGTCTGTCGCGAACCGGAGAAACAGGCGAGCTGGGTGATCGTCGCCTTCGCGCGTGCGCTCATCGAGTGGGCTGCTGATCGGCAACTCGATGTACCACCGCCACGCGAGCATCGGGTAAGCGGCGAGGTCGATATCGACATGCCGAAACAGCATCGACGCGCTGTCATGGGTTTCGAACCGCATGCTCGGTACACCGTCTTTGACCGCGAAGGCCATGCTCATGGGCGAACGCGTCCAGAATTTCCGGTGTCGCCAACCAGAGGGCAGCGGATCGAGCGGGAAGCTTTGCCCAAAATCCATCACGGTCACGACCGGCCCGCCATCGGGTTTCAACACATCGCGCTGCCCGCCGAAGAAGTGCCAGCCAATCAGGCCGGCGGCGACGATGAGCGCGCCGAATCCAATCAGGAAGTATCGCGCTCGAAAGGCCATCGTTGCCTTTATACCTGTGTGCAACCCCCGCCTGCACTGCGCCAGTTAACGTCGGAGCGTTGCGCGCGCAGGCGAAGCACGGGATGCTCGGCAGCGTAGAACCGCTCGGAGGAACGCGGCGGATGGGGGTCGGCGGCGTTCGACAGGATTTCGAGTTCCAGAGCTGGTTGTTGCTGCTCGGCGTGCGTTACCTGACCGGTGGCTCTAATGTCGGCTACATCCTCCCGGCCGCGCCGACGTGAAGCAGTTGCGCGAGCTGACGTTGTGAGCGGGCGGTAATAAACCGTGGCGTCTGTCGAGCCGGTCGAGGGAAGCCTCTTTATCTTGGCCGACTATATCGGCCCGCACAAGATCATGTGGGCGACCGATTATAACGAGTCCTTCCCCGGGGCACCGCAGATGATCGGCGAACGCATCCGGCCCTTGACTGCCGAGGAGGCATCAGGCGTTGGCCGGCGGCGCGATGGGGTTCTACGGCGTGAATTAGCGGCCGTTTGTCTGGGATTCGTCCCCTGAGGGCGCGGCGGCGGAGAGTTCGGGCAGGTTGCTTTCAAGCGACGCCGCCAACTCACGGCCAGCTCGGCACGAGGGCCCGATATGCGGGCGTGAGGTAATACATGGCCCGGGCCAGACTTACTTGGAACTGCGGTTTTTTGACTGGCCGATACTTTGAAACCGCTTTCCATAATGCGCGTTATGTGACTTTGATATTGTCACCTGCTTCGACACATCAGAATTTTTTGTCGTGACCTGAGGTGTCTTTCCGGTCACGATCACGGGTCCCATTACCGGGTGCCCCGCTCGGTCGTGGGCTCGTTCTTTCCTTTCTTAAGCAGCTACCTCAATCTATCCGGACAGATTTTCTTTTCAGGCGTCGCTGTCGCCGGATGAAATGAGGACAATTCGAAATGCTCAAATGGATAAGATACAAAGTTGCCGTATCTCGCACGGTTGCCGCTGCTACAGCTAAAGAAGATGAGAATATCCCTAAAATTAGAGCAGAGGAGAAGGATTATTACGAGTTCCGCAGTGTTCCACGCGACGCAGGGGAGTTAGGGGGAAGAGAAAGCAGAAAGGGTAGAACGATCAACGCCCTAAATGCTGAAATTAAGAAGGCAACGAGGGACGTTGCCCAAGTGCACACAAACTATTTAATAAATGAAATGAAGAAATTAGGTATACTGCTCCCTGACAAAAACACGCGCGAACTGTGGTTGTCAAGTCGGGAGGATTATCTATTTATAGATGGATCACGTGACATTGACGAGCGAGAATTACTTTCCAACGTCGGCATTAGTTCCGCAAGAGCAGCAATTCGAAAGGAACGCAAGGAGCGTTTTGAGCCGTTTAAGGACCGTGCCGGCGTAATCTTTGGCTTTGCCGGTTTTATCATCGCTGCTGGCAGTCTGATCTTCGCCGGCCTCACGCTTTCGTTGCGGATGTTGGAGGTTAAGGCATCGCATTCCAATGCACAGCCGCCGCCACCCATGTCAGCATCTGTGGCTTGCCCTCCGCCAGCTCTGCCAGCAGCACCCGCGTCCTCCGCTCCGCCAGCTGCACCCGCGTCCTCCGCTCCGCCAGCTCCGCCAGCAGCACCCGCGTCCTCCCCTCCATCAACTGGAGTCCCCCCTCTTCCCTTAAAGCCGCAGTGACTGACAGGAGATGTTTGACGGGGAGGTAACTGCAAGAAGAAAGCCAGAGACTACCCCGTTGCTCGATCGAACCAATCAGCCAGGGTCGGCACCGACGCCCCTAGGGCCGCAGCGACGGCCACACGCTCCGCATTGATCGCCTCGTATAATCTGGCGACCGCCGGCGTCACGCCTTCCGCATAGAATTTGTAGCTGTCCCCGCTCTCGATACGCCCCGCGTTGGCAACACAATTCGCCACATGCAGCATGGCATTGGCGTTGGTGAAGCCGGTGTACAAGGTGTTCGGCGCCGCGACCGCTTCCGGGAACAACCGCGACACACGCGGAAACACTGCCCCGATGCGGTTCCCCGGGAAGGTCGCGATCTGCAGCCACCGCTTCCTGACGATCGGACGTATTCGCGTTGGCGAGAGACGCCAGCAAGAATAGGGGTAGTTATCCATTTCGGCGACATCGACCTCGGCTCGACAGCCGGCGTCGTCCAGGGCACGGCGCACGATCAGCGACCCCCCGGTGTTGCCCTGGATTAACAGGATCACCTGACCGTCCCGGACCAGAGGCGCAAGCGATCGCGCCACCACCGCCTGCGAATTGCCGCCGGTCACAACGATGATGACATCGGCGCCATCGACAGCTGAAGGAAGATCAATCGTCGCGCGCTCGACGGCGGCGAACCCGCCACTCTCGCCTTCGACATCCACACCGCCACGCACTCGAATTTCAGAGAGCTTTGAATCGTCAATGTCGTGGAGCCGCAACTTGAAGCCGGCGATGCCCAATTCGGCGATGAGATAGAGACCGCCAATTCCTGCCCCTATGATCGCAACAGTCTCCGCGGCACTTCTGTCTGTCACGGCTCCCCCTCTGTGTTGAGCTGAAATCGCTCGCACTCCCCGCCGCAGAGATTACGCGGCTAGCCCCACCGGCTCAATCAGGCTCGGGTCGTTGTTTTTGACATTGCCAACCCGAGTACTCACCGGCCAGCAGATCATGTCCTTCGCGGGGTGAGGCGTGAGCAGGGCAGTTAGACGAGCTGGGTCGGCTAATTCCTC
>DATHPP010000344.1:0-17812 GCA_035483795.1 Tepidisphaeraceae bacterium | reverse complement strand
CGGAGAGTCGCTCGACCAGCAGGCGCGCCTGCGTGCTTTTGCCGCACCCTTCGGTGCCGTCGAGGACGAGGAAGACTCCGCCAGAAGGCATGCGCGAATGATGAGTTCTGTGACACGGGTTTGCAACCCGCGCGTTCGGCGCCACGGCAAGATGCATCGGCGATCCGCGACTACTGACCGAGGAGAAGTCCATGCACGGGTTGTTGAAAACCCGTGTCACAGGAGCGCGGTCAGAGTCCGGCTGCCTTGTGACGCAAATCTGACGCGGCTATAGTCGCTTGGCTTTGAGGAAACGCGGATGACGCCTCTGGTCGTGGACAAAGCAGTCAAACGGTTCCGCCAGGGCGATCGGATGGTTTCGGCGCTGTCCGGCGTATCCCTGGAGGTTGCGCAGGGGCGATTCCTGGCGATCATGGGGGCGAGCGGATCGGGGAAAAGCACGTTGCTGCACCTGATGGCTGGGCTGACCAGCCCCGACGAGGGGCACGTCATTATCAACGGGACCGACCTGAGCCGGCTTGGCGATCGCGAGCTGACGCTGTTTCGAAGGCGGCATATCGGCCTGGTGTTTCAATCGTTCAATCTGATCCCGACGCTGACGGCGCAGGAGAATATTCTGCTGCCGCTCATGCTGGATGGCCGCAACGGTGAGGCTGGCCAGCAGAAGGTGGATGAGCTCCTGATGACATTGGGGTTGGCCGACCGTCGCACGCATCGGCCGGACGCGATGAGCGGCGGAGAGCAGCAGCGCGTCGCCATCGGCCGGGCACTGGTGGCGGACCCGGCGGTGATCCTCGCGGACGAGCCGACCGGCAACCTGGATTCTGCCAACAGCCGCTCGGTCTGCGAGCTATTGCGCGAGCTGTCGCAGATTCACAACAAGACGATCGTGATGGTGACGCACGAGCCGACGGTCGCGGCCTATGCGCAGGAAGTCGCGGTCCTCAAGGACGGGAAGCTGCTCGAGCGCTTTGCCACCCAGGGCCCGGAAAGCAGCCACGAGCTGGCGCAGCGGTATCAGGAATGCCTGAGGTGAGGAATTGCTGATTGCCGAATGCTGATTGCTGAATTGAAGCCGCGGGCTTTGA
Organism: Tepidisphaeraceae bacterium; assembly: GCA_035483795.1. Classification (GTDB taxonomy): domain Bacteria; phylum Planctomycetota; class Phycisphaerae; order Tepidisphaerales; family Tepidisphaeraceae; genus DASXMX01. Next base: position 16,724 of record DATHPP010000344.1, on the reverse strand, counting down.
ATCCGCAATCCCCAATCCGCAATCCGCAATATCGGTGATGGTTCTCCGCAAACTGGCGATTTCCAACCTCCTGTCGCACCGCGTCCGGACGTGCCTGACGGCGGCGGCGATCGCGCTGTCGGTGAGCCTGGTCGTCGCCGTCACCAGCGGGTATGCGTCGATCGAAGGGGCGGCGTACAAGTTCTTCACCCAATACCTGGGTAACACCGACGTCACCATCACGCCGGCCAATTACGGCTCGGGGATACCGGAATCGCTGATCGACCAGATCCGCAGGGATTCCCGGGTGAAGGAGGCGATTGGCCGGTTCGAGACCGAGAGCGGGCTCTCGGGCGAGCGCAGCCGGCTGTGCGAGCTCATCGGTGTGAGACTGCCTGAAGACACGCAGGTTGGGCAATTGCGGATGGAAGCCGGGCAGTGGTTCGATTCACCTGATGGCGACGTCGTGGTCATTGATCAGGGGCTGGCGACGGTGCGCAATCTACATGTCGGCGACGATCTCACGCTGCCGGGCCTGGGCGACGAGCACCTAATCCTGAAAATCGTGGGCATCGCGCACAAGCCGGACGTGATGGCGCAGTTTCGTCCGACGATCTACCTGCCGCTCCATACGCTCCAGCATTTCAAGAAATACGACGGTGTGGTCACGCGGATCAGCGTCGAGCTCAAGGACAGCGGCACGGCGGATTCGTTCGGCAAGGATTGGGAGCAGAAGCTGGCGACGCTGGCGCCCAATGCCCGCGTGCACGTCGCTGGGCAGGGGCGGCAGATGCTGGGGCAGAACCTCCAGGCCGTGCACCTGGTCAGCTACATGGGCGGGCTGGTGTCGATGGTGGCGGCCATGTTCATCGTCTTCTCGTCGCTGAGCATGGGCGTGACCGAGCGGCAGCGAACGCTGGCGATGCTCCGCGCGATCGGCGCGTTCAAGGGCCAGGTGGCGTGGCTGGTAATTCTGGAAGGACTCATCATCGCGGTGTTCGGCGCACTGGTGGGCGTGCTGCTGGGGGCCGCGTGGATCCATCTGCTGGCGTGGAAGTTCTCCTCGCTGTTCTATGCGGGCGCGATTCTGAGTTTTGGCGGGATTGTCTTCGGAGTGACTGGGTCGATCGGCGCGGCGTTGGCGGCAAGCGCGCTGCCGGCCTGGTCGGCGGCCCGGGTGACGCCGCTCGAAGCGATGTCGCCGATGGCAAAGCCGAGTTCCCTTCGCGGCATGTGGATTTGCGCCGGGGCGGGCCTGGCCTTCATCTCGATCGACCCGTCACTCGTGCACGGACCCATGGAGAAGCTGGTGGGGATTCTGGGCGCGGCTTCGCCGCACGACACGGCCCGGCTGGTGAAGTTTTATCTGCATTTCGGGCTTGGTTTGCCGGCGACACTGCTGGGATTTTTCCTCCTCTCGCCGCTGTTCGTGTGGGCGTTCGAGCTGGTTCTGTCGCCAATCCTGGCGGGCGGGTTGGGGATGAAATCGGCGCTATTGCGGCAGCAGCTCAGCGCCGGCCTCTGGCGAGCCGCGGGAACCTGCACGGCGCTGATGGTCGGGCTGGCGGTGCTGATCGTGCTTCAGACCGAAGGGCACACGGCGCTCGCAGGCTGGAAGCTCCCCGACAAGTTTCCCGACGTCTTCATCGTCGATTTCAGCGGGATCGATCTGGCGGACGCAAAAAAACTGGAGGACGTGCCGGGAATCCGCAAGGGCGAGGTGATGCCGATCGCGGTGGTTTCGCCCGGGTTACCGGCCAATTTCTTCGGATTAGCGGGGCTGATGGTGATGCCGGACCGCACGATGTTCATCGGCATCGATCCCAATCGGGGGTTCAAGCTGATGGAGCTGGATTTCCGCGAGGGCAACGCCGCCGATGCCCAGCGGCTCCTGAACATGGGGCGCCATGTTCTGGTGACCACCGAATTCAAGCAGCTCAAAGGCCTGGGAAAAGGCGACAAGCTGCCGCTCAAGACCGATCACGGGATGGTGGATTACACGATCGCCGGCGTGGTCTGGTCGCCGGGCATCGACGTCATCGTGAGCGTGTTCGACCTGGGCCGGCAGATGGACCAGCGGACCAGCGCCAGCGTGTTCGGCAGCATCGCCGACGCCGAACGCGATTTCGGTGTGAAAAAGTTCCTGCTGTTCGCGGCGAACCTCGAATACTTCACCGAAAAAGAGCAGGTGGTCAAGGACGTGCAGAAGGCGCTGCGGGCGCAGGGCATGCGGGCCGGGGACGTGAGGCAGATCAAGTTCCGCATCGAGCAGACCTTCTACAACATCCTGCTGCTGGTGAGCACGGTGGCGTTTGCCGCGATGGCCGTGGCGGCGCTGGGCGTAACCAACACGGTGATGGCCAGCATCCGCACCCGGCGGTGGCAGTTCGGAATCCTCCGCAGCATCGGCATGACCCGCTGGCAACTGATGCGGCTGGTGCTGGCCGAGGCCGTGCTGCTGGGCGTGGTCGCCTGCGTCATGGGCACGCTGGCCGGCCTGGACATGAGCCTGAATGCCGAGGCGATGATCGTCGTCGTTACCGGCTACAAGCCGCCGATCGTGATCCCGTGGAATTACGTCGCGATCGGCGGGGGGATCATCTTGCTGGTGTCGCTCCTGGCCAGTCTCTGGCCCGCCGTGTGGGTCGCACGGGCCCAGCCGCTGGAGTTGCTCCAGGCAGGAAGGGCCGCGACATAAGAGGATTCACCAAGTCGGAACGAAGCTGCGCACCCAGATCTAAAGGCGTTTTCGTACGACGTGTCCAAACCGCCAGAACGTTTCCGCACCTGGCGCATCCCATGCCGCGGTATATTTGAAAGGTTTTTACAAAGCGCCGCTTGCTTTTAAAATTTTCGCCGATTTTTTTAAAAGCGTTTCCCGCGGTATACTCCTCCTATAGAGCTATCCCATGAATCCATCGGAATTTAGATCGCCGGAGGCGGGTCAGGTCGTTCTGACGCTTTCGGGATATCATGCATTCGTCCCCTCTGCCCCGCCACCCCGTCTCAATTATCCACCGGATCTGGTTATCCTCCTTTCGCAGGCAGACGCGGCGCTCAGTGAATTGTCCGGTCTGGGCCGGTATCTGCCAAATCCGGACCTGTTGATCGCGCCCTATGTTAAGCGCGAAGCGGTCGCATCCAGCCGGATCGAAGGGACGCAGGCGGACCTGTCCGATCTGCTTCTGGACGAGATCGAGCCGAAGCGAACGCCCGCCGGAAGCGACGTTTATGAAGTCCGCAATTACATCGCGGCGCTGAATCTGGGAATTCGGCGCCTCAAACATCTGCCGCTCGCCGGCCGGCTGATCCGGGAGATGCACGCGGTGCTGATGCGGGGCGTACGGGGCGAGGGGATGACGCCGGGAGAATTCCGCCGATCGCAGAACTGGATCGGCCCGCCCGGCTCGACGCTCGCCGATGCTATATATGTCCCGCCCCCGCCCGATCAGATGCACGACTGCCTTGCCTCCTGGGAGCGATTTGTCAACGATCGCGGAGCGATGCCCGAGCTGGTTCAGTGCGCAATCATGCACGAGCGCTTTGAAGCGATTCATCCGTTTCTTGACGGAAATGGACGCATCGGCCGGCTGCTGATCACGCTGTACCTGATGGAGCGAGGCCGCCTCAGCAAGCCGCTGCTTTATCTCTCCAGCTACATCGAGCGCAATAAGGAAAGATACTACGAGCTTCTCCAGCGGATTCGTACCGATGGCGCCTGGGACGCGTGGGTCAGGTATTTCCTTGTCGCGGTTCGCGACACTTCCGGCGACGCGGTCGACCAGAGCCGTGCCCTGCTTGCCATTCGGGACAAACATCGAGCCAGGCTTTCGGGGAAGCACCGCGCACAGGCGTTGCTCGACGAGTTGTTCGTGAACCCCTACACGACCATTGCCCGCGCCGCCAAACAACTCGGTGTCACGCCTCCTACCGCGCAGAAAACCATCGACCAGCTCGTCGCCGCCGGAATGCTACAAGAGTCGACGGGGCGCGAATGGGGCCGCACCTGGCTGGCCCGACCGATCCTCAAGCTCGTTAACAGCCGATCCAGCATGATGCCGAAGCTCTGACCCCTCGCGAAAAATCCTCATCTGTCAGGGCTGAAAGGGACGATTTTATTTGCAACGGTGACGGGCATTTCATACACTCGCGTTTCAATTCGTCCGGGTGGCGCAGTCAGCGTCGTTCGGGCGAAGGGCGGAAACCTGGAGAGGTTTTCACCTGAGGCGGAGCCTCGTACGGCGGGGTCGTCGCTCGGTCGGGTTGGAGTGTGGAGAGATGAGCCTGACAAGATGGGTCTGACGAGATGAATCTGACGAGATGAATCTGACGAGGGCGCAGATGAAATTTCCTGTTTCGTGACCCGTCAGTTAGGATTTGGCCCGATCGATGGCTGCGGCCCCAGGCGGAATGTGCGGATGTCCTTCTTCAGGGGAAGGACCGGTGGTTCCGCAAGCCGATGCCGGCCCCGAGATAGGACACCAAGGATCGACAGCAATAGCGGAAGTCCGGATTCCCTCGCTTTCCCAAGGCGGAGCTTTGGCGCAACAAGGGCGGTCTTCCGCAGGTTCCCCGCGCATGCCCCGACGCCTGTTCCAACCCATTCGAGCTTCTTTTGCGGGTCAACTCTCGCAGTCGCCGAAGCAGAGTGACGGTTGCCCGTGTGAATGCAATGACCGGATGGTAAGGGTGCTCCCGCGCGGGGGCGTTGAATAAACCGCCTTTGGAGGAACGCCGTGTTCGACCGCTCCGGCTCCAAGTCCGAATCGTCATGCTCCGCCCAACCCAAGTCCTCTGGCTCGCGCATCGGACCGCGAAAACGAAACTGGGCAGCGCTGGGCTTGGCGGCGGCAATCGCCGCTCCGATCGGCGTGGCGCAACTGTCGCAGTGGGTGTACGGCCAGGACGCCAAGGGCGACCAACTGGCCGGTTCGCACTTGGACGCCACTGCTGATCTGCTGGGACCCGATTTGCTTCGGAGGGGCCGCGAGCAGTTCGAGCATCATCGATACGAGCAGGCCGAGAAAACCCTGGCCGCAGTCGACAAGACGACTCTGAGCGAGAAAGACCGCGAGGCGTACCTGTCGCTGTTATCGGACGTGAAGCACGCGGCAATCGAACGCCGAACCGCCCGTGCGGAATTCCTGGACGGCGAAGAAGCCCTCAAGGGCGAGCAGTCGATGGAGGCGATCGCCCACTTCAAGGCGGTCGCGCAAAACAGCTTCGCCGACGAGCAGACGGCGGCCAAGGCCCGTGACCGGCTGGCTCTGCTGGATTCCCGCGCTCGTCCGCTGGACGGCGCCCGGCCGGTGGCCCGGCCAACCGACGAACAAACCGTTGCCTTCAACGTTCCCGCCCAGCCCCCCGTCGCCGCAGCCAATACTGCCGATCTTTCTCCCGAGCAGCGCTATCAACTGGGCGTCACCCAGTATCGCAATGGCGCCTGGGATGAAGCGCGCCGAAACCTCCAGTCCGCGCAGCAGGTCGGCTACGTGCCGGCGTCACTGTATCAGGATTCCCCGGCGGAGATCCTGAAGCGCATGGACGCCCGCGACCAGGCTGACCGGTTGCACGTTCAGCATCTGGCCCAGGCACCGCAGACCGAGCCCGCCGGGCAGAATGACGCGCTGTCGGCGGTGCGAGCGACGGACGAGGCCGAACAGGTTCGCCGGCAGCAGGCCCAGGCTCAGGCCGCCGATTGGGTCCGCCAGGCAACGGAAGCCAAAAATCAGCAGCAATACAGCCGGTCACTCGACCTGTACAACCGGGCGCTGGAGATCGATCCCAATAACGCCGCTGCCGCCCAGGGGCGGGACCAGGTTATGGTCCTGATGGGCCAGAACCCTTCTGCCGCCAACCTGCCCAACGAGGCCAATCGTGAGATCAGCGCCCGACAGGGCGAGATCCGTTATCAGATCCAGAGCAATCTGGATGACGCCAGAAGGGACATCGCGGCCGGGAGCTATGGCGATGCGCAGACCGCAATTGATCGAGCGAGGCTCGCCGCCAGTGCCGATCCCACCATCTTCTCGCCGGAAGATATTCGCCGATTCCGTACTCAGATTGATCAAGCCGATCTCGATTTGCAGCAGGCAAAGGAAAAGGCGGTAGCGGTAAAGAACGCCGCGACGGAAGACGCAATCAGCAGGCAGATCGCCATCCAGACCCACGAGGCACAGCTTCAGCGCCAGCGGACGGTCGCCGACCTCATTCGCACCTCCGAAAGCCTGACCAACCAGGGCAAGTACCGTGAAGCCCTTCAGACGATCGATCAGATCTTGGTCCTGGATCCGAACAACGATTATGCGGTCGGCGTCAAGCCGCTCCTGGAAGACAAGGTGCAGTTCGCCCTCGACCGCGAGTACGTTGAATTGCGCCACCGCAGAACCGGCGATCAGCTCAACCGGTCCGAGGAAGAGTTGATCCCTTACGATGACATCCTGCGTTACCCGACAGATTGGCCGGAGATCAGCCAGACGCGCGACCAGACGGTCGCCGCCGAGCACAACGGCAACGCCCAGGAGCGTGCCGCCATCGTGCAGTTGGATCGCCAGCTCCCGGCCCTTCAGTTCGACGCCGTCGGCTTCAGCGACGTGATCGACTTCCTCCGCGACGTATCCGGGGCCAACATCTTTGTGAACTGGAAGAGCCTGGAGGCGGCGGGAATCGACCGCAATACGCCGGTCAGCGCCAGCCTCAGAAACATCAAGTTCGCCAAGGCGCTGAACGTCATTCTCGACAGCGTGGGAGGCGGCCAGACCAAGCTCGGATACACGATCGACGAAGGCGTCATCACCATCTCGACCGCCGACGATCTGTCCAAGAACGTCGTCGTTCGCGTCTACGACATTCGCGATCTGATCGTCAACATTCCCGACTTCACCCAGGCGCCTCAGTTCAGCCTCGACGCCTCTCAGAACCAGGGCGGCGGCGGTGGAGGCAGCGGTCAGCTCGGACAGGGCGGCGGCAGTGGCGGTCTGAGCGTTACCAACACGCTCTTTTCCGGTGGTGGGCAGTCCCTCAATCAGCAAGGCCGCAACCAGGGGCCAACTCGTCAGGACCTGGTCGACTCCATCACCAAGCTCATCGAGGACACCGTCTCCACCGACACCTGGAAGGACAATGGCGGCTCCGTCGGCGCCCTCCGCGAGTTGGAAGGCCAGCTCATCGTCACTCAGACCCCGGAAAACCACCGCCAGCTCGTCAACCTGCTCGAACAGCTTCGCGAGGAACGGGCCATTCAGGTCACCATCGAGACCCGCTTCCTCACGGTGCAGCGAAACTTCATGGAAGACGTCGGCGTCGACCTCAACTTCCTGTTCAACATCAACAGCAGTTGGTCCAAGAATTTCGGAACGATTCCCGTTACCACCCCCAACTCCAGCTTCGTGCAAAACCCGGTCACCGGCATCCCTGGCTCGATCGGGAGTCTTCCCACGACCCCGGTCGGCCTCACGACGTCCGCCACCTATCTCGACGATTTCCAGGTCCAGTTGATGATGCGGGCCGTGCAGGCATCCATCAACAGCACGATCGTCACCGCGCCGCGCCTGACGCTCTTCAATGGGCAGCGCGCTTTCGTGCTGGTTACGGTGCAGCGAGCCTACATCAGTAACCTGACTCCCATCGTCAGCACCGGAATCAGTTCGTTTGCTCCCACAGTCAGTTACGTGCAGAACGGTGTCGTGCTCGACGTGCAGGCGACCGTCTCCGCCGACCGCAAATACGTCACCTTGACGCTCCGCCCGCAGTTGTCCACCCTGATCGACCTGCTCAACTTCCAGTTCCAGTCCGGCGCTACCGTCGTTTCCAACAACGGGACCGGCATCGGCACGACCTCCGTTGCTCCAAGCGGAACCATTCAGGAACCGGAAATTCAGATTACCGAGGTCAATACGACCGTTAGCGTGCCCGATGGCGGCACGCTTCTGCTGGGCGGGCAGACGCTGGCCGGCGAGACCGAACGCGAGATCGGCGTCCCGATTCTCTCTAAAATCCCGGTCCTCAAGCGGTTGTTCACCAGCCGTTCCATGGCAAAGGACGAGCAAATCCTGCTGATCCTGTGCCGGCCGACCATCATCATGCAGCGCGAGATCGAGCAGAAGCAGTTCCCGCTGCTCACCAGCAAATTGACCAGCGGCGGGTGATGGCGTTCCATTCAGAATAAGCTGGGTTGAATTGGGGCTGATACAGTTTTAGAGCCGGGTCGTGTCGACCCGGTCTGGCAGGGAGCCAGCGATGCTCGGACCTGCGGTCCGACCGGGCTGACACAGCCCGGCTTTAAGGAAGTTGCGCCTCAGCGACTATCTTTGCCCCGCTTGCAATCAGCCATCCATCTCCCTACACTCCCTGCCCCTGAAAAGAGAGTTGAGCGAGGACCCATGCCACGCGTTTGTTATTTCACCGGCAAGAAGACCCGTTTTGGCAAGAAAGTCACGCACCGTGGCAAGGCCAAGTACCTGGGCGGCGTCGGAACCAAAATCACCGGCATCAGCAGCCGGAAGTTCCGGCCCAACATCCAGAAGGTGCGGGCAGTCGTGAACGGGCGGATCGTCCGAATCAAAGTCAGCACCAAGGCCATCCGCAACGGACTGGTCGCCAAGCCTGCGGTTCGCAAATATTCCAAACCCGCCGCCACGGCATAATCAGCCATGGCCGACCAGAAGCTCAGTCTCGACGACGCCAGGCACGTGGCCACGCTCGCCCGGCTCTGGCTCGACGATTCACACCTTGGGCGCCTCACCGGGCAGCTCGAATCGATCCTCGCCTACGTCAACAAGATCAGCAAGGTTGACGTGAGCGGCGTCGAGCCGATGGCCCATGCCCTGCCTCTGCACAACGTTCTTCGCGAAGACGTGATCGAGCCTTCGCTCCCCCTGGAAAAAGTGCTCGCCAACGCCTCCGCGACCGACGGCCCGTTTTTCAAGGTCCCCAAGATCCTCGGCGCCGACGAAGACTCGGCGGGCTGAAAGCACCAGCTTCTTTCAGATGCACGACTCTCCCCCCTCTCCCTCCGGGAGAGGGTCGGGGTGAGGGCCGAAGGAAAGCCGCCTCCCGACTTCCCCTCACCCCAACCCTCTCCCGGAGGGAGAGGGGGTCATTGCCGGTTTTACATTGCCTGGCGATTTGGTGTACTTTCCTTTTGATGCTCGCATTCGACACATTGCTGGCCGCCCGCGATGCGGTGCGGGCCAGGGAGATTTCCGCGACGGAGCTGACGCGGCAGGCCCTGGCGCAGATCGAGTCGCAAGACCGTACCCTCTTTGCGTTCAACAGCACCTATCCCACCCGAGCGCTCGAACGCGCCAAGGAAGTGGACAGCGGCCTGGTTAGCGGTCCGCTGGCCGGCGTGCCGATCGCCATCAAGGACAACCTCTGCACCCGCTTCGGCACGACCACCTGCTCCTCGAGAATCCTCCGCGACTTCCAATCGCCCTACGACGCTACGGTGGTGAAACGGCTGGAGGCGGCGGGGGCGGTCATCGTCGGGAAGACCAACCTCGACGAGTTTGCCATGGGCAGCTCGACGGAGAACTCCGCCTTCCACACCACCCGCAACCCATGGGATCCCACGCGCGTTCCCGGCGGTTCCAGCGGCGGGTCCGCGGCGGCGCTGGCCGCGGGAATGTGCTGCGCGTCGCTGGGCTCGGATACCGGCGGCTCGATCCGCCAGCCCGCCGCCCTCTGCGGCGTTGTCGGCCTCAAGCCCACGTACGGCCTGGTCAGCCGGTACGGGCTGGTCGCTTTTGCCAGCTCGCTCGACCAGATCGGCCCGTTCGGCTGGTGCGTCGCCGACGCGGCGCTTCTCCTGCAAACCATCGCCGGCCACGATCCCAAAGACAGCACCAGCGTCCCGCGCGAGGTGCCCGATTACCTCGCCGGACTGGATCGGCCGATCGAGGGCCTGCGCATCGGCATCGCCAAAGAATACAACCTCGACAGCGGCATGGACCCCGAGGTGAAAACCGCGATCGCCAACGCAATCTCCAGATACCGCGATCTGGGCGCGCAAATCGTCGACGTTTCCCTCCCGCATACCGAGTACGGCATCGCCGCGTATTACGTCATCGCTCCCAGCGAAGCCTCCAGCAACCTGGCCCGTTACGACGGCATCCACTTTGGCCATCGCACCAGCGAGCCCGTGAAAGACATTGTCGAGCTGGTGAGCCGCTCGCGCGCCGAGGGATTTGGCGAGGAAGTGAAACGCCGGATCATGATCGGCACTTACGCGCTCTCCAGCGGCTACTACGACGCCTATTACGTGCGTGCGCTGAAGGTGCGGACGCTGATTAAGCGCGACTTCGACGAGGCGTTCGGGCAGTGCGACGTCATTCTCTCCCCGACGACGCCCACCGCCGCGTTCAAAGCGGGTGAAAAGACCGGCGATCCGCTCCAGATGTACCTGTGCGATGTGTTCACCGTCACCTGCAACATCGCCGGCATTGCGGGCATCAGCATTCCGTGCGGCTTCACGTCCGGCCCGCGGCCGCTGCCGATCGGCTTGCAGCTTCTGGGCCCGACGTTCAGCGAATCCCTGCTGTTTCGCGTGGCCCGCATGTACGAAGCCGCCACCGAATGGCACAAGCGCCGGCCGCAACTGACGTGAATCAACCGCGTAGATGATCGTGCCCGATGCAGCGCTTCCCGTGACACGGCTTTTCAAGCCGTGCGGACGGCATGCGGGGAAAGTAGGCGCCAATCAGGTGGTCTTGTAGTTTTGCGCCGTCAGCACGGGTTAAAAACCCGTGTCACGAACGACCCCTACCCGTTCCACTGTTCCGGCAAGTTCTCCAGAAGCGCAAGCAACTGACGCGTTGTTCTCAGGAGCGTTTCCCGCGGGGAAAACCCGCGAATCGGCCTCCCTGAGACGGCGTCGTTGTAGATGCCGATTTCCGTGTCATCGATCAGCGTCCGGTAGTCGAGCGTCAGCTCCTCACCCTCGGGGATGTCGCGCAATGCGATCACCACGCCGCAGTGGCACAGCAGGTTCGGCTCGAAGCTGTGGTTGAAGAAGTTCAGCGGGGCGTCGGCGTCAGATGTATGCGTGAAATACTTGCCGACATACCGCGTTCCTGTCCGTACGACCAGCGCGTCGTTCGCCTGAACTGCACGCAGATACTCTTTCTCGGTGATGATCCCGGCGTCGGTGGTAAACGAGCAGATCACCGCCCCGCGCGGCACGTCGGCCAGCGGAAACAGCCCCTTGCCGAAGATTGTTGAACGTCGAACCTCGACCGCGATGAACATGCCCACCCTCCAAAAGAGACGGCCCGACACCCATCGGTGCCGGGCCGTGCGATTATAGGAGAATTGTTTAAGCGACTGCGGCAAGCGCCCGCGGCTCGCTCAGCGTGATCCGCTCGGCCTGCGATTCGGAGGCCTGCTGGATGAGCTGATCGCAAAGCTGCTCGATCTGCCGGGCCGTCTGATTGAAGCCGAAGTGCTGCTCGACGCGGGCGCGCATGGTCTTGCCCAGCCGCTGGCGATACGCCGGCTCGCGGATGATCTTGCTGACGCGCTCGATATAAGCGGCGGGATCGCGGGTGGTGATGGTGCACTCGCTGCCGGCAAACGACGCCGCCTGCGACTGCTCGGGCGCATCGCCGCAGCGCATCGCGACGATCGGTTTCTCGACCGACATCGCCTGAAGCACGCCGCTCCCGTTGCTGCCGGGGAACTCCGCCAGGTAGATATCCGCGATCCGCAGAAAGCCCGGCAGGTCCTTGCGCCGGCCGGCGTAGCCGATCCGTTTGCCGATGCCCGCCGACTCAAACTTCCGCTTCTGCCAGCTCATCTCCCCATCCCCGATCAGGAGATAAACCGCATGCGGGTGGGCGCGGAGGATGTTGATGATCGTGTCGACAAACTCGGGCGAGACGGTTCGGTCCAAATCATTTCCCGACGACGCCAGGACGATCGCATGCTCGGGGATCCCATACGCCGACCGCTGCGGCGGCACACCCAGGTTTTCATTGGCGTCGATCCCTTCGAGCACAAACCGGCTGTCGATCCCGCCGCGCTGCCAGTAGTCCCGATCCGTCTCGAACCGAACCTGATCGGTATACGCGACGCAGGTGACGCCTGAGGAGTAGAGCGGCGTCCGCCGGCACAGGTTGATCTGCACCCGCGCCACTTCCCAGTTGGCGACGGTGGCGGCGATGCAGTCCGCCTGACTGGCGTCGAAGATCGCCACGTCGATCCGGTCCTTGATCAGTTGATTGGCCAATTCGCGCGACGCGGTGGCGACGTCGCCGTCGGTCGACGCCATCCAGCCCGAAACTTTCGACCGCGAGAGGAATTCGAGCGTCTGCGCCGCTCGCTTGATGCTTGGCGGTGCGTAGGACGTCTGGCCGAACTGCTGCTTGTCGCGCCGGACCGCGGCCTCGGTCGAGTAGACGTCGAATCGGAACCGCTTGGAATCATGGTGCCGGGCCAGCCCGCGAACGGTCCGGCTCGACGCCTCGTCGTCCGCCAGCGACGAAACGATGTAGGCGATTCTCGTCTGCTTGTTGTTCCATTCCAGCGCCTGCCCGGCCGACCACCCCAGCCCCTGCGACGCCCGCTCGTACTGGGTCGCGACGAACTGGCAATTCTCCCGGTCGGCAGTGTAGGCGCCGTTGTGCTGGAGGTCGTAGCTGACCCCGTTCTGAATCGCCTCCAGCCCCAGGGCATATTCCCGCCGGGCGATCGCGCTGCTGCCGAACCGCACGACCGGCTGCGCCCGCTGATTCGTCAAGCCCAGAAACCCGCTGACGCTGATGAACTGGTTGAGGACCTTCTGATCGCCGTAGTCGATCGCCTCCAGGCTCTGGAGCATGTGCTGGTGCGCCTGCCGCAGCGCCAGCATCGCCTGGGCGTGATTGGCCAGAAACTTTTCGGCGCTGTTGGCCGATTCCTGATAGGTCTCCAGAAGCTCACGGTCGATCATCTCACCCTGATTGACGCGATCCACCATTTCCATCAGCGAAGGCATGGGAAAGTCCTTTCCGGTAACGACAACGGCGCGTACAACTACCGGCGTGCTTGCCGGCCCCCGCAACGCATGATCTGGTTATCGGGCATGCCGCCAAACGCACATGAAATTCGCGGGCGAAAAAGGAGCGAGGTGTGTTCAGCTTGAACGGAAAAGTCGCCGTCATCACCGGCGCCGGCTCGGGGATCGGGGAATCGATCGCCGTGCGCTTTGCCGAAGCCGGGGCGATCGTCTACGTGGCTGAACTCAACCCCACCGCTGGAGAGCAGGTCGCCGCGCGCATCCGCGACACCGGCGGCCAGGCGCACTTCATTGCGGTCGACGTTTCCCAGGAATCCTCCTGCCGGCAAGTCGGCCAGCAGGTCCTTTCCACCCACGATCATCGTTGCGACATCCTGGTGAACAACGCCGGCATCGGCCACGTCGGCACCGCGCTCACAACCACTGGCGCCGATCTGGACCGCATGTACGCGGTGAACGTCAAGGGCGTCCTGTTCATGTCGCAGGCGTTCTTGCCCTCGATGATCGCCCGCCGGTGGGGCTCGATCATCAACCTGGCGTCGATCGGCGGGATCGTCGCCGTCCGCGACCGCCTCGCCTATTGCGCCACCAAATTCGCGGTGGTTGGGCTGACCAAATGCATGGCCCTCGACCACGCCGACAGCCAGGTCCGCGTAAACTGCATCTGCCCCGGCCGCGTCGAAACGCCTTTCGTGCAGCAGCGGCTCAAGGAATATCCCGACCCCAAAAAAGCCTACGAGCAGATGGCCGCGACGCAGGCTTTGGGCCGGATGGGCAAGCCCGACGAGATCGCCGCCGCGGCGCTCTATCTCGCCGCCGACGAATCCGCCTTCGTCACCGGAAGCTCGTTGATCATCGACGGCGGCTGGAGCGCGGGCAAATAACCCGACCCGTCTTCGCAAAGCATTGAATTGGAAACGACTGACGGCCGATGTCTCACATTTTCGACTCCGCTGGTGAGACATGCGTGACATTTTGGGCTCCGATGAACAGCGCCGAGACTTTGGGGGCATGCCCACGGCCCATGGCCGATGAACATGCCAAAAAACACGCCAAAACACGCCAAAACCAGCCAAAAGGGGGCACCGCAGTTTTTTATATCTAAATCTTGCCATACGCCGGTGCAAAGGCGTCGTCGTTCAGCGGGATCGACCCGCCCCAACAGACCGTCAAGCGATGGATTGCGGTTACCCCTGCCGGTGAATCGCCCGCTTGCCGAAACGCTGGTTGATCTGATCCGCCACCGCGTCGAGCTTGCGCTGCTTCTCGTTTTTGGGGTCACGGAACAGGTCCAGTTGGCCTTCGCCCTGCATCAAGCGGTCAGCCGCGACGCCGATCAGTCGCACCGGTTCAAACCGCCACGCGTCGAACAACTCCTGCGCGGCCCGCCAGATTGGCGCGGTTGAATCGGTGGGGGCGTCGAGGGTGGCCGAGCGGGTGATGGTCTTGAAGTCGCCATAGCGGATCTTGAGCGACACGCCGCGGGCGGTCAGGCCGTGCCGGCGGAGACGCTGCGCCACCTGCTCCACCTGGTCCAGCAGCACCCGCCGCACCTCGGCGGGCTCAATCAGGTCGACGCCGAACGTCTGCTCGTGGCTGATGCTTTTGGCTTCGCGGTCGGGCGTGACCTGCCGTTCGTCGTGGCCGTGCGAGAGGTTCACATACCGCTGTGCCTCGGCGCCGAGATAGCGCGACAGCCTCTCGATCGGCGTGCGCCGCAGGTCGGCGATGCTGCGCACGCCGATGTTCGCCAGCCTCCCGGCGGTCGCCCTGCCGATCCCCCACAGCCGCGTCACCGGCATCGGCGCCAAGAGCTCCTCGACCTCATCCGCCCGGATGACCACCAGCCCATCGGGCTTCTGCATGTCGCTGGCCAGCTTGGCCAGGAACTTGTTTGGCGCCACGCCGATCGACGCCGTCAGATGCAACTGCGCTCGGATCGTCTCTTTGAGCCGGCGTGCCACATCGGCCGCGTCGCCCAAAAGCCTTTGGGTCCCGCCCAGATCGAGAAACGCCTCATCAACACTGAGCGGCTCGACGACCGGCGAGAACTTTTCGAGGATCGCAAACATTTGCCGCGAAACGTCGCGATAGCGCTCGCCGCGGACCGGAACGATACTCGCATGGGGACACAATCGTTTGGCCGCCGCCATCGGCTGCGCCGAATGACAGCCGAATTCGCGCGCCTCATACGACGCCGCTGCCACCACCCCCCGCGGCCCGTCATACCCCACCAGCACCGGCTTGCCGCGTAATTCCGGCTGGTCCAACTGCTCCACCGACGCAAAAAACGCGTCCATGTCCACGTGAAGAATTGCCGGGGCCGGTGGCACGATTGCGATTATACACGGCGCGCGATGCGGGCTGCGATCGTCACGAATTTCCGGCAGTGGGTCAGTTTGAATTCTCCGCTGGGTTTTGGGTATTCACCTCCGGAAGTGACTGCGCGAGCAATTGAATCCGCGAGCAGATAGCTTGTATTTCCCTTGGCAAGTCGCTGCCTGTGACAGTTCGCGTGCCGTATCGCAACGAGGTTTCCCGTGCGTCGGCAACTCCAGCATAGGACGTTTTCCACTTGTCCCAGTTGGCGAATTGCGAACGCAACTCGTTAACCTGCGCCGGACGCAGCATCCCGGCGTGGGTTTCTATTTCATTGCCCATGGTCCGAACGGACCGGACAGCGCCGTCAGAAGCTACCGTGACGTGAAGGCTGTATTTGGCCAAATACACGGATTCCCGCAGATCGATTGGCTGAAGTGCTGGCTGAGTTGTCGCGGGGTCCGCTGCGACGCATAAGAACATCAACACAAATGGGATCATGTTTGCGCGATGGCGCATCGCCGCATTGTACTCGATTAGCTCTTTTCCGGTACGACTCGCGCTTCGCGCCGTTTCAGACCGGTCCGCGAAGGACGCGAAAACGACGCGACAAAAGCAACGCGGTCAGCTTGTCCAGGGTGCGCCACAATCCACGCGGGCGTTTTTGGGTATCATGTCAGGCTCGAAAGAGCAAACCGCGGAGGTCGCGGAGGATCGCGCATGAGAGACATCAACCAGATGGGGCTCCTGATCAATTTCAACGTGCTTCACCCCAAAGACGGCCTCAAGCGGATGGTCAACAAGCTGGAACCCTCCGCGTCCCTCCGCGGTGAAGCCGACAACTGATCCGAAGGAAAGCTGGCCAGCCGGCATCACGTGCGAAGACGCGCCGCGTGTGGCGCGCCCGACGCGGTCAGCTTGTCCACGTCTGTTTTGGCGTCCTTGGCAGACGGCGTTTCTTCCAACCCGATCGGGCCGCGCGTGACACGGGTTTGCAACCCGTGCGGGCGATGAAAATCGGAGAAACGATCGCGGCGAACCGCGGCGCCGATCGCCACGGATGAGCCGGCGAATTCGTTTGGCGTGCAACAATCGGCTGCGGGTAAAATGCAGGCGTGCGCCGTCGCTTCTTTACCATTGCGTCCGCGATCTCTCTGCTGATTTGCCTGGCCGCAGGAGGGCTCTGGACAGGGGAGCAGTTGCACGGCCGCAAATTCGGGTGGTCATACCCTGGCGTTCCGCGTCCCGATGGGACACGCCCGGAGTATATCTTCGATTGCGTTCAAGGCCGGCCCGAAGTGGGCCGGGTCAGGGTGCTGCGCAGGGCGATCGCATCTTCCCTCGTGAATTTTTGATGTTCGGTGTTTGGGCGGGCGCGCGACTTTCATTTCTTTGTTAGTGTCCGTCGAGTTGTTCGCGAGGCCTCGCGGTT
>DATHPP010000343.1:0-9414 GCA_035483795.1 Tepidisphaeraceae bacterium | reverse complement strand
GGCCACGTCGCTGTCCGGCCCGGTCACCCGCACGTCGATCGGCGCCGGCTGCCCGAAGTTCAGCACCTGGTTGACGATGTCGGCCGGCTGAAAGAAGAACTGCATCTCCGGGAAGCGCCCGGGCAATTCGCGGCGCAGGTCGGCCATGTGGGCCGCGGTCGGAGAATGTCCTTCCTTGAGCGACACGAGAATCTCGCCGTCCATCGGACCGACGGTGGCACTGTCACTCAGGGCGATGTTGATCCCGCTGTATGGAAGCCCAATGTTGTCGAGGATCACGTCGATCTGATTGGCGCCGACGATCCGGCGGATCGCCTGCTCGACGCGGGCGAAATATTCCTGTGTTTTTTCCAGCCGCGTTCCCGCCGGGGCGCGCACGTGCAGCCGCATCTGGCCCGCATCCACCTGCGGGAAAAAGTCCATCCCCAGGTGCGGGAACAGCGGCAGCGAAACGCACATCAGGAGGGCGAAAAGCAGGATCGTCGTCAACGGCCGATCGACAGCCCACGCCAGCACGTTGCGATATCCCTGCGAAAACGCCGTGAACCCCGCCTCGAACGCATAATAGATCGCGGAGAACGGCTGGCGGACCGACACGCGCAGGATGTTGCCCAGCCCGGCAACCCGCTGGTGCCGCTGAGGATGACCCTTCATCAGGAACTTGAACAGCACCGGAACGACAAACCGCGAGACCACATAGCTGGCCAGCATCGCAAACACCACGGCCTCGGCCATCGGGCGAAACAGGTACTTGGCCGTCCCCTGAAGCAGGAATACCGGGACAAACACGATGCAGATCGACAGCGTCGACATGAGGGTCGGCAACACGATCTGATCGCTGCCGTCCACGATAGCGCGGTCGAGTTTCTTGCCCAGGTGAAGGTTGCGGTGAATGTTCTCGATGCCGACCGTGGTGTCGTCGACCAGGATGCCGACCGCCAGCGCCAGCCCGCCGAGCGTCATCGTGTTGAGCGTCTCGCCCAGGCAGTACATCACCAGCAGGGCGCACAGCACCGAGATCGGTATCGAGGTCAGGACGATGAGGGTCAGCCGCCAATTGCCGAGAAACAAAAGGATCATCAAACCGGTCAGGCCACCGGCGATGAGACCACCCATCAGCACGCTGTTGAGGGCCGCCCGCACGAAGATGCCCTGATCGAAGATGGGCTTGATGTCCACGCCCGCCGGCAGGAGCTTCTTGATGTCGGGCAGGACGCCCTGGATGCCATCGATGACGGCCAGCGTCGAGCTGCCCCCGGTCTTGCGGACCATCATCAGGCTTCCGGGCCTGCCGTTCTCACTCACCGAATTCGTTTGAATCTGATAGCCGTCGTGAACCCGGGCGACGTCGCGAACGAACACCTCGCGCCCGTCGATCTCCCGGATCGGAAAATCGCCAATGACTTTGATCACATCCGGCGCGTTGTTGGTTGAAACGGTGTAGTCCCTGCGTCCGACCTTGATGTCTCCGGCGGGAAGAATGACGTTCTGCCGCTGGATGGCGTCGCTCACGTCCCCGGGGGAAAGCCCGCGCGATTGAAGGGCTTCGCGGTCCAAGTCAGCCATAATGACCCGCGGCTTGCCGCCGTACGGGTAGGGCACCGACGCGCCGCGCACCACGGCCAAGTCGGGCCGGATGATGTTCTGACCCAGGTCGTTCAGTTTCGTATCGGTCAGCGTATCGCTGGACAAGGCAAGCTGGATAATCGGAACGTCGGTTGCCCCGTAACGCAGAATGAGCGGTGGGGTGATGTTCCGCGGCATGTACTTCAGCACCACCAGCGCGCTGCTGGAAAGCTGCGACACGGCCCGGCTCACGTCAGCGCCTTCGTGAAGGTACACCTTGATCACCCCGACGCCCTGATAGCTGTTGGCTTCGATGCGGGCGATGTCGTCGACGAGGCTGGCAAGCTGGCGCTCGTGAAGCGCCAGGATCCGATTCTGGATGTCGGGCGCGCTCATCCCGTTGTAAGTCCAGACGACGCTCACGACCGGAATATTGATCTCGGGAAAAATGTCGGTTGGCATGCGCAGGGCCGCGCCGATCCCCAGCAGGCACACCAGGATCACCAGTGCGGCCACGGTGTACGGGCGTTTCAGGACTGCTGCAACGACGGACATCACAACTCCAGGACGATCGGTCCGACCTTCCTGCGGCCGGCCAGCAGGCGGTACATCGTGGGGACGAAAACGAGCGTCGCGAAGGTTGCGAACAACAGGCCGCCGATGACCGCGCGGGCCAGCGGCGCGTTTTGCTCGCCGCCCTCACCGACGCCCAAGGCCATCGGAATCATGCCCAGGACCATCGCGCCGGCGGTCATCAGTACCGGGCGAAGTCGCGTGAAACCTGCCGCGACCGCGGCGGTAATCGCGTCGTCCCCCGCCGTCTGGCGGTCTTTGGCAAATGTCACCACCAGAATGCTGTTGGCCGTCGTCAGTCCGATGCACATCAGCGTTCCCATCAGCGCCGGAACACTGATGTGGGTCCGGCTCAGGAACAGCATCCACATGACGCCGGCCAGCGCGAACGGCACCGCCATCAGCACGATCAGCGGATCGGTCCAGCTCTGGAACTGAATCACCATCAGCAGGAAGACCAGGATCACGGCCAATCCCATGCCGCCGAACAAACCCGCATAGCTCTGCCGCATCGTCTCGATCTGCCCGGTCAGCTCGACGTGCATGGCGGAGGCAGCCGGTGGGGCCGCCGCCTTGAGCACCTTGTCGATCGCCCCGGCGACACTCGCCAGGTCCCGGCCCTGCGTGTCGGCGTGAACGTCGAACACGTCGCGGATGTTGATCTGCGAATCCACCATCGGCACCGGCCCTCGCCCCAGCCGGGCCACGTTCATCAAAAGCTGCTTCTGCTTCTGCGCCGCAGTCGCCAGCGGCAGCGTCATTAGCGCCGGAACCGAATCCACGCGGTACTGCGGCGTTTGCACCACCAGCGGATAGCTCACCCCGTTCCTCGGGTCGAGCCAGAAATTCGGAGCGATCTGCGCGCTGGAGTTGAGCGAAACCAGCAGGCTCTGGGCCACTTCCTCCTGCGTCATGCCCACCTGCTCGGCCATGGTGCGATCCACGTCGATTCGCAGCGACGGCGCGTCGGGAACCTGGAACACGTGAACATCCACCAGGCCGGGCACCTTCTTCAGGTCTCGCACGAGCTCCAGCGCCTTGGCGTAATCCGCCCCGTGATCGGGCCCGGTCACCCGCACGTCGATCGGCGCCGGCTGCCCGAAGTTCAGCACCTGGTTGACGATGTCGGCCGGCTGAAAGAAGAACTGCATCTCCGGGAAGCGCCTGGGCAATTCGCGGCGCAGATCCGCCATGTGGGCCGCGGTCGGAGAATGCCCTTGCTTGAGCGACACGAGAATCTCGCCGTCCATCGGACCGACGGTGGCACTGTCGCTCAGGGCGATGTTGATCCCGCTGTATGGAAGCCCAATGTTGTCGAGGATCACATCGATCTGATTGGCGCCGACGACCTGGCGGATCGACTGCTCGACGCGGGCGAAGTCCGCTTGCGTCTGCTCGATTCTCGTGCCGGCAGGACAGCGCACGTGCAGCCGCATCTGACCCGCGTCCACCTGCGGGAAAAAGTCCATCCCCAGCGTCGGAAACAGCAGGCACGACACCACGATCAGGCACAGGAAAAACGCCACCGTCGGCCAGGGACGGTGCACCGTCCAGGAAACCACCTCGCGGTAGGTATTGCGGAATGCGCCGAAGCCGCGCTCAAACTCGCCGTGGATCAGCGTGAAGGGATTGAGCGTCGGGCGGTTTTGCAATCCGTGGCCGGCGGCGCGTTGCTGCTGCACGTACGAGCGCATCAGGTACTTGAACATGACCGGCACGAACGTGAACGACAGCACCAAACTCGCCAGCAGCGACACGATCACCGACATCGACAACGGGCTGAACAGATACTTGGCCGTCCCCTGGAGCAGAAAGACGGGAACGAACACGATGCAGATGGCAAGGGTGGCCAGCATGGTCGGCGTGCCGACTTCGCCCGCGCCCCCGATAATGCCGGTCTCCAGCGGGTCGCCCATCCCGATGCGCCGCTCGATGTTCTCGATCACCACCGTCGCGTTGTCAACGAGAATGCCGACGGCCAGCGCGAAACCGCCCAGCGTCATCGTGTTCAGCGTCTGACCGGCGCCGTACATCACCAGAATCGCCGCGATCACCGACAGCGGGATCGAGCACAGAATGATGACCGTCAGCCGCCAGTTCCCCAGGAACAGCAGGATCATCAGCGCGGTCAACCCGGCAGCCATCAGCCCGCCCATGAGGACGCTGTTTAACGCCGCCCTGACGAAAATGCTCTGGTCGAAAATCGGCTTGATGTCGACCCCCGCCGGCAAAAGTTTCTTGATGTCGGGAAGCACGCTCTGCACGCCGTCAATAACCGCCAGCGTCGAGCTGCCCCCGGTTTTGCGCACCATCATCAGGCTGCCCGGCTTGCCGTTCTCACTGACCGAGTTGGTCTGGATCTGATACCCGTCGTGAACGTAGGAAACGTCCCGAAGAAAAACCTGATGTCCGTGTACCAGCTTGACGGGGAAATTATTCAGCGTGTCGATCAGGCTGGGGCTGTTGTTGGCCAGGACCGGATAGTCGTTGTTCCCAATCTTGACGTCGCCGGCCGGTAGGATCACGTTCTGCGTCTGCAGCACTTTGCTGACGTCCGAGGGTGACAACCCCCGCGCCTGAAGCGCCGCCTGATTGAGGTCCACCATGATGACCCGAGGCTTGCCGCCATACGGATAGGGCACCGAAGCACCCCGGACGACGGCAAGGTCGGGCCGGATGATGTTCTGCCCCAGGTCGTTGAGCTTCGTGTCCGTCAGCGTTTTGCTGGACAGGGCGAGCTGGATGATCGGCACGTCCGTCGCCCCGTATCGCAATACCAGCGGCGGGGTGATGCTGCGCGGCATGTACTTCAGCACGGTCAGCGCGCTGCTGCCCAGCTGCGAAACCGCCCGGCTCACGTCCGCCCCTTCATGCAGATACACTTTGATGACCCCAACGCCCTCATAGCTGTTGGCTTCGATCCGCTCGATGTCGTCGACCAGCGAGGCGAGCTGCCGCTCGTGCAGTGCCAAAATCCGGTTCTGCATCTCGTCCGGGCTCATCCCGTTGTAGGTCCAGACGACGCTCACGACGGGGATGTTGATCTCGGGGAAAATATCGGTCGGCATGCGCAGAGCGGCGCCGACTCCCAGCAGGCAAACGAGGATGACGACCGCCGCTACCGTGTACGGGCGGCTCAGGGCAAATCGGGCAACGGACATACGCTCTCACTCAAGACAGGGCCTCTCCCTTGACATCTCTTCTAAACGACCCCGGCGGCACAGAGAAAAGAATTCACTTCTTCCGCCGCCGCGTTTCCACGGAAGGTATCGATCGGCCAATCGGAAATTCATGCTCTCCCGTCGATCTGATCAGCCCGATGACGCAGAAGGTGATTTATTCTCTCACCGGCCCAATACTTGGACACCATGCTTCGGCCGCCGGAGCCCGGTTCGGGCGGAGTTGGTAGTATCTGAGGAGCAATGGCGCATTCGGAAAAATCCGTCTCCGGAAGCTCACGGGGTGGGTCGGTGGACCAGACCGAGGCGGCAGTCCGGCTTGCTGCGTCGCTGGATGCGCGCGGGCAAACCGCCGCCGCCTGGGACATCGTGAGCCGCCTTCTTGCCGCCGGCAATCGCGCGACTTCGCTCGTCGTGCTCCATGCCCGCATGGCCCCGCGCCATGCTCGCACTTCCAAGGCACTCGACTTGATCCTGAACGCGCTGGCGACGCCAGCCGCCGGAACGTCCCCGCACCTGTCCTCCCTGCACTTTTGCGCCGCCAACCTGCTGGATGAATTGGGCCGCTACGGCGATGCCTTCTCCCACGCCACGCAGGCGCACGCGTTGCGGCGCGGGAGCTACGACCCGTTGCGCATCGAACGGCTCGTGCGCGATTGGACGGCGTATTTCACCCCCGCAACGTTGCGGCGCCTGCCCCGGGCCACTCACGAAAGCCCGCTTCCGGTGTTCGTCGTGGGAATGCCGCGATCGGGCACGACACTCGTCGAGCAGGTACTCGCCTCGCACCCGCAGATCCATGGCGCGGGCGAGATTAACTGGATTTTCGGATTATGGACATCGGCGGTGTCGCGCCTTTCCCATCCCGCCGCTGGCTTGATCGAATGTCTGGACCAGTTCACGAAATCGCTCGCCAACGACCTGGCTGCCGAGTACCTGGGACCGCTTCAGGCGCTGTCCCCCAGGGCAACGCGAATCATTGACAAGCTGCCCATGAACCTGCTGAACCTGGGGCTGATCGCGATTCTCTTTCCCCAGGCGCGGGTAATCCACTGCCTGCGGGATCCCCTGGACACTTGCCTCTCCTGTTATCTGACCGATTTCGCGGCGGGCAGCGAATTCGGCTTTGACCTTTCCGCGACCGGGCACCTCTATGCGCATTGCCACCAGCTCATGTCTCACTGGAAGCAGGTGCTGGAGCTTCCCGTTATGGAGGTGCGCTACGAGCAGGTCGTGGACGATCTGGAAGCCGAAGCCCGCCGTATGGTCCAGTTTCTGCAACTTCCATGGGACCCGGCGTGCTTGCGGTTCTACGAAAACGATCGTCCGGTGGCGACCGCGAGTAGTGCCCAGGTTCACTTGCCGATCTACCGCCGGTCCGTCGGTCGATGGCGTCACTATGACGCTCACCTGGGACCGCTGCGGGCGGCGCTATCAGGCAATCATCGCGACGTCACAGGTTGACTCGCCTGACTGTTGGCCTGCTGGCTCGCCTGAATCGCATTCATGAATCGCTCCCGCGAATGTTCGCCGGGGTTGACCGGATCTTCGCCGAACGCACCAGTTCCGCCGGCATAGCCACTTTCACCCGTGGCAGCATATCCTGAGCGATTGGTCGAACCGCAACCGGTTGATAGCAGCAACACCGCGAACAACAAACTTCCGCCAATGAAAAACCGTCGCATAACGGCCTCCACGTTGACTTGCCGCCCCCTACAGGATTTAGCGACAAATTCATCGTTACTTCACATTATCTTAATGTATCGATCGGCCGCAGCCAGTGAAGATTTTTCTCTCTGTTGCCCTGTCATTTGCGTGTCGCCCCTGAATCGCTGACGAAACGCCATCTGGACCGCTAAAATCCGGATGACGGTTCGGCGCCGTCGAAATGGAACGACCCTTGGAAATCTCCCGTCCTCGCCGCCCCGACGAGCTGCGCGTCCTGATCGTCGAGGATGACCCGCGAGTGCGCGAAATGCTGGTTCGCGTCGCCCAAGCGGCGGAATTCCACGTGCTGGCCGTCTGGAGCGGCGAGGAAGCCGTCCGACACAACAACCAAGCCCCGTTCCAAATCGTCATCCTCGATTACCATCTCCCGCGGATGAACGGGTTGGACACGCTCCAGAAGCTGCGCGAGAAATCCTCCGATCTTCAGGCGATCGTCCTGACCGGCTATGCCAGCATCGACGTCGCCAAACAGGCGATCCATCTGGATGTTGTCGAGTTCCTCACCAAGCCCTGTCAACGCGGCGAGCTGGAACGGGCGCTGGACCGCGCACTCAAGCGCCTCGCCGCGACGACGCCCAAGCCTTCTGACCTGGCCCCGGAGCAGGACACCCCCACGACCGCGCAGACGACCCAGACAATCGAGGAGGCGGAACGCGAATTGATCTTTCAGAGCCTTCGGCGGAACAACGGAAACCGCGCCGCCTCCGCCCGCGAGCTCGGCATTACCCGTCGAACCCTGCACAATAAGATCAACGCCTATCAGAGTCAGGGCTTCCCCATTCCCTGAGATTTTCCCTGATGACCCGGTAGCGCCGCTGGCCGACGATGGTAAGAAGTATTGGACAAATCTTCATGGAGCGATCGCGAATCAGGAGCGCTGCTATCGGCTACGCCACGGCTATCCTGGCCGTGGCGGTGGCCAACGTACTGCGCAGCGTGTTGCATTCCTTTGGCGATTCCGGAATCTCGCCGCTCTTTTTCGCCGCAGTGATTTTCAGCGCCTGGTTCGGCGGCCTGGGGCCGGGCATCGTGGCCACCGTGCTTTCCGGGATTGCAACCGCCTGGGCACTGATCCCGCAGGCCGACACCACCGCCGGCTTTCGCGACGCCGTCCTGCGCGTGCTCGTGTTTACCGTCGTGGCGGTGCTGACCAGTTCTCTGCACGCCGCCCTCAAGCGTGCCGCCCAGGCATCGCAGCGGGCCAGGGAACTGGCCGAGGAGGCCAGCGCCGCCAAGAGCCGGTTTCTGGCCATGGTCAGCCACGAGCTCCGCGCCCCGCTGGTCCCGGTCTCGATGGTGATGGACGCCATCGAAAACGACGCTTCGCTGCCCACACCGGTTCGGCGGGATGCGCAGATGGTCCGCCGCAGCGTCGAGGTTGAGCTTCGCCTCATCGACGATCTAGTTGACCTCAGCCGCATCGGCAACGGCAAACTGAACCTCAAGCTCGAACGGATCGACCTCCACGATCCTCTTGCCGCGGCCATCGAAATCGCCCGCCCCGACGCCGACGATTCCCAGCTCGATCTCCTGACCGAGCTGCACGCCACCCACTCGATCGTCCAGGGCGATCCGACGCGACTCCAGCAGATCTTCTGGAACCTGATCCGCAACGCCATCAAGTTCACCCCGCCGGGCGGACGCGTCACGATCCATACCTCAAACGCACCCGACGGCGCGATGCGGGTCGACGTGATCGACAACGGAATCGGGATCGCGCCGGAAAAGCTGTCGCGGATTTTCGAGGCTTTCGAGCAGGCCAGCCCCGACGTCGCCGCCCGCTTCGGCGGATTGGGACTGGGCCTCGCCATCGCCCAGGGCCTGGCCGAGGCACAGGGCGGCGCGATCACCGCCGCCAGCGCCGGCCTCGACCGCGGCACCATCTTCACCGTCCGCCTCCCCACCGCTCAGCCCGACGCCATCGCGCCCGCCGGCGCTGCGAATCCTCAAATCCCCGCCGCCCGCGGGAAGTGAGCAAACCTCTCCTGCACTGGCGGGTCTGTATCAGGAAGGGGTCTGCAAGCAGGGATTTTTTTCACACCCGCCGGCAACCCGCGCACACTGGGCCCATCGCCCAAGACAGGAGTTGTAATGACTGCACAACCAATATGGGATGCCTCAAGGGAACTGGGGGAAGTCGAGCAGTATCTCGACGCTCTGCTTCTCCAGATCGACTTCAGCGCCGAAGCCGTCTCTCAATACGGTGGCTTTTCGCGGAGAATTCGATTCAACCACGAAGTTGTTCATGAGGCGGCGCCTCACCCTGAGAGGATGAAAATGGGGCCGTCCCGCAGTTAAAGTATCGTTGCCGACGGGCCGGGTCGAGGCCGGTTCGCGAGTTGGAGCGATGGAGCCCGACACGAAGTTT
>DATHPP010000342.1:0-3963 GCA_035483795.1 Tepidisphaeraceae bacterium | reverse complement strand
GACCGAAGCTCGAAACTGCTACGGGTCGAGGTTCTTCGTTTCGTCATTCGTAGGGCCTCCCATCCGCGATAGATCGCGGATGGGAACCCTAATTCAGTCATTCGGATTTGATTCGTCATTCGTCATTCGAGTTTCGAACTTCGCCAGGCTCGTCATTCGAATTTCGTCGTTCCCTTCGTGTCCTTCGTGGATCATTGCGGCCAGGTCCACGGCATCGGCCAGCTGGTAATCCCCGACGCGGGTTCGGGTGAGCTCGGTCAGATAACCGCCGCAGCCCAGGCGTTCGCCGAGGTCGCGGGCGATGGCGCGGATGTAGGTCCCGCGGCCGCAGTCGATCCGCAATTTCACGAACGGCCACTGATACTCCAGCAGCTCGATCGAGTAGACCTTCACGGGGCGGGGTTCGAGTTTCACCTGGCCGCCGCGTCGGGCGACGTCGTAGGCCCGGCGGCCTTCGATCTTCATGGCGCTGTAGGCCGGTGGCCGCTGAAGAATTTCTCCCACGAACGATTGCAGCGCCGCCTCGACGCGCTCGCGCTCGATCGGCGCCGCGCCCGGTGTCGGCGTCTCGGGTTTCTCCGGATCATCGGTGATCGTCGTCGCGCCCAGCTTGACGGTCGCGACGTATTGCTTGGGCTGGTCCATCAGCGTCTCGCACAGCCGGGTTGCCTTGCCGACCAGCAGCAGCAGAACGCCGGTCGCAAACGGATCGAGCGTCCCGGCGTGGCCGATCTTCGTCCCCCGCGGCAATTGCCTCTTCACCATCGCCACCGCCCGCGCCGAGCTGATGCCAGCCGGCTTGTTCAAATTGATGATGCCGCTGTGTGAGCTGTCACTCATCATATTACCGGGCACGATTCCCCGCCGATTCACGAAAGAAAAGACTAACCACAGAGGCCACAGAGGACACAGAGAGGGGAAAAACGGATTTCTCTGTCGTTTTCTAAAATTATTTCTCTGTGGCCTCTGTGGTCTCTGTGGTTAGTCCTCTTGTTTTTCCTCAGGCGACCTTCATCGCTCCGAACGCGGCGAAGCAGTTGTTCTTGTGCAGGACTTCGGCGACGTCGAAACCCACTCGCCGGAGCAGTTCGGTCTGAAAGGTCAACGATCGCGGCGTGTCCTCGGCCTCGACGTAGGCGAAGACCTTGTCGCGGTATTCCGCGCCGCCCTGGCGCAGGAGATATTGGCCGTAGCGATCGCGCATGATCCGCCGGACGGCGGGCAGGTCGTGATCGACCGGGTCGGCGATCCAGACCGACCCGCCGGGGCGCAGGCAGCGATGGCACTTGGTCAAGACGGCCTCCCACTCGGCATCGCCGCGGAGGTGATGCAGCACCGCCGCCGCGAGAATGACGTCGAAAGAGTCGTCCGCCAGCGGCAGCTCGCGGATGTCCCCGGCCAGTGGCCTCACGATCCCGCAGGTCGCCCTGCCCACCCGCTGCACGGCCCGGTCGAGCATGTTCTGGCTGAGGTCGACCAGCGTCACATTCAGTTTCGGGAGCTTTTCCAGCAGCTTGAGCGAGTAGTTTCCCGCCCCGCAACCAATGTCGAGCAGGTCGCGCGCGCCCGGCGTCGTCGCCGCGGCGCACGCGGAAATCAGCTCCAGCACCAGCGGCGCATCGATCGTCGCCGACTGTCCCGTATTCAGATCGCTGAACCGCTTGACATCGTTATCGAACCGGGCGCGGATCTCCTGGACGGTGGACTTTCGCGGGATCTCGGACATGCCGCTGCTTTACCGCATCCGGGCCGTCGTGTCACTGGATGGGAGTGCATTGGTGACGCGGACGAACCTGTCAGCCTGCGGTCTGCGAGGACTCTGGCGTGGAGGCGAGCAGGAACGGCGCGGCGTTGCCGGCAAACAAGGCCAGGTGCTCCTGGGGTACGCCGGCTTCGCGTGCGAAGGGGAGCAGGTCGCGCCGTACGACGCGCACGTCGCGGAAGCCGGCGTCCAGGGCGAGGCGGGCGAGTTGCGCGTCGTCGTAGAAGCAAAGGCGGGAGGCGATGGGTTCCGGGGCGGCAGGAGTGCCCCGCAGCGACGGATCGGAGCCGAACACGACGATTCGCCCGCCGGGCCGCAGGACGCGATGCAACTCGCGGAAGGCGGCCAGCGCGTCGGGAAGGAAACCGAGCACGCCGGTCATCGATGCGCAGGTGAACTGCCCCTGGGCAAACGGGAGATGATCGGCGGTCGCCTGTTTGACAGTCAGGCGCCCGTCATCGACGGCCTTCTGGTTCTCCCGCGTCGCCAGGCGCACCATGTCGAGGCTGTGGTCGATGCCCGCCGCCCGGCAGCCGCTCCGCAGGGCCTCCTTCAGCAGCGCCCCCCCGCCGCAGCCAATGTCGATCAGATAGTCCTGCTCGCGCAGGGCCAGTTCGGCGAGGATGACTTTGAAGTTGGGATAATGGTACAAGGGGTCGCGGTAGACGTCGCGTGAGGCCGGCCCCGACGGCCGCCGTGCCCGCCGGTCGGTGACCCAGTTCCCCAGTCGCGCGGGGGAGATCGCCAGAAGCATCGGCGCCAAAACCTCGCCGGAGAACCATCCGGCCAGCTCCGTGCCGTCGCCGGTCGCGCCCTGGCAATCGCGGCAGACGAGGGTGAGGCGCGTGCCGCCGTCGACCGGCTCGAAGAGCAGCTCGACCGCCGCCCCATCTGGCCCGCCCCACTCCGTCGGGTCCCAATGTATCGCGATCCTTCTGGCGGGTTCCCAGCCGACC
Organism: Tepidisphaeraceae bacterium; assembly: GCA_035483795.1. Lineage (GTDB taxonomy): Bacteria > Planctomycetota > Phycisphaerae > Tepidisphaerales > Tepidisphaeraceae > DASXMX01. The sequence goes on along the minus strand of DATHPP010000342.1, from coordinate 1,245 downwards.
ACCTGCGCGACCGCCGCATCTGTATCGCTCAGTTGCCCCTTCGTCCCCGGCAAAAACTTCAACCCACCGGTCTCCAGTGCGAGCGATAGCTCATCAACCAAAACCTCGAATGCCTTGAGCGGTTCCAGGGCGATCTCGATATTGACCGATAGTGTTCTTCCCATAGTTTTGCCCGTCAGCTTCCCAGAATTGCCCGCCGCGTCATCCCACGACGGCCGCTCACACCATATCCGGACCTCAAGGTTTTTGGCGATAAAAACCGCGAAAAACGTTCAGTTTTGTTCAAAACGTTCAGTTACCAAAAACCCGACGGTAATTCGCTCATTTGGCTCATCCGATATTGGGATTACCGGGAGTGCGGCGGTTTTTGGCCGCCGGTGGCCATTACACGGTGTACGCCTTGAGCCAGTCACTGAAAAAAATCTCGCCCCGGGCGTTTCAAAGCGTCATCGCCGCATTCGCGATCCTCGCCACCGTGTCGGCGCTGCTGGTTTCGCATTTTTCGCTGGGGATCTCCGAGCATACGGCGCTGGTCGTGCTGATTCTGCTTCAGCTTGCGCTGCTGGAGCTGATGGCGATCATGCTGCGGCGGTTTTTCCGGCGCCAGCGGCTGGGGGAAAAGCTGCTGCGGGAAAGCGAGCAGTTTGCCCGTTCGACGGTCGACGCCCTGCCGATGCACATCGCGATCATTGAAGGCAGTGGCGTGGTCCTGGCCACCAACCGGGCGTGGCGCGAGTTCGGCGCGACCGGCGGCGACGGCAACGACCGCGTCGGCGAAGGAACCAATTACCTGGCCGTCTGTGACGAGCTTGGCGGGGTCCGGCGTGAGTCGCGTGCCGCGGCGTTTGCCGCGGGAATCCGCGACGTCGCCAGCGGAAAACAGAACGAATTCTCCATCGAGTATTCGTTGTCCACCGCCGCCGGCCCGCGCTCGTTTCTCGCCCGCGTCACCCGCTTTCCCGGCTTTCCGCCCGCGCGGCTGGTCGTCGCCCACGAGGACACCACCCGCCAGAAGCAGGCCGAGGAAGAGGTCAAACGGGCCAAAGAGGACGCCGAGCTGGCCAACATGGCCAAAAGCGCGTTCCTGGCCAACACCAGCCATGAAATCCGCACACCGATGAACGCGATCCTGGGTTATGCCGAGATGCTGCTGGACCCCAGGCAGAGCGAACAGGAGCGGATGCACTGCGTCCGCACCATCCGCCGCAACGGCGAGCATCTGCTGGCGATCATCAACGACATTCT
>DATHPP010000341.1:0-23474 GCA_035483795.1 Tepidisphaeraceae bacterium | reverse complement strand
TGAAGGCCAGTTTGAGCTTCTCGGTGGAAAGCGAATAGCTCGGGTAGTCGAGCGTGTTGTAGAGCAGCACATCAGCATCAGAGAAGTGCGGCGCGGATTCGTTCATCGCTTCGTAGGCCAGCCACCTTGCTGCGCAGAATTCCTGCTTGATCTGGTTGAAGAATCCGTGGAAGCGCGGACCTTCACCGATGGGTGCGACGATCGAGGGAGAAGTCAGAATGTCGCGTGCGCCAATCGCATACGCACCCAGATCGTTCAACGGATTGAGAAACAGCCGGTTGGTAAGACACCAGCGACGGTAATCCACTTCCGCATCCGTCGCCCCAAGCGGAAAGTCTGTGAGGTCGAACGTGGCTTTCAATGCCTCAGCAGGCAAGGCCGCTTCAATGTCGCTGCGCAACGCAGCGAAGTATTCCCCGGCACCGGGTTCAATCGCCTCCAGCGTCGACGGGTCCAGATCACGCCATGCCTCCCTTGCCATGACAATGGCGTGACCTTCGTCGTAAACAGCCCTCGCGTAACTCCACCGGCCGGCGGCGCGATTGCCTCTCGCCATCCCGAACCGTGGTTCGATTTCGATCGCCTGATTCCATGCGCCTATTGCCTCGACGAAGCGGCCGGTCGTGCTGTGGCAGTTGGCGAGATTCGTCAGTATCTGGCAGCGCCTTACCTGCTCAATCTGTCCAAAGCCTTTTGACCGAAGAGCCCTTCGGAGGCAGATAATCTCGGATTCGAGTTCTGTGCTGTCCCACTCCCAGCTCCCGCTTCTGTGCGGTCCGGCGAGGCATTTCAAGCCGTTCCACAAGTTGCCGAGATAGTAATCGAGCAGAGTGGCATCGGTTTCTGCTGACTTGGATCGGTCGATGGTCGCGACAACGCCTACCAGATGACGAAGCACGTCCGCGCGCTGCGTAGTCCATGCGTTATCGACGGCATTGCCGACGAAGTCGACGGCAGGACCGGAAAGCATGTCTGCCAAGGTCGTTACCTTGAGCACGTCATCGAGGTTGCGAGCTTCTAAGTCCACGTTCGATCACCTGAGTCCGCCAAAGGAACACACACCTGCCCTCATCTTCATCATACAGTCAAGCCTTTTCCCGAGGCTTCGCTACCATCGCAAAAAGGCACATGCGGTTAGCCGCGTGTGCCTCGTTTCTGAAGTGACGGCGGCGGTCAGCTGACCGGGCCACGCTTACCGCGAATCCTGTCGGCCGTCGGATCAACAGATAAGCTGACAGTAGATGTTCAAATCCCGCTGCCTGCCATGCGTAAGTTCTTATTTCAGATACGGATTGGCGTCGCGATTGAAATTCTGTGTAGTACGATAAGTCCCTGCGGCAGAATACGATATGTCGATCACGGACGGCGCAGTCACTTTTCGTCGCGTCGAATGGAGCCACGGGGAATCGAATCCCGTTCCCCTCAGCAGCCAGACGCTTGATGCCGCACCAACCACAGCGGGGCGGCCGCTATGGCCGGATGCGCCCGAATTGCTTCTTCCAATTGGGTCCGGGCGGTTTTCGGATTTGTGTGCGTATAAAGAGCCGTCATGCCGAGGGCAGTCCCGTAGCCGGAGCCATTGACGGGGCAGTGCCCCATCAGATGGTTCCGGATCAGCGGATCCACATTGGCATCCTGAAGGGCGGTCGCGAACTGATGGCGCCACAGCTTTGGCGCGGTCGCGGATGGAATCCCGATCTTTCGCGTCACCGACATGAACTCGGTTCGAATCCGATCCTCTTTTAGGGCGCCTGCGTCCCACCACACGCTCCCGGTGACCGCCAGCCGTTCCTTTCGGCTCAACGACCGCGCCAGCTCTGCTTCCCGCGCACCCACGCGCGCCGTCACTTCGCTTTTCAGATCCTCCGTGCTGATTTCCTTCAGCGGCTCACTTTGGGTGGCTTGGACTAGGCGGCGCAGGAATACAGGGCCGCAGCGCCTGCCCCGCAAGTGCGCGGTGAGCACGTTCGCGAGCGGGGCGAGGAGGGGAACATCACGCTGGTTCCGCGTCTTCACCTGCCAGCCCAGTTGCGGCTTGTTCCGCACGCGCAAGATTCCCTGGTCAAGATCCAGGTCTTCCGGAAGAACGAGATGCACCAGCTCACCCGGTCGTAATCCAGTCAGGGCCAGCGTCATAAAAATCGGAAACTGCCAGTCGTCACAGGCCTCGAAGAACTGCCGTTCCTGCTCGCGGCTGAACAGTACGATCGGCTTGGCTTCCTCGATCGGCATGCGGTCGATCTGGATTTCCGAGAAAGGGTTGGGCGCGTAGGCGGACAGGTGGCGCCGCTTGGCGGCGTAGTTGAACAGCGCCCGGGATGTCTCGAGGATGTACTTGATCCCCTTGTCCAGCAGCCGGCGCTTGGCGGAGTTCTTGTGCCCGTTGGGCGCCACCTCGATCTCGCGGAGGTGGGCGGCGAACGCCTGGGCGTCGGCGGCGGTGAACTGTGAGGCCAGCTTGCCGCCGCGCCTGTCCCCCAGGAAGCTCAGCAGGTGGTCGGTAGCGGTGCGATAGCGGTCGATGGTGTGGACCGAGGAGCGGAGCACCTGCTCATGGTGGGTCAGCCAGCGGCCACGCAGCTCGACGACCGTGACCGGCTCGAAGTTGAGCAGGGTGGCAGTGCTGCTTTCCAGCTGGGCGTTGGTGTGGGCCGCCAGCTTTCGGGCGGCTTCCAGCTCCGGCCCGATGCGGGGCCGACGGCGCTGGCCGTTCTCGTGGTAGCACAGGTACCAGATCCGCCCCCGCAGATACCCTCGAACTTTGCCGATTCGGAAGGACGATCGTTTGCCGCGCATGGCGTTGCTCGGAGAATTCTCCCGCTGCAAAACGCCACAAAAACGCCACAAACGGGTGAAACCGGGACCGCCCCGGAAATGCAAACGCCCGCGAGTCCAGTAGTTAGAACTCGCGGGCGGCCAGACCAGCGGAGAGGGCGGGATTCGAACCCGCGAGCGGGTTTAAGCCCGCTACAGCATTTCCAGTGCTGCTCCTTCGGCCACTCGGACACCTCTCCTCGACGCCGCCCAAAATGCCTGGGCCGACGCGCGTCGCGATTCTAGCGTAGTCGCCCGGCAAGGGGAATCGGCACCCGCGCTCAGGAACGATGCATCGCTTGACTATACGAATTGCCCCGTGTGGCCGTGGCAGTTGACGACGGCTGGCCCTGCGGATCGGCCACACGGCTTAGAATCAGTCTTGACTTCTCGTGTTCGCGCTAACACAACCTCAGCATATGGCCGACTCTTCTTTCGACATCGTTTCCGAGATCAACCTTCAGGAAGTGGATAATGCGATCAACCAGGCGCAGAAGGAGATCGGCACCCGCTACGACTTCAAGGGCAGCTCGGCGTCGGTCGAATTCAACCGCAAGGACAAGGAGCTGACGCTCAGCGCCGATGGCGAGCCGCAACTGGAGGCGGTGCGGAAAGTAGTGGTCGAGAAGCTGGTCAAACGCGGCGTCGATCCCAAGTCCATGGACCCGCAGAAAATCGAGCAGGCGACCCACAAAACCGTGCGGCAAAAAGTGAAGCTCAAGAGCGGCATCGACAAGGACACCGCCAAAGCGATTCAGAAACAGATCAAAGAGCTCAAGCTGAAGGTCAACGCCAGCATTCAAGGCGAGGCGCTGCGCGTGAGTGGGAGCAAGAAAGACGATCTACAGGCGGTCATCGCTCACCTGCGGGCCAGCCCGCCGGGGATCCCGATCCAGTTCACAAACTATCGGTGATTCACGGGCGACAGTGACCGGCGGGTATCATGCAGCGCATAGTTCGAACCATGCGAAATTCCCTCCTCATATCGTGTCTCCTGGTCGGTGTGTCGGTTGGCGCCAGTGCGGCGGCATCGCGTCCGAACGTGTTGTTCGTGCTGATCGACGACATGGGCTATGGCGATCTGACCTGTTACGGCAATACGCGGGTGCACACCGACAACGTCGACCGGCTCGCCCGCGAGGGGATCCGCTTCACACAGTTTTACGTGAATTGCCCGATTTGCTCGCCGTCGCGCACCGCGCTGTTGACCGGACAGTATGGGGCCCGATGGAAGATCACGTCGTATCTGGCCAGCCGGGCGGAGAACCGGGACCGCGGCATGGCGCAATGGCTGGACCCGGCGGCGCCGACGGTGGCGCGGCAGCTCAAGGCCGCCGGCTATGCCACCGGGCATTTCGGCAAGTGGCACATGGGCGGACAGCGCGACGTCGGAGACGCGCCGCTGATCACAGAATACGGGTTTGACAAAACCCTCACGACGTTTGAGGGGCTGGGCGACCGCGTGCTGCCATTGCTGGACGCCTATGACGGGCAGCCGGCGGAGAAATACTCGCTGGGCAGCGACAAGTTGGGCCGCGGGCAGATTACCTGGGTCGATCGCTCGAAAGTCACCAGTTCATTTGTTGACGCCGCGATGGATTTCATCCGGCAGGCCGAGAAAGATGGGCGGCCATTTTATGTGGATATCTGGCCCGACGACGTTCACTCACCATTTTTCCCGCCCAAGGCGCTGCGTGGCGACGGGTCCAAGAAGGAGCTTTACCTGGGCGTCGTGCAGGCGACGGACGATCAGCTCGGCCCGCTGCTGGATTATGTTCGCAACAGTCCGAAGCTGCGTGACAACACGCTGATTGTCGTTGCCAGCGACAACGGCCCCGAGCCCGGCGCCGGTTCGGCGGGTCCGTTTCGCGGCCACAAGGGCAATCTTTACGAGGGCGGAGTGCGAGAGCCGCTCATTGTTTGGGGTCCGGGGCTTGTCGCGACCTCAGCCGTGGGCACGACCAATTCCCGGACGGTGGTCGCGGGCGTGGATTTTCTGCCGTCGGTGCTCGCGATCGCCGGCCAGCGTCCAGCAGCCGATGAGCTTCTGGACGGCCAGGACATGAGCCCGTCGCTGCTGGGGCGCGAACAGGCAAGACGAACCAAGCCCCTCTTCTGGCTGCGACCTCCAGACCGGCCGGGGCCCGAAGCCGATCCTTTTCCGGATTTGTCGGTGCGCGACGGAGACTGGAAACTGCTGATCAACGAGGACGGCAGCCGGCCGCAGCTTTACGATTTATCCAGCGATATTGGTGAGAAGCACAATCGCGCCGCGGACCATCCGGACATCGTCGAGCGGCTGAAGAAAATGGTGCTCCAGTGGCGGCAAACCTTGCCGGTGGCGCCGGTGCCGCCCAAGGCACAGGGGCCGCGGGTGGATGTCAGGGACGATCAGGGGTGATCGCTGGTCGTACGATCAGGTCGGCAGGTTGCTCGAAGGACCGGTCACTTGTCAGAATTAGCTTACGCGAACCTTACGCGAACCTATCGGATGGAGTAAGATTTGTTGCCGACACGAGCCGAATGAGCGGGAGGTGTGTTCCGCCATGAACGCGGGAGTGAGATTATTGCTGGTTGACGATCACGAGATTGTTCGGGCCGGCCTCCGAACACTTCTTGAGCGGGAAGCCGATTTCGAGGTCGTCGGCGAAGCGACGAACGGCCGAAAGGCGATTGAACGCGTCCGGGAACTTTCGCCCGACGTTGTTGTGATGGACGTTCGCATGCCCGAACTCAACGGGATTGACGCCACACGACAGGTGATCGCGGCGGTCCCCGGCGTCAAGGTCATCGGCCTTTCCGCCAGCGAGGACGACCGGATGACCATCGAGATGCTCCGGGCGGGAGCGGCAGGACATCTCACCAAATCCGCCGCCTTTGAGGAGCTTGTCACGGCCATTCGAACTGTTATCAAGGGCAACGTCTATTTCCGTCCGTCGGTGGTGATGCGGATTGCGACTGATTCGGCTGACGAGCCCCCGCATTCCGCTTTTGAAAGGCTATCATCGCGCGAGAGGGAAGTGTTGCAGTTGATCGCCGAGGGCAAAGCCACCAAAGAGGTGGCGGCGATGCTGAGCGTCAGCGTCAAGACCGCCGAAACGCACCGGCGCAACCTGATGGAAAAGCTTCACGTCGATAGCGTGGCCGAACTGACGAAATATGCCATCCGGGAAGGTCTCACCAGCACCTGATTCGCAACGACTCTGAAGGAAAATCAAGCTCAGATCGTCCGCCCGCCAGCCGTGAGAGGAACGGGTTGCGGCGTCGGCTTGTAGCTGGGCTCGACCGCCACCTGGAGCGGGCGACGCTTACCTGCCGGTGGCAGGCCGTCCTCGTCGATGATTCGCTGGATGGCCATGATCCCCTCGATCAGCGTCTCCGGCCGCGGGGGGCAGCCGGGAACGTAAACGTCAACCGGCATGAACTGATCGATTCCCTGAACCGTCGCGTAGGCGTCGAATACGCCCCCGGTGCTGGCGCAGGCGCCCATGCTGATCACCCACTTGGGCTCGGTCATCTGCTGATAGATGTGTTGAAGGATCGGCATCATTTTGATGCCGACGCGGCCGGCGACGATCAGCAGGTCGCTCTGCCGCGGGCTGAACCGCATCGCCTCGGCGCCAAAACGGGCCAGGTCGTAACGGCTCGAGGCCGTCGCCATGACCTCGATTCCGCAGCAGGCGGTGGCGAACGGCAGCGGCCACAGCGAACTCCGCCGGGCCCAGTTAACAACCTTCTTCAGTTGCGTCGTCAAGACATTGTCGGGAAGCGATAGGGGATCAAGCATATGGCCTCTTTTCAGATCATATCGCTGGCGATTGCGATTATCGATACTCGTCGTTCAAATCGGCGGCCGCAATTCATCTTCATCTCTACCTGACGCGAGCGCGCTTGCCAACCCACCCAGGGCAAAAACCAGCGGATAGCTGCGCTCGAAATACCACAATTTCGCAAAATATAAGCCGATGGGAGCGGGCGTGAAACGCGCCTCGCCGTTGCTTCGTTCGATCAGCCAACTTTGGCCGCGTTTAAGGGCGGCACCGATGGCGGCTTTGCGGCCCGGATCGTTGATCACCGCAACGCAATGCGACAGCGCGTCGACCGCGAGCCCTGTTTCTTCTATCGACGATGTGCCACTCGTGCCCCCACCCCATCCGCCATCGCTGCCCTGGACGGACGCAAGCCAATCGACGGCGCGCAGGAGACAGCCTGGCAGCGCGCCCGTCACGGCGAGGGCAATCAGGACTTTTGCCGTGCCGTAGACGCAATTTGTTTCATCGGCCGCCCACTGGTTTCCGAACCAGAGCGGCGACCATGAACCCTCCGGCAACTGTGTGGCTTTGAGATAGTTGAGGGCTTTCTGTTCCGCCTTGCGCAGCCGGCTCGCCAGCGTCGGATTGACCGCGTCACGCCAAGCCCGCCAGGCCAGGATGGCATGAGCTGTGAGGTCAGCGCCGCTACGATCGAATGGAAGATTAGTCCAGCCGCGGCAGAACGTGGGGATTCCGCCGTCGTTGTTTTGCAGGTCGGCGAGCCATGCGGCGCCGTTTTCGGCGGCCTCGATCACGCGTCGGTCCCGATCGCCCAGATGATGCAGTGCCAGGAGCGCTCCCGCGGTGTCGTCGGCGTCGGGGACGCCGCCCGGTAAGTCAGTCCAGGCCCATCCGCCGGGTGCGGCGCCGGTGTAAGGATGCCGCGTGCGATACTGCTGGTTCAGAAGCCAGTCGCGGATGGCACGCCGGTCTTCGCGCGAAAGCGTTCGCGCAACCGCTGAGGCCCCGTCAGCCGCAGCGAGAGCATTGATCGAAAGCGTCGTGACCCACGTGGCCAGGTTGGTATCAATAGGCCAACTCCCGTCGGGACGTGCGGAGCGGATGAGAAAGTCGACTCCGGCATGCGTTACCGCATGATCTGCTCGACCGCCGGCCACGAGGCTCATGACGACAAAGCTTGTGAGCGGCGTCGCCTCGAGAAATCCTCCACCGGCAGGTTGGATTTTCTTCAGCACGGTCAGCGCGCGAGCCGTCGACATTCGTCGGATTGTGCGGGCCAGCGGATTGCGCGTGGGCCGGCGGTGGTGTCGAACCAAGCCGATCGCGATCAACCCCGGCAGTGCGTAGCTGACGACCGGCAGGCGAAGAAATCGAAACCACGACTGAGGCAGTGCAGCAAGCTCAAAAGGTAATTGCGGGATCGTTTGCCAGGCGCCACGACCTTCGCCGAAACAGCCGGCCAAGGCACACATCGTCAAGATCGGCACCGCAAAAGTGCGGTCTTTGCCATAGCGATCGGTGATCGCCCGCGCGAGTGCCGTGGCGTCGGGGCTCCCGGCTTGGCTGGCCAGCCACGATTCGGCAGAAGCAATCGCGGGAGCGGCGTCAGCGCCGTGACCGCGAAGCGCCGCCCAACAAATTGCCGTGGTACTGATGTTGCTGCGGCTGAGCGTCGTATCGCCCCATCCGCCGTCCGCGTTTTGATTGCTGACGAGCCAACAAATCCCGCCGGTAATCAGCCGATGGCGGACGTCGCTGTCTCCGCCTTTACCGGGGTTCTGCTTTTCGTAGAGCCGAAGGGCGAACACCGCGGTCGCGGTGGACAGCGCGCTGCTTGACAGCTCGCCGACCCAATAGCCTCCGCGGGTGCGACGGTCGAGCAACTCCCGCGCGGCGCTGGCGAGGGCTTTTTGCACCTTCGACTTCGTCGCACTCAACTCGGTCGGCATCATTGGCGAGGTCATAGACTCAAATGCCCCAGCGCGAGCAGCGCGTAGTAGGTGTATTCACAGTCCGCGATATCGTCGGCCCAATTTCCGTAAAAGGCACCTTTGCTGGTCCAAAGGGTGTCGATGAAATCAAGACACGGTTCGCGGATCGAATCAATGTCCGCGTGTAGTCCCGCCAGCGCATGCAGGGCGGTCGCAGTGGAGAGCAAATCCGGAATCGGGGCCTCCTCGGCCGCGAAGAATCCTCCCTCGCGCCGGCAACGCGCCATCAACCAATCCGCCACGGTATCGTCAGCATCACACCCGAGGTGGCGGAGGAGAGTCACTGCCGCCGCGGTGGATGGTGTCAGCCCAACGGCGACTTCTTCCTGGTTGGTGTATCCTCCATCATCCGTGCGGAGGCGAGCAACGCACCGCAACATCGCATCGGGATCGGGTAACTGGACTCCGAGGTCCTCGTAGGCCCCGAGTGCGAGGAAGCAACCATAGAGGGTGCCGACTTTACCGCGCGGTGACACGTTGTACGAGCCGTCGCGGCTGCGGAAGGTTTCGACCCGCCGGAGGATCGCCTCCCGGGGTGCGGACGACCGGACGTCCGCAGAAAGGCCGGCCCAGCATCGCGCCAGACACGACACGTGGACCAGATCCAGGTCCTTTCCGTCGCCAAAACTCCGTACGTATAACTCGACCTGCTGACGGGGAATGTCCGCCCGCAGCGCCATCAGCCCTTCCACGCCAAAGACGGTGTAATAGAGATCGCTCGCGCCCGATCGATCAGCAAAGCCCCCGTCGTCATTCAGCTTCGAGCGCAAAAAAGTGGTGACCGACTCAGCGGCGTCACCCAACAGCTTGGGCGCCAGCCGGGCTACCTGAAGCAATTCGAGCCTCAAACTCACTGCACCAACCCTTCACCTCGAGGGTGAAAATCTTGGAAACAACCCGCCGCAGCAAACCCTTGAGGCTCGCGTTCTCCAGGCCGGCAAGCGAGCGGATGGCCTCCTCCTTGTAGGAATCAAGCAGTGCGCGGCACCGCTGGACGACGGCCAGCTCGTCGATGATCTCACGAAGCTCGCCATCGTCCGCCCGGGACCGGCGCCATGCGCCATCGAGCAGCTTGCGACTGTCGCCTTTGGCCCGCTCGTATGCGACGGCCAGGGGAAGGGACGGGCGCAGCGCCTGCAAATCATCGGGCGCGTGCTGGCCCTGCTCGAGGTCTTCAACATCGTCGCGAATCTGGTAGGCGATCCCCAAAGCTTCGCTGTAACGCGTGAGCACCGCGCCGACATTTTCATCCATTCCCGCGTAGACGGCGCCCAGCCGCAGCGCCACCTCGAAAGCCGGGGCGGTTTTCTTGCGAAAGACGTCGAGCACTTCGAGCGTGGACAGCGGTTCGGGATCGCGGGTCCACAACAGCTCGGCGCCCTGTCCCAGGCAAAGGGTGCGATGGCCGGCGGCGGCAATACGGATCATCTGGCCGACCTCGCCCGGCTCGGCGCCACACTCGGCGATCAACCGGTAGCCCTCGCCAATAAGAAAATCGCCGACGTTCAGCGCGACCGGCAAGCCCTGTTCTTCGTGGAGCGTTTTTTCGCCGTATCGGGTCGCGTCCCCATCCTCGATGTCGTCGTGGACCAGCGATGCCTTGTGGAAACATTCGACGGCAATAGCGAGTTTTTTCAACCCGTGGGGAATCGGCCCGTCGGCATCGTCCCCGTCGGCCGCAGCCTTGTACGTGCAGGCCGCCAGAAAGGGCCGCCAACGCTTCCCTGACTTGGCCAGCCACTGCCGTGCAATCTCGGCGGTCCTGGAGTCCGCGACGCCCATCAAACCATCCAGCACCCCTGGTTCGAACCACTGCTCGACCTCGCGTCGCAGGCCGTCCAGGTCAAGGCGGTAGGTCTTGTCGTCGCTGGTCAGATGGATCACGTCCCAAACCCAATCGATGTCGATCGTCGTGTCCTTGCAGTCGTCCTGCAACAGCGGGATCGCGATCCCCGGAATCGCGGCGGATTCCATGTACGGAAACGCCTTCTCCAGCACCGACAGGCAGCTCACGCCCACGATCGCATCGATCTTACCCGTCTGGATAATTGCCATGACGATCGCCGAGCCTTCGGCGCATAGCACGGCGTATCCGAGCCGCTCGGCCTCCTGCTGCAATTCCTGGATCGAGCAAAGGCCACAGTTCTTGCACAACAGTCCGAAGTCGTCAAAGGGCGCAGGGCACTTGTCCTCGACGCGGAGGCACTTGGGAAGCAGGAGCAGCCGCCGGTCATACGGCACCGCCGCCAGCGAATCGCGCCAGGCTTCGCTGCTGAGCAGGACGGCTGCGTAGTCACGAAACTTCGCATCGATTCTGTGCAAATTCGTAAATACATCGGCGTGCTTACGCAGTTCTTCAAACGATAGTGGTGGGACAGGGCGGTGGGCTTCCACGTATGCCCGGGCCTGGAGCTTCATTCGCTCCCGCTCGAGTCGCGTGCGCGGGATCGTCTCCTGGGGCTCGCGCTCGCGCAACGCGGGTACCGCCCGCGGAAGAGTCAACACTGGAATCTTCATGAAGCTGCTCCTCCATTGTCGCTGCGATACATCAAGTGTACGCGCCGAAGCCGAAAAACCAGTGCTTCTTGGCGAACCGGTAGATCCAATTGCTCTCAGGCACTTCGTTTCCGGGATTGTGCTGGCTGGTCCGGGGGGTGAGCGCCGCCATCTCCGGCATCGCACTTCCGCGCTGGGTGGTGTCGCGGGCGTCGTGGCGACGGACGATTTCCATGACCAGGTCAGGACGCTCCAGTACGATGCACCCGCGCGTAGTTCTGGCGGCGGTTTGGCGAAAATCACTGATGAATGCGCTGGAGGTCATCAAATCATAAATCCCGCGTTTGTCGCGGATGTTGTCCGTGGCGAACTGGATGATCGGGCAGGGCTCGACATCGCCGCCGGGGCCGATGTGATGGCTTACGCCGGTGGCCATTGGACAGAGCGCTTCGCCCTTGTCGTCCCAGTAGGCATCGATGATGGCGATAGGCAGCTTGGATCGCATTTGGACGATAAACCGGCGCAGTTGCAACACCTGCTCGGGAGTCAGGGCCAAATGGGCCGAGGGTTTGGGACCCACGACCCGATACGTGTGAAACCAGGCGTAATGCACGCCCATCTCGATCAACCGCCGGAGCCAGGATTCACTGACCAGATCGAAGTTGCTCTGGCAGACGCTGGTGGCTACGCCGACGATGAGCTTGTGCCGCTTGCACGCCTCTAATCCGGCGACGGTCTTGTTGAAGACGTTGAGGCGGCCGCGGCGTTCGTCGCTGACCGCCTCCATTCCTTCGATGCTGATCAGCGGAGTGGCGTTGCCGATCTGGCGAAGCCGCGCCGCAACCTTGTCGGTGATGAGCTGGCCATTGGTGAAGATCTGGAAGTAACAGTCGGGATGCGCCTCCAGCATATCCATCAGTTGCGGGTGCAGGAACGGCTCGCCGCCCAGGATTCCGAAATAGCTGTTGCCGTGCTGCTTGGCATCGTTGATCAGACGATTCCACTCGTCCAGGTCGATCATCGTCCGCGGGGATTCCACATCCACCCAGCAACCCTGGCAGCGCAACTGGCAGGAGTTGATGATGGAGATGAACAAGAAGGGCGGAAAATGGACGCCGTTCTTCAACCGCTTCTTGAAGAGCTGGACGGACCGCATTCCCTTATAGCCGAAGTTGTACGCGAGCTTCCAAAGCAGACGCTTGTCCGTCTCCCTGGCCATCCGCTTTGCAAACTGAATGAGCATAAGGTTACCCGAGGGCGGCAATCACGATCCGGCTCCCACATTTCCGGCCAGTGCGTGGGCCGCCTGAGCGCGGGCCTTGGCTTCCTCCGCCTTGATCTGGATCTGCTGGGGCGAGGGAAGCGATGCCAGAACTTCGGCGGGAATGTCCAGGCCCTGCTGGAGCTTTTCAAGACACCGCTGCCGCTCTTTCAAAGCGCGCTCTTCATCGCGTTCTTTGGAAAACCTCGACTTTGCTTTGGCACTACGATCACGGAGTGCCGCATAGATGTCTCCTCCCAGCAGCGCCGAAATATCGACCTTCATCGCCTCGCGGCGGACGTCCTCAGAGTTGATTTCGTCGCCGCTGATCGGTGAGAAGCGGTACTTGGGGAACAGGATCGCCACCTCCGGGCAAACCCGCGAGCAGGCCGGGCAGTCGGTCTTGCAGTTGCTCTGGTTCTGGACCTGGATCTTCCCTTCCCTGGAGACGGAGTACACGTCGAACAGGCAAAAGCTCATGCATTGCATGCAGTTGGTGCAGCGCTGATAGTCGATCACGGGGAACCACGGCTTCCATTTGGCCGGCTTCGTTCCGGCCAACTCCGTCCGGGCGGATTCGACGGCTTGGTAAATCGCCGGAAGCTCCATCCCGTCGATGTTGCACCATCGTGGTGAAGCGTCACCCGAATCCTTATAGCCCAAGTCCGACTGCTCGAAGTGGCCCAGGACGACCGTGACGTTGTCATCTGCGTTCATCCGACTCAGGCCGTCTGATTCGGAACGAATATTGGTGACGGCATAACCGTTATCGAGCAACCCGCGCAGCAGCTGGAAGCGGCGCTCTTCGTCCAACGCCTGAGCCCCCTGGCCCTCATAGATCGCGACACGAGCAACCGGGGCGGCGTTCATGACGTCTCCTTTGGGGTGCGTGCCGTGAAGCCTTCGCCCAGAATCGCGAATACGACCTTTTCCGCCGGCTCCGTGCGCATGTTCGCCACTTCAACGTTGTCGCCGCACTCAACCCCCGCGGCCGAAAGCAGCCATCGGACCGCGCGGGGGTAGCAGGCGGCGATCTTGACCGGACCCGTGCCCACCAGACGGCTCAGCGACGGGTCTTTCTTGGCGGACAGCTCGCAAAGGTCGGCCACGCTTTCAAAAGACACGCCCGACCCAGCCAGGGCGCGCAGGACCTGTTCCTTGACTTCCCGCGGCACCACCTGCGCGTAGGCACAGTGGCAATACACAATGCGCGCCGGTTCATTCATGGGTTCGCAGGTTCCATTTACGCACAACTTTCCGGCGGTTGCGATCCGGACTGCATCTTATCAATTGTCAGGTCCAGCAATGAAGTATAGCCGTGAACGTCGGTGGCGTTGGCGTCGGGGCGGCCGCGAACGACATAAAGCCATCCGTTTCCGTATGGGTCGGAGTCGGCAAGCGTGATATCGCTGTCCAACACGGCATTACTGCCCTCGAAGGTGCCGTCCAGAACACAATAGAGGTCGGTGATCGCCTTGAAACCTTCGATCCAGCCGATGGTCTGCCCCACCCTCACCTCCTCGCCGACTTTCACTTCGAACCCATGCTCGACCAATTCACCCAGCATCCGCATGGCGAATTTGGTGAAGCCAACGCGCCACAGGTCGGTTTCGATTGGCAGAATCCAGAAATGAGACGGCGCGTACAGACGGTCGGTCGGCAACCGAGTCGAAAACCGCGACCGCTTATAAGAAACCGTCTCGTGGCGTGGGTCGGGCATGGCAACAATGATAGCTCTGGTCCGTGTCCCGGCTACCGAACGGCCGATGCCAGAACTCAATCCCACTTGAATACGCCTTTGCCCCAGGCGTAGAGGTAGGCCAGCAGCAGGATGGCGACGAAAATCCCCATCTCAACCAGCAGCATCGCGCCGAAACGTCTGCCGTCGGGGTTGGTAATGCGGGCTGCCGGTGCAAAGATCGTCGCCCACGGATACAGGAATACGATTTCGACGTCGAACACCAGGAAGATCATCGCGACGATGTAGAACCGGACGTTGAACCGCTTGCGCGTGTCTCCGATCGGCACCATGCCGCTTTCGTAGGTCGCTTCCTTCCCCGGCCCGGTGCGCGAAGGGCCAATCAGGATCGAGGCCACCACATTCACGATCGCGAATCCGATCGCGATCACCAGCAGCAGCACCACCGGCGCCCACGAATCCTGATTCTCCACCACCTGTGCAACAATTCCCATGTTTTGCCTCGAGGCCGTACTTTAGGGTAGGCACGTCGAAAAACAAGACGAGGAGACACGGAGGCGGGGAGCCATGTCAATGCGGTGGCACGCTGGTCGGCTCCTTGTCTCCTTGTCTCCTTGTCTCCTTGTCTTCTTCGTCCTTCGCCCCAGTTGTCGGTGGTGAATACGGCGTGTAACCCAGACACAACGACAATGAATCAGCCGGCGTGTATTGCTCGTGCTCCCGCATGCTCCGCAACAGACGTTCCATCCCCAATCCCGGCCAGCGACGAAACCTCACGGCATCCGTATCGATCAGGACGGGCGACGGACCGAGGTGCTCGTCCTCACGGATGATCCAGTTGCTCGCCTTGGCGTCGAAGTGCGACATGCCCGAGTGGTCGATCATTCGCAGGATGCGCCCGGCCCGCCGCAACAGCATGTCGCGCTGCTCGGGCGAGAGCGCATCCAGGTCGTAGCGACGGAAATTCACGCCCGGCACGCGCTCGAAAACAATGAAGCTGTCGACGATGTAGCCGTGACTCCGTTTCTCCATCACCAGGAGCGGCCAGGCGGTTGGAAGGCCGCGGGAGATCAGGCTCCAGCCTTTCATCCAGCTCCGCCACGACCGGGACCGCCGGAACGCGTCGAATATATATCGATACCAATATCGTTTCCGCGGGCGTTTGATGACGACCGGGACCCGCTTCTGCCCGAGCCTCAACTCCGCCGACAGCACGTCTCCGCTCCGCGTTCGCTTGATGACCGGAAGCTCATCTCGCTCGATCTGCGAAAGCAGTTCGGGCCACTGTTGTTCCCAGTCCGACAGTTGCACCGTCAGGCGGCTTCCCTGTGACCAGGGCTTGGGAAACTTTGTCGAGCGAAAGAAATTTCCGCGCCAGTCTCCCGAGGCGAGCTTTCCGAAGTACCGATCGTCGTCGCGGATGCGAGTTAGAAAATCTTTCCGGAGACGGGGCGTCATGGGGTTCTCCTGCGGCATCGGTCCCCCGGCCAGAAGGTTCCAGCCGCGCAGCAGGTCCGTCAGGGTGGCGAACGGCCGGGCGCTGTGGGCCAGCCGATACACGTCCTTCCCGCGCATTCCCCGCCGGACCGAGTACGCGTCGAGCAGATAGATTTTGCCGGCGTGCAGCAGGAGGTTGCCCAAGTGCAGGTCTTCATGTCCGAGCCCGGCCCGGGCCAGTTGATGAACCAGCTCGCGGACCTGCCGCGAGATTTCCCGATGATCGGGAGCGAACTGGCCGCGCTGCTCGAACTCACGAAGATAGTGATCAAGCTGGATCGACGGCTCAATCGCCTCGATAATGACCGCGTCGCCCCGGCGCCCGTTGATCTGGAACCCAACCATCGCCGCCACCGCCCGCGGCGAGGGAATGCCCGCTTTTTGCAGGTTTTGCAGCCGGGTGAACTCCAGCATCGCGTGGCTGCCGCGAGTCCACCGGCGAAAGCGGTCGCGAAGCTTGTGGAACCGATCCTCCTGCACTTCGCGCGGATAGAATTTCAAAAAGTAGGCCCGCCCGTCATGCTCGAACCGCCAGACCTGGCGGTAGGGCCGGTCTTTCACCAGCGTCCCGATTTCGGGCAATCGTCGCAGGGAGTCTTCGAGCTTCAAGGGCGTGGGCACGATCGTAGTTTAGGCGGTGATTCGTCAGTAGGCAGTAGGGGCCACCGTTGTTCTGCCTACTGCCTGCTCCCTACTGCCTGCTGCTTCATTGCTGCTCGCCGGCGCTGACGACCTCGGTCGCATCCCGCAGCCCCGCGGCAACCTGCGGCGGGACGATTCCCCTCTGCTCGTAAATCGGACGGATGATGCGGCGGATCGCCGGCAGCTTCAGCGCAAAGCTCAGGGCGGCAATCACGCAGATCACACCGGCCCATTGCAGCGTCCGGGCCGCGCCGTCGAACCGCGCCCAGAGCGGCACCGGATTGACGCTGACCAGCGCGTCAGCTGACGTGCCGGCCAGCAAATTACCCCACGGCGCCATCCCGACAAACGCCATCGTGAAAAAGCTCATCACTCGCCCCCGCTTCTCGTCCTCCGTCAGTGTCTGAAGCAGCGTGTTAGAGGAGGCAAACGTAATCAGCATCGCACACCCGGCAATCGGCACCAGCAGCAGCGACCGCCACAAGACGTGTGAAAACGAGAACGCGATCAGCGCCGCCCCGAAAAAGAACGCCGCCAGCGCAATGAGCCGGCCCAACCCCACGACAGACCTTCGCGATGCCAGATAAATCGCCCCGGCGAGCGCCCCCGCGGCCGAAGCGCCCATGAGAAGGCCCAGAGTCTCGGCGCCTCTGGCATCGGGGTGGCGGCTGAGGGCGTTGGCGAAGATCGGCATCAGCACAGAAAACGCCGGCATTCCCGTAAGGCTCAGCAGCGCCATCAGCAACAGCATCGCGCGGATCGGAGCGAAACCCCACACGTAATTGAATCCTTCGCGGAGCTCCGCCAGCACGCCCTTGTCCAGCGTTCGCGGGGGTTTGGGCCTGATGTTCATCGCCAGCAGCGCGAAGATGACGGCGATATAGCTCACGCCGTCCAGCAGAAAACAGAGCACTGCCCCAACGTAGTGGATCAGGAACCCTGCCATCGCCGGGCCGATCAGACGGGCGGCGTGAACCATCGTCGAATTTAGCGCAATTGCGTTCGCGAGGTCCTCCCGATTGTCCACCATCTCCACCAGGAACGCCTGCCGGGCCGGCATGTCAAACGCGTTGATCAGCCCCTGCACGAACGCCAACATGATCAATCCCGGAACAACAATGCTGGTGTGTCCCCAGAAGAAATACACCAGCCCCGCCAGCGCAAACGACTGGCACATCGCCAGCGTCTGCGTGATGACGATGAGCCGGCGGCGATTGAGGCGATCCACCCACACCCCCGCAAACGGCCCCAGCGCAAACGCCGGCACCTGGCCCGCAAAGGCCGTGATGCCCAGGATCTTGCCGCTGTGGGTGATCGAGTAAACCAGCCAGACCATCGCCACCTGCGTTAGAAACGTCCCGCACAGGCTGACGATCTGGCCGGCAAAGAACAGCCGGTAATTGCGATGCCACAGCGCCCGCACGATCGACTGCCACCGGCCGGGAGTCGCCCTGGGCGTATGGTTGGGGAAATCGGCGCGAGATGTGGCGTCCATCGATGCCGCCGATGATAGACGCCGCGCGGAGATGCCGCCATCGCCGCAGCACAAGGCCCCTCGAGTCCGGGCTACCCGGCCGGTTGCTTCATTTCCCATTCACGGTTAAGTTTTTGTCTGGCGGAACAGGGCGTGGTCGTCTTCGTTGCCGCCGCGTTTGAAGCAAGAGTTGTGACGCGTGAGCCCAGAAACACGTGAACGTGCCGAGAAGGTTCTCGGGCACAAGTTCAAAAACCCGCAGCTTCTCAAAGAGTCGCTGACGCATGCCTCCATCGCCGACCGGCGGCTGGAGAGCAACGAGCGCATGGAGTTCCTCGGTGACGCCGTCCTCGACCTGATCATCTGCGAGGCGCTCTACCAGCGGTTCCCGGAGTATCAGGAGGGCGAT
This sequence comes from Tepidisphaeraceae bacterium, assembly GCA_035483795.1. GTDB lineage: Bacteria > Planctomycetota > Phycisphaerae > Tepidisphaerales > Tepidisphaeraceae > DASXMX01. The sequence goes on along the minus strand of DATHPP010000341.1, from coordinate 5,418 downwards.
CTCACCAAGGTGAAATCCGCCGTCGTTTCCAGAAGGACCTGCGCCGAAGTCGCCAACGAAACCGGGCTCACCGACCTGCTGATCATCGGCAAGGGGATCAGCTCGCGCAACGCCATGCCCAGCTCGCTGGCGGCGGCTGTCTACGAGTCGATCGTCGCCGCTCTCTACCTCGACGGCGGTTTCGATATCGTCAAGCAGTACGTCCTCCGCACCATGACGCCCAAGCTCGAAGAGATCGCCTCCAACAGCCACCAGCAGAATTACAAGGCCGTCCTCCAGCAGCACGCCCAGAAAATCATGAGCGCGACGCCGATTTACGAGCTGCTCGACGAAAAAGGCCCCGATCACAGCAAATGCTTTGAAGTCTGCGTGACAATCGACGGCCGTCGATTCACTTCCGCCTGGGGCCCCAATAAAAAGATGGCCGAGCAAAAGGCAGCACTTCTCGCCCTGGAAGACCTCGGCGTCTTCGCCGCCAAAGAGGTCGAGCAGGCGATCGACCAGATCCACAACAGCGAGCCCGCCGCTGAGGGCGAGTAAAGAAAGGCTAAAACTCCTCGTCTTCTTCCGCGGCAATTTCCTGGGCCACGATGTCGCGCCAAGCGGCCATTACGGCTGCGTCCGCCCCAGCGGCGACGAGTCGATCGTGAACGAGGCCGAATTTGGTTTTCAGCGGAGGGAATTGAAGTAGCAGCATCGCGATATCGCGCCAGTCGGTGCCCGATTTCGGCTTGCCTCTGCGGCCGTGGTACGCGATGACCTTCTCCGCGATCAGCTCCTCATGTCTGTTGTGCAATTTCATCTTGGCAACGGGCGATGTGCTATCCTGACAACGCCGTATGCTCATCGCCGCCCCATTGTCGCTGATCGCGCTGATCCCTTGGCTCGGCGTGACGCTGTGGCTCCTGAGCGGCAGCCGTCAGCGGGTACACGTGCCCTTTCTTCCGCTGTGGCAGGGCCGCGTCGAAGGTCCGCGGACGCGAACCCGTTTACACATGCCGCCCGCGGCGATCGCTTTTATATTGGCAGCGATCCTTTTGGCCATCCTCGCGGCCTCCCGCCCGCAGGTTCGCAAGCCCCACAACCAGGTCCACGGCTCGTTCTCCTTCATTCTCGATCGCGGTCTCACGATGTCCGCGCACGGCACGCACGACCTCCGCTTCCGCGAGGCGGCGGACCAGGCGTTGACCGTTTTGCACCATCGCTTCGCGGATTGCCAGATCAACTTCACCACCGTTCCTGAAGGCACGGTCCAGACGCTGAGTCTCGACGAATGCGATTCCCTGGTAAGAGATCTGCCGCCAAGCGCGATGGATACGCGCGAACTGCTGGCAGACGCGATCCGGCAAACCAATGGCCCGGTGCTCGTCGTCTCCGACGAGCCGCTCGACGCAACTCAAGATCGCGCGATCGAAATCCCGCCTCCCCAGGGCGCGCAGGATGTGGCGATCGTCCGGATCGCGGCACGCGAGGCGCCGGTGGCACAGATCATGGTCAGCCTCCGCAATCAGTCGTCGCGGACGACTGCCGTGCTTGCGGTCTCAGACGTTCAGCAGCGCGTCCGCCGGCAGGTCGATCTGCCTCCGGCGCCCGCCGAGCGGAACTACGTCATCGACCTGCCACAAATCGATCCGGTCATCTTGGTACAGCTGGAAACTCGCGACGATGTGGAGGTCGACAAGCAGGCGTGGCTCGTTCGCGAAGGCAGTGGCACGCGCGTCGAGCCGCACTTCGCGTTGCCACCCGAGCTGCGGCGGCTGGTCGACGTTTACGTCGCCGCCCGGCCGCCCGCGCCCAACGCCGGGCGCCTGTGCGTCGTCCGCTCGCTCGCCGACGCCCCGGCCGACGCGCCGGCAGTCATCGTGCCTCCCGTGCGGCGTCCACTGCGGGCTTCGGCCTTTCACGTCCGGGACCATTTCGTGACGCACAACGCCGGCTGGCAATCAGCGGGCGTGGCGATCGACGTTGCCGACGATCCGCCGCCTCAGGGCTGGACTCCGCTCGTCAACGCCGGCGGGCGAACCCTGGTCGCCGCCCGCCCCACGCCACCCAACCAAATTTGGGTCGGATTCGATTCACCGCAATGGGCCGCCACACCCGATTTCGTGATCTTCTGGACCAACGTCCTGGATTGGGCCGGCGGCGGCGCCAAATCCATGGCCGCCCATTCGTTGCCCGAGTGGGACGGGCAATGGAAACCGACTGCCACCCATCCCGCCGAGCCCTGGCCCGGCTTGTACCAGCGATCCGATGGAACGCTCCGCGCCTTCAACGCGCCGGACGTTCCCATCCCGCCGCTGGGTGACACGCGCTGGCGCGAGGGCATCGCCGCCCTCGCCGCCACCCCCGGCCGGATCGATCTGTCCCCGGATCTGCTCATCGCCGCCCTGGCCTGTCTGGCGCTTGCCGCTCTCGCATGGGCATCGCCCCGCAAGCCGCTCGCGACCACCGCCGACGAGAAGGGCGATGCCCGGCTTTGAAGGGATTGAACTGCGCGGTTTCTGCGGTTATGCCACGATCATGAACATGCCACGGCTTCACGCGCTTCGGGGGCTGTTGGTTGCATTTGTATTCTCAGGAATGGCAGCGCCCGGGCTTGGAGTACCCGATGAGGCGCGGCCGCAACTGGTCAGGGAGTTCTATCAGAAGGAGCTGGGCGTGCCGCCCGAAGCAGTTACGGCGCTTGCCGTCGGCTCCGATTGCCAGCCCTGGCTTGTGGCGGCGGGGCGATTGGTGCACAGGAGTTCGGGAAAGTGGGAACCCCCTGAACAGCCGCGCGACGTTTCCGCGTTGCTCACCGTGCCGCAGGTTTTGGCCGCGGCGGCGGACGGAATCTGGTCGGTCGCCGCCGACCGTTGGGAACGGGAACCCTCCAGTCCATCGCATGTCGATCTGCTGGCAGCCGGCCCCGGCGGTGAGGTCTGCGCTATCGCAAGCAGCGGCGCCGATCGCGGCATTTGGACCCGCACCGGTGGCTGGAAACGCATCGGCGATATCGATCCGGTGGCGGGAAAGGTCAAAAGCGTCTGCCGTGTCGGTTCCGCCCTCACCCTCGCAACTACCGAGCGAGGCGTATTCAAGGTCGTCATCGGCCAGCCGTGGATCGCGCTGCCGCCGGCCGGCGGCGCGCCCGCCACGGATTTTTCCCAGATCGCAACGCTGGGCACAGAGCACGCCATCATCCTCAGCTCACGCGGCCCGGCCCTCACCGACGCCGCCGGTCAATCGCTGATCTACGCGCTGGGCGGATCTCTACCGATCGAGGCGCCCTCGTGCGTGTCGGTCGCGGGCAAAACTGTCTGGTTCGGTTCCGAGCAGGGAGTGATGCGCTGGCGCGACGGCCGCTTCAGCTACTTCGCCGGACCACGCTGGCTACCGGATGACCGGGTCATCGCCCTGGCTGCATTCGGTGATGACGTCTGGATCGCCACTCGAGGCGGCCTGGCTCACATCTTCGAAAAACCGATGACGCTGGAGCAGAAGGCCGCCTATTACCAGAAGCTCGCCGAAGATCGCCCGCGCCGATTCGGCTACGTCACGGTGATGAGCCTCCCGACGCCGGGCAGTCTCGAGCACGCCGAGCAGGAAATCAGCGACAACGATGGCCTCTGGACCGCGATGTACGTCGCTTCACAGTGCTTCCGCTACGCCGCGACGCACAGCGATGACGCCCGCGCCCAGGCCCGGCGGTCGATGCAGGCGCTGCTCCGTCTGGAAAGCATCACCGGCATCCCGGGGTTCCCCGCCCGGGCCATCAGCAATATTCACGATCCTGCCCACGAGCGCCGCTCCGGCGGACAATGGCATCCCTCGCCGGTCGAGAAAGATTGGATGTGGAAGGGCGATACCTCCTCCGACGAAATCGTCGGCCATTATCTGGCGTTCTATCTCTACAGTGCGATCGTCGCCGACGACCAGGAAAAACTGCAGATCCGCGCCACCTGCAAACGGATTACCGATCACATTCTCGATCATGGCTACTATCTCATCGACATCACCGGCAAGCCGACGAGATGGGGCTATTGGTCGCCCGCGCGGCTGAACTCCGGACGCGGCGGGGATCGCGGTCTCAACTCCCTGGAAATCCTCTCCCACCTGAAAGTCGCGATCCAACTCGTCGGCGACGACCGCTACAAGGCCGCTTATCGCGACCTGATCGAGCAGCATCACTACGCGCTGAACACGATCCGCCAGCGCATCAGCTTCAACGGCCGGGTCAATCATTCCGACGATGAGTTGGCCTTCCTCTCGTATTACCCACTACTGGTTCTCGAAGACGATCCGGCGTTGCGGGCGATCTACCAGACGAGCCTGCGCCGCTCGTGGGAGGGTGTTCGCCCCGAGATCTGCCCGCTATGGAATTTCATCTACGGCGCCTGCACGCGCGAACCGTGTGACGCCGAGCAGGCGGTCATCGCGCTTGACGAAATTCCGCTGGACCTGATCCACTGGCCGACCGCCAATTCCCGCCGGGCCGATCTGAAGCTTGATCCCGCCGCCGACCGTTTCGGACGCCGGCAACTGCTCCACCCGCTCCCCTGGAGCGAGCGTCCTCTGCACAAGTGGAACAACAACCCCTACGAGCTCGACGGCGGCGACCCCCACGAAGAAGAAGACCCCACCTTCTGGCTGCTTCCCTATTGGATGGGGCGCTATCACCACCTCATTGCAATCCGGTAGTGATAACGGTTGTCCACCCTCTGGCCGGACGAGCCAAACAAATGACCAACGACAACTGACCAATGACGGTGAACTAATCCTTCTGCTTCGTCGCCCCCAGTTCCTTGGCAATTTCGCTCTCGAGCTCGTCGAGCTTTCCCAGTTCCTGTTTTTCACTTGCCAGCACGTCCGCCTGGATCATGCGGTCGATTTCCTCGTCGGTGACGAGTTCTTCCTTGGCGGTGGTCTGGCCGCCGGTGATGGCGCTGGATTCCATCGAGTCGAGGAAGAGCTCCATCCGCTCTTCCATACTCCCGGCCTGGGCGACGGCGCGCTCCCACTGGGCCTGCGTCTTGGACAAATCCATCTCGCCGAACACGCGGCCGATCTCGCGGGCCATCAGGTTCATCGACTCGGCGAACTGGGCGCTTGCCTGCGCCTGCTGCTGAATGAGCATGGCGTTCTTGATCGCCAGAAGCTGGCGCTCCAGCATCTTCTTTACCGCCGCTGTCTTCTTGAGGGCGCTGCGGATGAACTGGTATTGCCCGTTGTCGCCGATCTTGCGGGCGTGCTGGGCGTTCTTGATGAAGTCCTCGGCGAATTTCTCCTGCTGACGGATCGACCGCTCGATGGCCCGCATCCCCTGGCGGATCTTCATCTCCCGCTCGACCCGACGCTCGTCTTTGCTTTTGAAAAGTCCCATGGCCGGTAATTACATTTCCTTTTCCATCGCCGACGCCCGACGCCGCACAGCCTTGT
>DATHPP010000340.1:0-5301 GCA_035483795.1 Tepidisphaeraceae bacterium | reverse complement strand
CTTACGCACACCCGCCATCCCGGCGCGCCGAGCACGGCTCACCCCGGCAAACTCTGTGCGTCCCTGGAATTCAACCACACAAACCCCGGCGACCCATTCAACATCCGACGGTCTGGACGACTGCCAGTAGAGCTGCGATTGAAGGCGTTAGCCGAGTTGAAAATGGAAGTCGGACAGCGGTACGACCACGACCGCTGCCCGATCGACCCCGGCGCCGACAGCACGGCCAAGGACGTCGTCTGCGTTCTGGATCAGGTGATCTACTGCCATCGCTGTGCCGCCCATGGCGTTCGGTACCAAAACTTCAGGCCCGGGATCTTTCCGCTGGCCACGCTCTGCGCGAACACGCCGACAGACATGGAAGAGATGGGTCGCGCGATGGTGCACTGGGCCCACGCGCGGCTGGAGTTCCAGCACCGTTACCCCCATCTGTCCGAAATCATCCACCGGGAGGCCTACCAGAATGTACTCCGCGCGCTGCACGGCGCCGATGACCCGAGGATCGCGATGGTGTTCGACTCGAACCTGGACATCGTCCGGGGGGAGGGCGTCTGGCTCGCCGCCCGGGACTTGCAGGTCACCAAGTTTGACCATGATGTGGCCAGCGGGTTGCCGTCGCTTCACGACGTAATAAACATTCAGGACAAGAACAAGAAGATTGCCGTTCTCAATCGCGTTCGGCGCTCCCAAGCCACAAACCGGACACCGGCCGGATACACCCCGATCCGCCGGGTGATCGGAATCACGTTTGTTTCAGGCGACAGCTTCATCCCCATGAGCGCGCCGCCGGCCCCGAAACATCCTATCGAGCTGCTGAAAACGCCTCAACCTCTGGACGTCGTCCGGCAATCATTTCTGCTTGCGTTTCCGAAATTGAGTTTTCGATATTTAAGGGCGTGCCTCGCCGCCGCCATATGCGGCGACGTCGGGGGCGACCTGCCGCCCATGCTGGCCTGCACCGGCCCCGCCGGCAGTGGCAAAGAACGTCATATTGTCCTGGCCGCCAGCCTCCTTGGCCAAGTACCAGAAAAGCTAGTCCTGACCGACGATACGGAAAAATTTACGCGCCAGATCGGCGCGGCCATTACCGCCGGAAATCGCTTCCTGATCGTCGATGAACTGGCAAAAACCCGCGACCTGCTGGCCAAGGCCAGAGCGCTTCTGGAGATCAGCACGACGTTGCACTGGCGGCCCCTCTACCAGACTAACCGGATCGCAATCCGAGTTGGCGCGGCATTCTACTTCCCGGGCGTGGCGTTCCCTGAGATTCTAGCCAGCAGCGAAGAATTCGATCGGCGTATACGCCGCGACCACCTGAGCTTCAAGATCCCTGGGTGGCGGGTCGAGAATTGGCGCGACCACAGCCCTGAGAATGCGCAGCTAGCCAATTCGCTGCTGACTCACACATGGGGGATCTGTCGGGATCACGAATTTGAATTCAATGCCATTGCCGAGGCCCTGGGTCTGGGCCGCATTTCCGATGACGCGCCCGGGGTAGATCCCGAGGTGCTGCGGAGGATCTATCACCACATCCACGGTGACGATGGAACCCGCCAGTTCATCGAAGGAAACGCGAGCTTCGCGAGGGGTAAGTACGTGAACGCCGACTCACCGCATTTGCGAGAGCTGCTCTCATCCTTCGTCGACCATGACGCGTCTGACCGGAAGCAGTCCCTCTACGCCGCCAAAAGAAACCTCCAAGCCCCCGGGTGGAACGACCTTCTTGGCATTAGCGATCCGCCGATTCTGTGCCAGGTTCGGATCCATGGGCTCACCTGGGGAATCTGCTTTCAATCGTATGGGGTGATACGCGGGCGCGAACTGCTGAACGAACAATTGCCGCCCATTTCCGGCGACATCGTGGCCCCTGCGATAGAGACGGCGTCGCCAAGCGGCGCGCTGCCGAGCACCGCTCCACCAGGTGATCCCCCGTCCATGGGCGCGCCCAGCCAAAGCACGTCGCCCAGCGACATCGACCCGCGGGAGGTACTCCGCAGTGCGGGGTTCCCGGCATGAACATCACGGGCATAGATTTCGAGACTTATTTCGACAGCCACTTCAGTCTGAAGCGGCTGACGATCCCACAGTATGTTCACGACCCACGTTTTTGGGAACATGGAATTGCCATCCGCTGGCCCGACGGCCGCGCCGAATTCCGCACGGACGTCGCGGCGGCACTGTCCGAATTGCAAGCACACTTCGGCCGAGATCTGGAAAAGACCACCATTGTCTGCCATCACGCCCAATTCGATCTCTATATTTTGAACCATCGTCACGGGATACGTCCCCGCTATTTCATTGACACCATGCTGCTCGCCTACCATGTCCACGGCCGCCGCGAACGTGGCGAAGGTGAAAGCGCAGAGTTGGAGGCGCTGGCCAAGCGCTACGGCCTGCCCGAAAAAGGCAACCTCGACTTCATGTGCGGGATTCGGGAACCGGATCCGACACAGCTCGCCGACCTGACGAGCTATGCAAAACGCGACGTAGAGATCACCGCCGCTCTTGCCGAGCGGCTGCTGCCACAGATCACCCGCCCGGAGATCGAGCTTCCCTTGTTGATGCACACCGTGCGGCTCTTTACCGAGCGTGGAGTTGCAGTTGATGTTGAAAGTATCTCGTCCCTTGAGGCGGAGATTCGTGGGCAGACGCAGCAGTTCCTGCTGGCGGCGGGTGCGACGCCAGAAGTCGTCTCCAAGAACAAGATGTTCACGGCGTTGTTGGAATCTGCGTTGGCACGAACCGGCCGAAAGGTGCCGCTCAAAGCTCGAAAAAAAGGACTTATCCCGGCGACCGCCAAGACGGACCCCGAGATGCAAAATCTTCTGGAAGACGACGATCCCGTCGTGGCCAACCTCGCCAAAGCCCGCATCGAATTGAAAGGAGAAGATCAGAAACTTGCCCGACTTCGCACGCTCCGCAACATTGCTGAAGCGACTGGCGGCGTGCTCCCACCATATCTGGTCTACTACGGTGCCCACACCGGTCGCTTTGCCGGTGGCGGACAGTTCAACGTCCAAAATCTGGGCCGAAAGGGGCTGGGCGCCAAGGTTCGAAATCTTTTGATTCCGCGACCCGGCTGCGCCTTTGTGATCGGCGACCTGGCCCAGATTGAAGCCCGGATTACGGCTTGGTACGCCGGCCAGGAAGACATGCTGGAGGCATTCCGCCAGAACCGTGATCAATACTCGGAGTTTGCTGCCGCTAGACTGGGCCGCGAAGTCCGTAAATCCTGCCCCGACGACCCTGACGCTTTGAAGGCACGATTGGATTCGGACCGCCAAGTCGGTAAGCAGGCCGTGTTGGGCTTGGGCTTCGGCATGGGGACGCTGACATTCATGAATCGTCTCCGTGCAGAGCCAGACGCCGCCAGATTGTTCGACGCCGGGGAGCTCGACGCGCTGAAGTGCCGGCAGATCGTGAGGGATTACCGCCGGCATTACTTCATGATCCCGCGGTTCTGGGCCGCGCTGGAGGAATCCATGCGGGCGGCTATCGACGGGATGGATGGTAAAGCAGGCTGCGTGCGCTTCGACTGCGCTGATCAGCTCGTACGCGTCTGGCTGCCTTCAGGCCGCGCGCTGCGCTACCCTGACGCTCGTCTGGAACAGACCCAGCGCACGATCCGGTACATCAACGACCGGGGGGACGAGGATGAGTTCACGCCCGAAGGAGACTCAATTGTGTACGGGAACAACACCACGCTGTACGGCGGCAAGCTCTGCGAAAACGTGGTGCAGGCGCTTGCGCGCGACATCCTCGTCGAGGCCGTGCTTCGCCTGGAAGACCGCGGGTACCGGGTTCTGTTTCACGTGCACGATGAGGTTGTCGTCGAGGTGGAACAGGACAGGGCGGAATTCGCGCTCCGGGCGGTCGAGGAAGAACTCTCAAAGGAGCTTGGATGGTCGGCAGGTCTGCCCATCGCATGCGAAGTGCAAGCCGCCGCCAAATACCAGAAATGAGTAACCGCGCCCGAGGCGGAGTTGGTGTAGATTCTGCGGGTCACGCCGCGGCAGGTGAGGGGAGCTGGGCATCCTTGTCCTGTCGCCAGCCGGGCGGCACAACCAATGCCGCCTGCAGATTCCGACGTGACGGCCGCTCCGACGGTCAGGCTAGCAAGAGTCCAGAGCTCGCGTGTTATGGCCGATCCCAGGCATGGATACACGCCCGCTCGCCCTGCTAGCGATCGCGGGCATTCTTCGCGTCCACGCTCCCAGCGGCGCGAATCACGCAGCACGGCGGGCCAGGGTGATGGCGGAGCTGCGGCTGCGGAACTGGGGGAGGCTGCCAGACGATTCGAGATCTGCAGTTACGACCTGCGCGGCAGGCGCAGAAACACCCAAGACATAGCAGCAGTGGTGGGAGGAGATCACGACGGGCAATCACCGCCTTGTATGGGTCAAGGAGCTACCGCAGCTTCATCCGGCTCGTCGTGTGCTGCGCAGCCGCATCCGGTTGCTCGCTGACCATGGCTCTGCTCCCGCGATAATGAGGAAATAGATTTCCCCGTTATACCGTTATGTTACGTGTCCCATGACCCGCCGACCCCGACGAAGAACTCTGAGCAGTCACCTCGTCGCCCATTACGACTACCGCGACGAGCAGGGCACTCTCCGCTACCAGGTTCTGCGATATGATCCGAAGGATTTCTCGGTTCGCACCGTCGCCGGCAAGTCTTTGTGGGAGGGCGGGCGGTATCCCCGCATCCCCTACCGCCTCCCTGAGCTGCTGGCGAGCGATCCCACCCAGACCGTTTACGTCGTCGAGGGCGAAAAAGACGTCGACCGCCTGTGGTCCCTGGGCTTACCGGCAACCTGCAACGCCTTCGGCGGTGGCAAGCACAAATGGACACGTGGGCATGCCCGGTATCTGCGGGGCAGGCCGGTGGTGATCCTGCCCGACAACGATGCCACCGGGAGGGAGCATGGGCTAGCGGTGGCCCGATCGCTACGCCGCATCGCCAAATCGATCAAGTTGATTAAGCTGCCCGGGTTGTCTCGGAAAGGAGACGTGTCCGACTGGCTGGACGCAGGGCACACGCTCCAGGAGCTGCTGGCCCTCGTCAAGGCGGCGCCGCTCTGGCGTCGGAGCCTGGAGGACTGGCTGCCCGAGCCGGACTGGAACCTGCTCTATGGCTCGGATTATGACGCCCTCCGCACCGCACAAGACCAGCGCCGGCGCATTTACGGAATGCGGCTGCCGCCCGGCGAGAAGTTGTTGTTGATGCTGCTGTCGGAATATCGAGCACCGCCGGTGGAGGAATTGGCCTGGTACCTGCGGGTGACGCCGCGGAGGGCAAGG
>DATHPP010000339.1:0-9244 GCA_035483795.1 Tepidisphaeraceae bacterium | reverse complement strand
CCAGAGGCCGCGTGATTGCGACCCTACCGCTTCACCTTGCTCCTGCCCAGGTACGACAGAAGGTCGGCCAGTTTTTGCTCGCCGAGCTGCTCGAAGCCCTCGGGCATCAGGGTTTTGCTGGTGGGGAGCAGGCGATCGATGTCGGATCGCTGGACCTCGTGGAGCTGGGCGGTCGCGTCGATCAGTTGGAGCGAGGCGCGGTTCTCGGCATAGATGCGGCCGGCGATCACGTCGCCGCCTTTGGTCCGGACGATCCACTGGCGATAGGTGCCTTCGACCGAGCTGTTGGGGTCGAGCACCTTGTGCAGCAGATCGGCGGCGGGCTTTGCGCCGATGCCGGTCAGATCGGGGCCGACCTTTCCGCCGCGGCCTTCCAACGTATGGCACACCATGCAATTCTGCTCGAACACCGCCTTGCCGGTTTCAGCGTTGCCGGGCTTCTGGGCGACGGGCAGGAACTTGTCGACGATCGCCTTGCGGTCGGCGGTTGGGACGAAACCGGAGGCCCGTTGAAGCTCGCGGGCGCGCGATGAAATCCTTTCGTCGGGATTGGAACGCAGGGCGCTCCATTGCTGCGGGAGCAGATCGCGGCTGTTGACCTGGCCGTTGTGGATGCCATCGAGCAGGTCACGGGTCCACCGGGCACGGCGAATCAGGATGTTCATCAGTTGGCGCTGCGCCGCCGGGGTCAGTTGCGGATATTGCTCGACCAGCAATGCCCCCAGACTCTCATCGCGGCTCAGTGAGAGCGCATCCAGCAGGCCGACCTGCACGTCCGGCGGTTCGGTCGGAGATATCTGCTTCAGGATGAACTGCGCGGTGGGCGGGGCATCGTAGATCGCGATCAGTTGGCGAGCGGCATCGATGCGGCCGGCGACGGAGGCGGCGGGGTCTTTCAGCGTGGCTTTCAGCGAGTTCATCACCGCTTCGTATTGCGATGGAAACAAGTCCACCCGCCGCCACCGGGCTGCCAGTTCGAGCAGTCCGCTCCGCAGGTCATCCGGAAGCGATCCCATGACACCGCCGAGCAAATCGTCTTGTGCCGTAGTCGGCGTCGGCACCTTGTCCTTCGGCCAGCTCGATGCCATGGCGTGCAGCATCATGTTGACGACTGCGGGGTCGGCCTTTGGCATCACCGCCAGAAGAGAATCGATTGAATCGGAGGGCGCACGGCTGGCGTATTGGGCAGCAACCAGACGGACGGCACGCGCCTCGGCGGCGGGCAATCCCGCGCCGCCCAGCTTGACCAGCCGGATGTCGTCGAAGTAAGCCGTGCCCTTCGCGCGCCCCCATCCGCCGAACAGGCAGTTGATGCCGATCGTCGAGAGGCTCGCCGTGTTGAATTCCACCTCGACCTGTTGCCAGTCGGTGCTGGCGATCACGGCGCGGGTCATGACGCGCGGGCTCTGAAGCTCGTGCACGTTGAGCAGCGCGCCCAGCCCGCTGAGCGGTTCAAGGCCGCGCGTTTTGATCCAGCCGGACAGGCGGTAATTGGCGTTGGGCTCGACCTTCACACTGACGAAGGCGCTGGCATCAGCGCCGTTGTCGGAAGTGATCTTGAGGCAATAGGAACCCGTGTGGCCCGGCTGATCGAGGCTGTGCGTCGCCTGCCCGGAATAATCGCGGATCGTCCAGCCCAGCGGGGCGAAGTCCTTCGGGTTGGGATCGATGTCTTCAAACGAGGGATTGGCGATGAGATTAGTGGGCTGGGCGTCGGCGGACGCGGTCGCGCTGGTCCGTGGATGGTTGGCAATCGCCGCTTTGAGGAAACCGACATCGTGATGCGCGCCAGCCAAGGTCGCGGCATCCTGAATGAAATGATCTTTCTCATCCTGCTTCCGCACAAGCGCCGCGTAAGCCGCGGCGCCGGCGTGGGACGATACCGGCATTTCCGTCAGTGCCAGGAGCGCGCCCTTGCGAACCTGCGCGTCAGGATCTTCGAGCATTTTGGCGTTCAGGATCGCGGCAATGGATTGGCTGTCGCGCGGAAGCACATTCACCGCCGCCTTGCGGACGGCGGCGCAGGGGTGATGCAGGTCCGCGACCGACGCGGCAGTCGCATCAGAATTCTTCCCATCAAACCCGCCCAAACCTTGAATCGTCCACAGCGCGTGAATCGCCGTGGGATTCAGCCCGATCTGATCCATGGACCTATCCAACGCCAACTTGAGCAGCGCCGGAATAACACCCATGTCGCCCCGTTCGACCAGCAGCCTCTGCGCATGCATCCGCCAGAGCAGGTTGTCGCTCTTGAGTGCCTCGAGCAGTTGCTCGTTTGAGGCCTTGGAAAGATCGAAGCTTTTGCTGGGCGTGCCGGCGGTCCAGACCAGCCGGTAGATCCGCCCGTGGCGTTTGTCGCGGAGCGGCGTTTCGTACGCCCCGCCGCGGCCGCTCACCCAGCCGCGCGGGATGGGGTTGTGCTGAACGATGTAGTTGTACCAGTCGATGATCCACAGCGCCCCGTCGGGCCCCACCTCGGCGGCAATCGGCGCCGTCCACTCGTCGTCGCTGGCCAGGATGTTGAAGTTGTTGCGGGCCACGTAATCGCTGCCGCGGGGAAGCAACTCGAACTGGCCGACGATGTGACCCGTGGGCTCGGAGACGAACGCCACGCGGTTCCAGTAGTTCTTGGGAAAGCTGCGCGCCGTGTAAAGCGCGCTGCCGGCCCCGGCGGTGTACCCGCCGAACCAGTCGACTTGCCGGACTTTGTCGGTGATCGCCCAGAAATGCCAGTTGTCGGCGGTGCTCTCCAGGCGCGTCGCCGGCCAGCTTGGCACTTGCTCGTAATAGCGGTTGGGAATCGCCAGATACCAGGCGGGATCGCCATTGGCGGTCGAGCCGAAGACGTTGCCGTCTTCGCTCAGGCCGACGCCCCAGGTGTTGTTCGAGGTGGTGCCAAGAAATTCGAGCTTCGAGCCGTCCGGCTTCATGCGGAAGACGCCCTCGCCGAACTGAACGTGCTCGCCATTGACGGTCCCGTCGAAACCCGAGTAGCCGACGGTCCCGTAGATCCAGTTGTCGAAGCCCCAGCGCAGGTTGCTCGGCCCGGCGTGCGTGTCGCGCGTGCCCCAGCCGTGATACAGAACTTTGCGCACGTCGGCGTGATCGCCGCCGGTCGAGTCTTTCAGGAACAGCATGTCTGGCGCTTGGGCGACGATGATGCCGCCGTTGGCGAACACGATGCTCGTCGGGATGCTGAGCTTGTCGGCAAAGACGGTGAATTTATCGGCGACTCCGGTGCCCTTGGTGTCCTGGCAGATGGTGATCTGGTCGTGTCCCTGTCCCGCCCGCTGCATGTTGTTCGGATAGTCGAACGTCTCCGCGATCCACAGCCGGCCGCGCTCGTCGAACGCCATGCTGATCGGCTTTTTCACGTCCGGCTCGCTCGTTACCAGCTTCAATTCAAAGCCCGGCGGCACCACCATGTGCTTCATCGATTCCGGCGGGCTTACCGGCTCCTGCATCTGCGTGAGCGGCGCTGCCGTCGTGCCCCACCTGGCGCCGGGAACGTAGTTGGGAATTTTCGCCTCGACATAAGTGAAGGGCGTCAGCTTGGGCTGGAGCGCCAGCGCCCACTCCCCCGCCGCCCAGCGAATGCCGCGTTCCAGCAGTGCATCGAAATCCGCATTGGTCCACGTCCGCCCGTCGTGCCCCCACGCCGTATAGAAAACCCGGCCCCTGCCCTGCGTGCGCGTCCAGGTATACGGCTCGCGATGGTCGCCCTGCACGCGATACGCGAGCACCTGCCGGTCTTTCTCGTTGTGCATCTCGTGCACGTACGTCTCATCCCAGCTTTCGATTGGATTCAGCCCCTTTTCGATCGGATGGTCCGGCTCGACGATCGTCTCCTTGAACGTGCCGGTATTGTGACTTTTGAACCGGGCGCCGATCAGCGCGGTGATCCTGGGCGAGTTGAGGAAGCAGTAGGAGGCGCAGTGGATCGCCGCCAGGCCGTGGCCGCTCTCGACAAAGTCGAGAAGCGCTTTTTCCTGCGTCGGTGAAATCGTCGTCCAGTTGGCATACAGCAGCAGGACATCGTATCGGCCGAGCGTGTCGGAATTGAGATCGCCCAGATCGTCGGTGTAGGTGATATCGATCCCCCGCTTTCCCAGCACCGAGTAGACATCGCGGCAGCGCTCCAGCGGCTCGTGATGGCCGTTGTCGCCAAGAAATAGCACCTTGACCCGCCGCGGCCCGGCGGGCTTCGCCTCGTGGGCGTCTTGCCCGCTCCGGGCCCAGACGACCGCGCCGACACTCAGGACGACAGACACGAGCAACGCCAGGCAGACCTTACGGTTCACGCAAACCTCCGAAACCTGATGGACAAGATCGTGAAAGCGTGTGTGTAGTAACCGGGGACGGGCGCCGTTGCCATATCGCAAAAGCGTCATTATCGGCCGGCTATTGAGAAATCACGTCGGGCGGGGTAGGCAGGATCGGGCAGTCGGGTCCGCCGCAATCCACGCAGGCGTTTTTCGGGATCAGCTCAGGCTCAAAAAAGCAAACCGCGGAGGCCGCGGAGGATCGCGGAGGATTGCGGATGAGGGGCATCAACCAGATCAGCGCTCAAATCCTCGACGCCGCCATGGAGATGCATTCGGCGCTTGGGCAGGGCTGCTGCAAAGCGCGCTTCACCTCAAAGACGGCCTCAAGCGGGTGGCACCTCCGCGTCCCCCCGCGTCCCTCCGCGGTGAAGCCGACGACTAAGGAAGGAAAGCTGGCCCGCCTGTATCACGTGCCCCTGGTCGGCTCTTCATGCCCGGGCTCATGGCTGAAGCGATGCGCGATCCGCGCAGCGCTCCACTTCGCTTATGCCAGCGCCGCGACTGCCACGTTCGCCGTAGGAGCCTCGACCTCATCGCGTCTGTTCCAGAAATACACGGCGAGGACGATGGCCATCACACCAAGAGCCAGGCCAAATTCACTCGCCACGTAGGGCGTTCTTTTGTTGTACACGGTCAGTGGTTCAAAAAACCGCTGGATAAACGTGTTGTGTGCGGCGTGCAGGATGACACAAGGCCAGAGACTGCCGGACTTGAGACGCATCCACGTCCAGACAAAATTGATGACCGGCACCAGCAGCGTGAATACCGGAAGATAGAACCAGACCGGCGTATCCGGATGGTAATCGCCGAGCAGCAGAAGCGGATAGTGCCACAGCGCCCAAATGAGCCCGGAAATGATTGCGGTCGCGGCAAAGCCGTGCCGTTTGGCAAGCTCCGGCACCAGGAAGCCGCGCCAGCCGATTTCTTCGCCAAGGACAGTCGGAAGGTCCATGATGACGTCGATCGTGGCAGTGAAAAAAAAGTAAAGGGCGATGGCGAGCCAGGCAGGCATCGGCCCCAGCCCCAGGTTCTTCGAGACAAGGTCCACGAATGGCTTGTTGTAAAAGCCGCCGAACCCGCTCAGCCAGACGAACAGGTAGCTGACCGTTCCATATCCCAGCGGGATCAGGTAGCAGGCGATCTGATATCTGCTATTTCCCCACTTCCAACCGAGGGTGGAAAGGTCGCGACCCAGGCACTTGCAGGTGACCAGCGCCGCCAGCCCCGGGCACCACATCAGACAACCCACGTAACTCACCAGCGGCCCGCCGGAATGACCCGATTTGGCAATCAGAACATAAAAAATCGAGCTGAAGGCGACGGTGAACCCAACAAAGATCGCAACAGCGCGGCGACTGTGAGTCGGGGGCATGTGGCCCATATTAGCGCACGCAAGCCTTTGATGCACGTCGAGGCCCACGCGCGATCCTGGCGTCACGAAGGGCGGAGCCCGGGCGAAATGCGGTTCACCACGGAGGACGCGGAGGGGTTTGCCGCAGGCAACTCCCTGGACGTTTGGCGGGCCACTCAGATCTCACGCGGGACGCAAAGGCGCAGAGGTAAGCCGGCGACGCCGAATTGACTTCACCATCTTCTCTGCGTCTTAGCGCCTCTGCGTGAGGTTTTCCGCTTCCTATTTTCGATGCGGAAAAGTCGGTGGTCCACTCACCCAGCGATTCGGCGAGGCATGTTGCTTTTCCCACACCGAGACCGGCGCCGGTTGAACGACGTCACCGACGCACGAGTTGGAAGCCGGTTGGAAACCCGTGCCACGAAAAAAGCCGCCCCGCGTGGGGCGGCTCGCTCCGGTGTTACTCCACCGGTGCTTCTTCGCGACGGGGGTTTCGGGCGCGGAGGATTTCGAAGACCTTGAGGGCCTCTTCCCGGCCTTTGGCGGCTTGGGCGGCGAGGCGGCCGCGGTCGAGGAAGCTATTGGCGTGGTCGGCGACGTTCCAGCCGGCACGGGCGGAGAAACGCTCGTTGGCGGCCAGGGCCTCGGCGGCCGACGGACGCAGGCACCTGGGCGGGCCGGCGGGCTTGCGCTCGCGGATCTCGTGGCATTCTTCCTCGGTCAGGTGCAGCGTCAGCTCGTATCTGCGCCAGAGGTTTTCATCGCGTTCGGTGAAGCAATCGCGCTCGGCCAGTTCCTCGCCGAGCCGCTCGTCCCAGGCCAAGACGCTGTCGACGCGATACAGATGGTTGACCTCGTGCTTATATTCCGCCTCGGCAAGCTTCTTCTCCTTGCGGTAGCCGGCGAGCCGGCGCTTGCGGCGGATGCGATTGGGATCGGTCTCGCCGGGCTGGACGGGGGCGAGCACGCCCAGAGCGCGGACGAGTTGTATCGACGCGGGGAGGTTGCCGTTCTCGATGGCGGCGATGATCGTCCGCAGGGCGGGCGCGACAGCGCCCAGCGCCTGGGTTTGCGCGGAATCGAGCTGCTCGTGCTTCCACAGGTTCAAGGCGGCGGCAAACCGGGGGTCTTCGTTGCACCAGCGATACAAAGTGCGGCGGGGGACGCCGGCGGCAACCGCCGCCTCGGGAATGGTGAGGCCCGAGATGATGTGGCGCATCGCCTTGATCTGGTCGGGCTTGAGTTCGGCGCACAGGTCGTCGACCGCCAGGGGCGGGGAGATCGACAGTGCCGTCTGCGGCGCAAGTTGACTCGCGGTTGCCGACGGGACTTGCGGATGGTCCCCCAGCGCCTGTTCCGCAGAGGTTGCATCGGCCTGCGGTGCGGGCTGGCCTGACGCCGACTCTGGTGCGGATTCGACCGGCGGCGCGGGCGGGCACTCGGCGGTCTCGGTTGTCGGCCCGAGGACGGCGGGCGGTGCCGTGGCATCGGAAGCCGGCACGGCGGATAAATCGGAAACGGACGGCGTCACATCGGAGGGTGTGACATCTGGCATAGGAGGGCTCCTAAAAAAGAAATCGGTTAGGGACATGTTCACATTGCCACGCCCTTACTATTCCCGAACCGACCGCTTTATTGCATAGAAAACAAAATTTTTCGTGATTTGGCAAGATTATTATATTTGGGCAATATTATTACAAATGGCACTCTTGCCAGTGCCATTTTTTGTGCCAAAATCGGCCAAAAGTGCCATTTTGAAACGGGTTGGCTCAGTCCGTGACCGCGGCGCTGACCATTTCCAGCACCCGGCGGAGACCGTCGTCGCCGCCCATGCTGCCTTCATTGAACGGGGTCCGCGGGATCGGCTGCCAGTGGTCGCGCGAGCCGTCGTAATCGAAGGGCTGCGGGATGCCGGTCAGCGAGGGGTCGTACTGATTGTCGCGGCCGCCGAGCTTGTAGATCACCAGGTCCAGCGACGGCACGACGAAGATGCCGAAGCCGCCCGCGCCGGATTTGTAGAACGCATCGTGCGGAGCGCCGGCGACGTGGCCGTCGGAGTTGTTCTCGAACTGAAGGCTGAACGGGCAGTGCGGGTTGTAGGGCGACGGCTGGTTGCACAGGGCGATGTAATCCGCGGGAACCAATTGTTTGTCGCCCCACTTGCCCTGATGCAACAGGCAATAGCCGAACCGAAGCGCATCCGTGGCATGCACGGCGATGCTGCCGGCGCCGTTGGCGTGCGGCATGTCGAAATTGCCGCGATGCAGGCAATAGCCCCACGCACCCCAGCCCATCGGTTTGGCCAGATGCTCGTTGATGTAGTCCTGCAATTCCATTCCGGTGACATGGCGGAGCACGATCGATGCGACGTGGGGCGAGGGCGAGGAGTAGGAATAGCCGGCGCCGGGATCGGTCCATAGCCGGGTGCGGATCGAGGACATGTCCAGGTCGTGGATGTTTTGACCGGGTGCGGGTGGCATTTGCCTGGCTTTGCCGTGCACGATGCCGACCGGCGACTGGCCCTCGCCGTTGTAGCCGGCGGTCATACACAGGAGCTGGCCGAGCGTGATGTTGGCCTTGCGCGGGTCGTCCAGCGGAAAAGCTTCGGGCAGATATTTTTCGGTGAAGACTTGGGTGTCCAGGCCTTCGGGGATCTTATCGTGGAATTCGCGGAGCATGATCCCGCAAGCGATGCTCGTGTAGGCCTTGCCGGTGGAGGCCATATCGGGGTTGGCGTTGCGGTGGGCCCGGCCGAAGTATTTTTCGTAGACCAGATATCCGTGATGGACGACCAGCAGGCCGCCGTTCTGGGAGCAGCGTTGGGTGAAGTCGAAGGCCTGGTCGAGTTTGTGGAGATTCATGCCGGCCAGATCGCGGGCCTGCTGGGCGTCGGCGGCGGTGCGCCAGCCGCCGGCGCTGTCGGGCGGGGGAAAATAGTCGTCGGCGCGAAGCGAGCCGGCGGCCATCGAGATCACCAGAACCAGGAGGATCGGAAGCTGCGTCTGGGGCATGACGATCAATACACCAACGTGCCGGCGGGGTTGCACACCAGGCTGAGCCGACCTCGAATCGCGACCCCATGGCCATCGGGCAGGGCCATCGGGTTGATGCGAAGTTGCTAACTTGACACCCCTCCCGGAGCCGATAAATTCTCCGGCCCTGGCGAACGCCTGCCGACGGGCGGTCGCGGGCGTGATATAATTGCCGTCCGAGAGCGGGAGATTTGTCTATCTTCGGCAGTAGCTCAATGGTCGAGTCCCGACCGGTCGGGATTAACCGGAGTTACCCGACAGTAGAAATTTCGGCAGTAGCTCAATGGTGGAGTCCCGACAGGTCGGGATTAACCGGAGTTGCCCGACAGTAGAAATTTCGGCGTAGCTCAATGGTGGAGTCCCGACAGGTCGGGATTAACCGGAGTTGCCCGACAGTAGAAATTTCGGCAGTAGCTCAATGGTAGAGCAGCCGGCTGTTAACCGGCTGGTTGTAGGTTCGAGTCCTACCTGCCGAGTTTTTTATTCTTCCCCTACCTACCCCCCAATCCGACGGGGAAATTCTACATCGGGTCAAC
>DATHPP010000338.1:0-2203 GCA_035483795.1 Tepidisphaeraceae bacterium | reverse complement strand
GATGCCTAATGGCCGGTCCTGACGTAGTCGCCGTTTTTGCCGCCGGTTTTGCGCTCGAGTCGAATTTCGCGGATGGTGATGCTCTTGTCGAGCGCCTTGCACATGTCATAGATGGTAAGAGCGGCGATGGATGCAGCAGTCAGTGCTTCCATCTCGACGCCAGTGCCTGCGGTGGTGGCTGCGGTGGCGCGAATCTCGATGCCTTCGTCCACGATTCCGGTCTGAACATCGACAAAAGTCAGTGGGAGCGGGTGGCACATGGGAATGAGGTCAGCGGTGCGCTTGGCGGCCTGGATTCCGGCGATGCGTGCCACTTCGAGCGGATTGCCTTTGGGGTTCTGCGGCAGGGTCTTGAGGACTTCGCCAAAGAGTGCGACGAAGGCGTAAGCATGCGCTTCGCGGCGGGTCGCCGGTTTGTCGCTGACGTCGACCATGCGCGCCTGGCCTTCGTTGTTGTAGTGGGAAAGCTTGCTCATAAAGGCAGGGTACAGGGAAGAGGGATCAGCCGTCAGTCCGAGTATTCACAGGAGAAGGATGCGAACCGCACTGCCATGGGCTAGATCACCGGTGTCTTCTGGAACAACGAGAAAGCAATTGGTGCGCGCTGCGGCGGTCTGATCGCCAGAGCCCTGCCAGGGTATGGGGTGCACTGCGGCATGGCCGGCGTCGCTTTCAAGGTGTGCCGGGAGAAAGCGGGTGAGGCCGCGCTTTCCGCTGAGGTCGGTTGCCAGGCTGGCCTGAGCGAATCGGGGCCCAATCTCAACGCCGGGCTGACCGGAGAGCGCGGAGAGAAGCGGCGCGGCAAAGAGCGCAAACGTGACCAGTGTGGAGACGGGATTGCCGGGAAGTCCGAAGAAGTAGCGATGCCCCTGAGTCGATGCCGCGGGCAGTCGCCCGAAGACTGCGGGACGGCCAGGCTGGATGCGGACACCGGTGAAGAAGGACTCGGCGCGCAGGTTTAGCAGCGCCTGCTCGACGAAATCGTATTTGCCCATGGAGACTCCTCCGGAGAGGATCAGCAAATCGGAATCGAGGGCCTGTTCAATGGCATCTTCAATTGCGGCCAGATTGTCGCGGACGATGGGGAAGAGCACGGGTTGTCCGCCGTGAACGAGGATCTGGGCGGCGAGTGAGTAACTGTTCGAGTTACGAATCTGGTGGGTCAGCGGCGCGGAGTCGATCGTAACCAGTTCGTCTCCGGTGGCCAGAATGGCGACGCGGCGACGGGAGTAGACCGTCAGATTGGCGTATCCGCATGCGGCGGCTGCGGCGATGTGCTGGGGGGCGATGCGTGTGCCGGCGGGAATTAGCGTGGCTCCGGAACGTGCCTCTGAGCCGGCGGGCACGATGTTTTCGCCCACGGCCAGTTGCCGGTCCGTCCGGATGTGAGACCCGTCAGTTGTCGCGTGCTCAACCATGAGGACGCAGTCGGCTCCCGCGGGGACAGGTGCGCCGGTCATGATTTCGATGGCCTGGCTGGCTTCGAGAGCAGGACCGGTCCAGACTTCTCCCGCGCGGAGCTGGCCGACTACGAGGACGGGCGACGCGAGATCCTCGGCGCGGCAAGCGAAACCATCGCGTGTAGAACGCGGAAAGGGCGGCTGGTCGCGGTCGGCAATGACGGGCGCGGCAAGCGTGCGGCCGAGGCTGCCCAGGAGGTCTACGGATTCGGTGCGGCGAGTCTTCGCGCTGAGTGAGGCTGCGTGTTGGCGGATGGTGCGCGCAGCGTCCGGGTAGCTCAGGACGATTGAGGGCGATGAGGCTTCCACAGGCTGGATTGTAGCGAAATGGAAAAGGCGTCGCCCGAGGACGACGCCTTTGAGGTTCAGGGTTTAGCTAGGACTTCTTTCCGGCCTTGTAGGTGCTCTTTACGGTGGTTCCCATTTCGGTGAGAACCGACTTGGCGTCGGCGGCGAACGGACCGTCGGGCGCCAGTTCAAGGTACTTCTGGTAGGCTTCGGCGCATCCCGGCGGGGCGACGATCTTGTTGGTCTTGGGATCGACGGTGGCCTTGTTGATGAGCGCCTTGCCCTTCAGGTAGTAGGGGATGGGTTTCGAGGGGTCGGCCGCAATGGCCTTGTCGGCGGCGGCTACGGTGGCGTCAATGTTACCGACGCGATCCATGATGATCGCCTCGTTGCCGTAGCGGATCCCCGCTGACTTCGGATCGGCCTGTGCGGCAGCGTCATAGGCAGCCTGGGCC
>DATHPP010000337.1:0-2297 GCA_035483795.1 Tepidisphaeraceae bacterium | reverse complement strand
TCCGAATGTCGACGCCTTCTTTGGTGACGCCGATGGCGATGGCAAAATTGGGCTGTCCGACATCTTCTCCTCCATTGTCGTATCGGACGGCGGCAAAACCATCACGCTATCGGGCGGTTTGATCCCAAGGGATGGTCTCTTTACCGACATTTTTCACGCGTCCACGACGGATGGCCTTCCCTTCTTTGCTGGCGTTGACACGAGCTTCGACGGCGTGTTGGTGCCAGAACCTTCCACCTGGGCGATGATGCTTATCGGGTTCGTTGGGCTTGGATTCGCCGCGTATTCACGTCGCAACGGCTTCGTGGTTTGGAGGGCTTAGTCTCTGCTTCAGCCTCTCGCATCAGGGCATCCCAAGCACCGAGTCTCTTTAGTACGCATCCGCGCACGTTTCGACTAGGAGGGAAACCCCATGGAAGAGATCAATCGTCGGTCTGCATTGACGATCGGCCTAGCGACAGCCGCCGCTATGCCTCTATTCGCTTTGGCGACGCCCGCGGGAGCCGCAGAAATCGTCCCGACATATGGCCCAAATGACGGAAAGGAAATTGCCCCCGGCGTTCGCCTAGTGGAAGTAGGCAAGTGGGGCTCGGATATGACAGGCATCAAAAGTGTTCTAGTACTCGATGTAGTATTCCAACCTGGGGCTGCCGACAAAGAATCCGTCATGGACAATGACATGGTCTGTTTTATCACCTCCGGTGAGTTCACCATTAAGAAGACGAACCCCGACAAGGAATTTAACGTTAAGAAAGGTGAGTACTATACCTGCGGCAAAGGCAAAACGGACCATGCCACGAACATAAGCAAGGAAGTCGGGATCCACCGGATCACCGTTCTGATACCTGCATAAAGCATTTCTCCCAGGGCCGCCAACTGAGGTGGCCCTTCCCCCTCCTAGCGCATCTCTGGACAAGCCATTCGTCTCGCGCACTCCCGAAAGGGAATCCAAAATCGGGCGGAAAAACGGGCCGCGACGGGGTCGCCCGCTGGGGGTAGTAGCCCAAAGCCATCGAAAACCGTCCTTGGGGCCGCAGGGGTTGCCCAGCGCGCATCCGGCGAAACTTTCTTGACGCCCGGAAAGTTTATTCCCGCCCCGCATCCATTTCAGACCCTAGCGGGCGCGGGGCTGCTCGACGGTCGTCGTCTCGATGTCCCGCCAGCGCGATGTCGTCCAGCGGTCGCCCTGGTTGTCCTGGCCGATCGTCATCCCGTCGCGATCCCATTCGGTCGAGCGGTAGCCGCCCGGCCCCTGGCATGTGGTGATCTGTTGCCACGTCGAGCAGGTGAGCGGCTGGGCGTCCAGAGCAGCGGTGCTCTGGACAAGCACGGCGGCGGCGATGATCGCGATGCGCATGGTCAGCGCCACACCGCGACAAGCTGAGCGAAGAAGCCGACGCCAATCAGGCCCAGACCGACGCGGGACATGACCTTGTGCCTCCGCTTAAGACGCCTCACGTCCTCCTCAATGTCGGAGACCTTTCTGCCGTCTTTCAAAACGGTGCTTGATTGCAGCCTCCGGCCGACCCCCTCAATGAAATCCGGCTGCGGCGGTCCCCATTTGAAGAGGATTCCAACGCCCACCATGCCGAGCACAAGGCCAATCGTGTTGAGCCATTGAGCGGTCAAGGCGTTGCGCCCTCCCTCGCGATCCGCAAAATCACGTCGCTGTAGCTCTCACCCGGTCCGCGCATGGCCCTCAGACGGGCGACGACGGCGTGGTCGAGCCAGATGAGCTTTTCCCCGCGCTCGTTGGTCTTGTTCTCGTAGCCGACGCTGCCGAGCGGGAGCGTCCGAGCTATCGCCTCGAACGCCTCGACGGTAATGGCGATCCTGATCATGGCGACTGGACCCGAAATAGTCCGACCTGTCCGCGCACCGGCATGAACGGTTCCGGTCGCGGGTCGGCGAACACCAGCGCATAAGGCCCACGGAACCACGGGCTGCAATGCCGGGTGACGATGCCGGTGACCAGCACTGAGCCGATGACGCCGCCGTACATCAAATCGGACCGGCTTGGGCAGGCGACGCCGCGCTCTTTCAGGCAGGTGACGGCCGCAGCCATGTCCGCCCAGTTCAGGCGATGGCTGCTGGCGTGGATCAGCACCCGTTGGCCGACGGCGGACTTGAACTGGCGCGGCGCGGTCGCGGAACGGTTCTCGCAATCCTTCCCAACATGGATGACGGCCCACGCCCAAGGCTGGCGAATCGAGATCGCCCGCTGTGGCTCACTCACCGGCCGCCGCCCTGAACGGCACTACGTTGGCGCTGGTCTTGCCGGTCACGAAATCGGCCCA
>DATHPP010000336.1:0-2414 GCA_035483795.1 Tepidisphaeraceae bacterium | reverse complement strand
ACGCGATCTTTCTGGCCGCGGCCAGGGTCGGGGGAATCCTCGCCAACGACACCCACCCGGCCGAATTCCTCTACCACAACCTGCTGATCCAGGCAAATGTGATCGATGCGGCATGGCGCTGTGGCGTGAGGAAACTGCTCGCGCTCGGATCGTCCTGCATTTATCCCAAAGAGGCGCAGCAGCCCATCTCGGAAAATGCCCTCCTCACCGGGCCGCTTGAACCGACGAACAAGGCTTACGCGATCGCCAAGATTTCCGGTCTGATGCTCTGTGAAAGCTATCGCCGCCAGTACAGCGCCGACTTCATCGCCGCGATGCCGACGAACCTCCACGGTCCGGGTGACAATTTTGACCTCGAATCGAGCCACGTCGTTCCCGCGCTCTTGCGAAAAATCGACGACGCCAAACGGCGCGGCGCCTCGACCGTGACGATCTGGGGCACGGGCCGTCCGCGACGCGAGTTTCTGCACGTGGATGACTGTGCCGACGCGCTCGTGCACTTGATGACGCACTACTCCGCAGACGAGCACATCAACGTCGGCACGGGTACAGACATTGCGATCTGCGATCTCGCCCAGTTAATCGCCAAGGTCGTCGGCTATGAGGGCGATTTCGTCTTCGACACCTCGCGGCCGGATGGAACGCTCCTGAAGCGGCTCGACGTACGTCGCATCAACGAGCTAGGCTGGAAAGCCAGCATCGACCTCGAAACGGGTTTGCGGCAAACCTACGACTGGTATCGTCAGAACCGCGACCGGGTGAAATGAAACCTCCGGTGGCACTGGCGGCTTGTCCCACAACTGTCCGGTTAAAAGTCGAAGAGACACAGTTGGTTATGACAAGTGGTTGCCGGGTTTGGAATGGCCTGCTCGTTTAACGCTTTAACTAAAGGGGTTTTCTCGAAAAGGGTGACACTCAGAATCTGCAAGATTTCGTAAAGGCTGCGCTTGATCTGGAGTTCCCGTTTCATGATCGCCACTAGCACGTAGGTACTCACCGCGATCCAGAGTTGCGTCTTCACGGCATTGGGTGTGTTCCCCAAGAAGTGCTTGATCCGCAGATGTTGCTTGACCCATTTGAAGAACAGTTCGATTCCCCAGCGTCGCCGATACAGTTCGGCGACGGTCCCTGCGGGAAGTTCGAAGTGATTGGTGACGAAGGTCAACCGGCGGCCGGTCTCCAGGTTCAAGTACCGGATCCGACGCAATCGATCGGGATACTTGCGTCGCGTGCGGTGATCCTTGAGAAGCACCGTCTGGTCGCTGCGCAGTCCCGTCGAGCGGTCCACCACACGCGAGGCCTGCCGACGGACCGCCAGGTTGCACTTGGCGCGCACCAAAAAGAAGGCCCCTGCGCGGTGGATGCGATGCAGCCGTCGATAGTCGTTGTAATCCCGGTCCATCAGATAGAACGAGCCGGCTTCGATCGGAAGATCGTCCAGCAGAGCGCAGTCCCGTGTTTTTGTGCTGGAAACCCGCAGAAAACAGGGAATGTTTCCCCGAAGGTCCAACAGCGTGTGGAGTTTGATGGCGGCCTTTTGCCTCTGCGAGTGGGCCCACGGAAACAGCTTCAGACACAGCTCGATCACCGTCGCGTCGAGCGCATAGGCCGTGTGCTTCAGCTCGATGCCGAGATCGTCGGCCGCATACAAGGGCCGCGCCCGCTCGATGAGAGCCAGCCCCAGGTCGCGATAGATTTGCCAGTCGCGCGTTCGGTTGGCGTCGGCCAGAGTGCTGCGCGCGATCGCCCCGCGAAACCCGGCATGGTAGAGCTTGTCGCTCACGGCCCGCAGACAGATCTCCAGATCGCGAAGGCTCTCGCGTCCAGTCAGCTGCGCGAACGCCATTGCCAGAAACTGATCGCGACACGAGAAGCCTCGGATCCGCCGATGTCCTTGATATCGTCCCACGCACGAATCGAAAATCCGCCGGGGGAGAAACTCGAGCAGCTGCGGAAACACCATCTGGCCCTCGTACATGACCCGCCTCCTTCCTGCTGGAATCAGCAGAAAGGATGGTCTCGAAGGCCATCGCAGCTGAAGTCGTGCGCGCCCTGAATCGACGATGAAACTCAGAATTCATGCGTATTTGCGTCGTGACAGACCGTGATTAACCGGACAGTTGTGGGACAAGCCGCCAGTGCCACCCACTAAATTGGTGTGGACACACCACTACGGTGGGTCTTGGCAAGTAGCGGAGGAGGGACTTGAACCCCCGACACGCGGATTATGGATCCGCTGCTCTAACCAACTGAGCTACTCCGCCAAAATCTTGGGTCCGGCCCTACGGCTGGCCGGCGCGTAAGTATCCGAGGCCTTTTCCTGAATTGCAAGCCGTGCTTACGCGCTCCGCTAAACGAATTGCGGCTGGATCCGCATCCTAGTATGAGACCCCATCGCAGGGCCGGTTCGGGGG
>DATHPP010000335.1:0-19847 GCA_035483795.1 Tepidisphaeraceae bacterium | reverse complement strand
TCCAACGCGCGCGGCGCCGGCGCGGGAAGTTGTGCTTGCGGAAGCGGCGCGATCACGACGGCGCGCGAATCCTGCGTCGGATAGACGGCGGCAAGGAACGTTTCGACGTAGAGCTCCAATTCATCGGCCATTTCGCGCAGGCGGATCGCCGGCTCGATGGAGCCCCAGCCGGCGACGAGCAGTTGGCCGTGCGGGTAATGGCCGAGAATGTGGCGCGGGTCGAGATTGTCGGTTGGGCCGGTGGCCAGGAGATCGAGGCAGACGATGCCCTCGCCGCAGCGCTGGCGGCGCTGCCGGCGGGCTTCCTGGAGGGGCATGTAGAGTCGGGCGAGCAAGTCCCAGTCGCGCTGGGCGAAAGCTTCCTGTTCGGCGCGGGCGAGCGTTTCCTCGGCATGGAGGTATTCCATCCGCATCAACTGTTCCTGGCCGAGCTCGCAGAGGTCGGTGGGGGTTGTGGGCATGTTTGTTCCGAGTAAGTTGAGCAGATGGACGTGGCAATCAAGTGTCGCCGGTGCCCTCACCGGCGGAATCCGCAGCGCGCCCGCGCGTAAAGACCGCCGGTGAGGGCACCGGCGGCACTGGAAAGCCTGCACGACAATGTGCTACGTTAATCGTGGCGCGGTCCGCCGCGATGGCCTCCGCCGCCACCGCCACCGCGATGACCGCCACCACCGCCACCACCGCCACCACCGCGACCGCCCTGTCCGCGGGGTCCGCGGTCGCCGCGACCGCGGTCGCCGCCGTGACCGCGATCGCCACCGCTGCGGGGACCGCGATCGCCCTCGCCGCGATGCTGATCGCGCTCATCACCACGATCGTCTCCCGCCGCGGCGCCGACCGGCTCGGGTTCTTCGATGCCGAGTTCCTTGAGGGCGGCCTTGCGAGACAGCTTGATGCGGCCCTGGTCGTCGATGAGGATCACCTTGACTTGCACGTCGTCGCCGACGTTGACGATGTCGGTGACACGGTCGACGTAGTGGTTGGATAGCTCGCTGACATGGACCAGTCCATCGGTCTCGGGTGCGATTTCGACGAACGCGCCGAAATCCTTGATGCTGACAACCTTCCCGTTGTAGATCTTTCCGATCTTCACCTCGGCGGTCATGGCCTCGACGATGTCGCGGCATTTCTCGGCGGCCGCGCCGTCGACCGCGCTGATGTAAACCGTGCCGTCGTCCTCGATGTCGATCTGGGCGCCGGTTTCTTCCTGAATGGCCTTGATGGTCTTGCCGCCGGGGCCGATGAGCTTGCCGATCTTCTGCGGATCGATCTTGACGGTGAGCAGGCGCGGCGCCCACTTGCTGATTTCCGGCCGCGGCTCGGCAAGCGTCTCGGCCATCTTGTCGAGGATCACGAGGCGCGCTTCCTTCGCGCGGTGCAGCGTCTGGCGAATAATGGCGTGGTCGATGCCCTCGGTCTTGATATCGAGCTGGATGGCGGTGATGCCTTCGCGCGTGCCGCAGACTTTGAAGTCCATGTCGCCGAAGTGATCTTCCTCGCCGATGATGTCGGTGAGCAGGGCCTGCTTGTCACCCTCCTTCACGAGGCCGATCGAGATGCCGGCGACGGGGCGTGTGATTGGCACGCCGGCGTCCATAAGGGCGAGCGTTCCGCCGCAGCTTGAGGCCATCGAGCTGGAGCCGTTGCTCTCGAGAATGTCGCTGATGACGCGAACGGTGTAGGGGAACTGCTCGACGCCGGGCAGCACCGCGACCAGGCTCCGCTCGGCAAGCGCTCCGTGGCCGATCTCGCGACGGCCCGGACCTCGAATCGGCCGCACTTCACCCACGCTGTAGCTGGGGAAGTTGTAGTGGAGCATGAACTTCTGGCTGTACTCCTCGATGAGGCCGTCGACGAGCTGCTCGTCGGAGCTGGTGCCGAGGGTGACGGTGCACATGGCCTGGGTTTCGCCGCGGGTGAAAATGGCCGAGCCGTGAACGCGGGGGAGCACGCCAACCGAACTGGAAATGGACCGAATGGTTTTGTAGTCGCGGCCGTCGGGGCGGACGCCGGCCAGGATCGCCTCGCGCGTCACCTGCTCTTCGACTTCGACGAAGACATTGCGAATCTGCTTCTGCTTCTCGCGGGTGGCGAGGATCTGCGGATAGCTGGCGTTGGGATCGGTGACCGGCGGGGCCATTTCCGCCAGCAAATCGCTGAGGATCTGGGAGATGGCGTCGGCGCGATCGTGCTTGCCGGGCTTGCCTTTGACTTCGCGGATTTTGTCGGTGACGCGGGCGCGGATGGCGTCGACGAAGCCGGGATCAGGCTGCTTGATGTCGCCGACCTTGGGCTTGCCGGCCTTCTGCTGGAGTTCCTCGATCATGCCGACGATTTCGACGACGGCCTTGTGGCCGAACTCGATGGCGTCGGCCATGTCGTCTTCCTTCACTTCGCGGCTGCCGACTTCGATCATGTTGACATAGTGCCTGGTGCCGGCGACGACCAGATCGAAATCGCTGTATTCGAGCTGTTCGGTGGTCGGATTGAGGACCAGCTCGCCATTGATCCGCCCGACGCGAACGTGGGCGGTGGGGTGGGTGAAGGGGATATCGCTGATGCCGACGGCGGCGCTGGCGGCGATGCCGGAGAGCACGTCGGGGTCGTTCTGCTGATCGGCGGCGAGCACGTTCAGGTGAATCTGCACCTCGTCCATGAAGCCCTTGGGAAACAGCGGCCGCAGCGGTCGGTCGACCAGGCGGGCGGTCAGGATTTCCTTGGTGGTGGGCCGGCCTTCGCGCTTCATGAACCCGCCGGGGAATTTGCCCGCGGCGGCGCGGCGCTCGCGGTAATCCACCTGAAGCGGGAAGAAATCGATTCCTTCGCGGGGGGCGGCTCGGACGACGGCGCCGAACACGACGGTGTCGGCGTACTGCACGCTGACAGCGCCGTCCGCCAGCTTCGCCAGCGTCCCGGTCTCGATGGAGAGCGTGCGCCCGCCGATCTGGCGTTCAACTCGAATAGATTGCATGGAACAATATCCTTTAGCGGCCCCGGCGATGAAAACTAATCGCGGCCGTGTTTCGCTGGATGCGGGATACGGCAGGGTGAGGGGTGAGGATTCCGGGGCCTGAGCCCTATTGGGCAGGCCCGGGAGCCCTGATCCCTCAGCCTCTGTTGTATCCGGTTGGCATCGCGATGAGCGGCCTTAACGGTGCGCCCCGCTGGAAAGCCGCGGGAGCCGAATGCTTGGCGGGGCGCTTTGAAACAAAACGGCACGGGCCGACGCCCGTGCCAAGTACTACTTTCTCAATCCAAGACGCTTGATGATCTGCTGGTATCGCGTTCGATCCTCGCGCGTCAGATATTTCAACAGGTTATTTCGCCGGCCGACCATCTTGAGCAACCCGCGGCGCGAGGAGTGGTCCTTCTTGTGCGCCTTGAGGTGCTCGGTCAACTCGGTAATTCGCCTGGTCAGCAAGGCAATCTGAACTTCCGGCGAGCCGGTGTCATTATCGTGGGTTTTATAATCGCTGACGATCTGCTTTTTTTCTTCTACGGTAACGGACATCTTAAACCAACTCCCAGACACCAAACCCCCAGCCGCCAAACCATTTGGCAGCCAGCGAGTCGGTCATTTTAGGGCCGGTGCCGCACCCGCGGCAATCCGGAGCAGATCGGGAAGCTAGTCGAATCCTGCTTGGAATGCAAGCGAAGCGACATGAGCCTATCCTGATGGACAGTTCCGGCGGCAGATGAGATAAGGCCGTCGAAGTCGGCGTCAACAGGGAAGGATTCATGTCGCTTTGTGAAGTTCATTGGCAGAGCGAGGTTCTGAAGCTGAAGCTCTCGATGAGCGTGATTTTGCCCGACGTGGGGAGC
This sequence comes from Tepidisphaeraceae bacterium, assembly GCA_035483795.1. Classification (GTDB taxonomy): domain Bacteria; phylum Planctomycetota; class Phycisphaerae; order Tepidisphaerales; family Tepidisphaeraceae; genus DASXMX01. The sequence goes on along the minus strand of DATHPP010000335.1, from coordinate 16,025 downwards.
GGGCCGTTTCATACCTTTTATCTGCTGCACGGACTGTCCGACGATCACACGACCTGGGTTCGTCGGACGCGCATCGAGTGGTATGTGAAGGATTTACCGCTGATCGTGGTCATGCCGGACGGGTTTCGGGGGTGGTACACGGACAACGACGCCGGGCCGGCGTATGGGCGGTACATCGGAGAGGAAGTCGTCCGCTTCGTCGAGCGAAATTTCCCCGCGGACGCCCGCCGCGAGGCGCGGCACATCGGCGGACTATCCATGGGCGGGTACGGGGCGTTGCGGGCCGCGTTTCGCTACCCGGACATTTTCGTCAGCGCCAACAGCCATTCGGGCGCGCTGGTGCACGGGTCGGCGGATTGGTCGCTTCCGGAAGGCCGCGAAGACCTCCGGGCCTATTCCCAGGAGATGCGCCACGTTTTCGGCATTCGCCCCGAGGGCTCGACTCACGACATTCTGGCACTGGCGCGGTCGGCGCAGGTTGCAGGGCTGGTTCCCCGGCTGCTTCTGGATTGCGGCGCCGAGGACTTTCTGCTCGATGCCAATCGCCGGTTTCATCGGGAGTTGACGCATCTGGACATCCCGCATGAGTACCACGAGTATACCGGCTCGCATGAATGGGGTTACTGGGACCTGCACGTGCAGGAGGCGATCCGGTTTCACCTGGCCGGCGCGAGCATTCTCTTGCCGTCCGCATCCGAGGCCGTAGACTGACAGGGAGGGCGAGGCTCCTGCCGAGCCGCCGCTTTCCTGCGCGGGGAGGTTCGGCTCGGCAGGAGCCTCGCCCTCCCGATCTGTCAACGGAGCTTCTTTATGCGGCACGTGATTTCGGCGCTGGTGATGAACGAGCCGGGTGTGCTGGCGAACGTGGCCGGCATGTTCGCGGCCCGCGGGTTCAACATCGACTCGCTGGTGGTCGGACGGACCGAGAACCCGGACCTTTCGCGCATGACGATCGTCGTGAACGCCGACGACAACACCGTCGAGCAGGTGCGCAAGCAGCTTGCCAAGCTCGTGCCCGTGGTCGGCGTCCATGATTTCCGGGGGACCAGCTACGTCGAATCCGACCTGATGCTCCTGACGGTCACCGCCACTCCGGAAAAGCGCACCGACATTATCGGTCTGGTTGAAGTCTTTGAGGGCAAAGTGACGGATGTTTCCCCGATCACGATGATGATCGAGTTGTCGGGGAGCGAAGAGAAACTCGAGCGTTTCATCGAGTTGATGCGGCCCTACGGCATTGAGGAGCTGGCGCGAACGGGCGTCATCGCCATGGCCCGCGGCACTCAGCCGACCCGTCAAAGTACAGCGCCCGCCAGGCAGGCGCGGGAGCGAAAGCTGGATGCCCCCGCTTCCGTCGCCCTCCCTCCCAGTTGACTGGCCCGTTAAGCCTCGCCTTTATCGGTTCGATATGTCAATGGCGGCCCCGCGCGGACGCCATCGGCTTATCGGCCGGACGGGATGGGCGAGCACTATGACCACCGGCTTTGCGGTCCTTCGAGAGGCCATCCACAATCGCACCCAGGTGATGGTCTGCCATGGTCCCGACATGAACGTCGGGCGATACCTGATCCAGCTCGATTCCGCAGTCGGGGGCGAAGAATCGTTCTGGTGCCGGCTGCTGGAGGGGGATGCGGCGGAACTGGACAAGTTGATTCAGTCCAAAGCAGAAGTCGAAGTTTCCTTCGCCACCATCAATTCACACGTGTTCTTCAACAGCGTGGTGTTGCAGCGCAAGTGGTGGGGCAGCCGCGTGCGGCTTCAATGGCCGTTCAGGATGCAGATTGTGGAGCGCCGCGAATCGTCGCGGGAGCCGATTCCCGATGACGTGGTGGTGACGGCGATGCTCGCCGACGCCGCGGGGCGGGTTCGTGTTCAGGCCCGGCTGGGCGACATCAGCCTGACCGGTGCCAGCTTCCTGTGCGAAACCAGCGAGCCGCTCTCGGCGCTTCAGAACGGGCAGGCGATCCGGATCGAAGTCGCGTACGGCGGACATCAGCATCGGGTGGACGCCCTCTGCCGCTACGCTCGCCCGATTTCGCCGAGCCTGGTGCGGATCGGCGCACAGTTCGATGCCGAGAGAGCATTGGCGGCCGGGCCGCTGGCGCGATTCCGCATGATGCTCGAGGAGCTCGAGCGGATGCGCATCCGCCGAACCTTCCGCACCCAATTGACCAAGGGAACGTTCGAAGCAGCGTGAGCTGCCCAAAAGCCGTGGCTGCTCGCAGCCACGGCTTTCCGACAACGCTTAACCTACGGCGAATCCTTCAGCGGCGTCACCGTAAGCGGCAGCGTGGCGGGCGTCACCTCCTCGGGGTTGACCGTCACCTGCGCACTCCCCGCGATCGTCCGCTTGCCGGTCACCACGCTGTAAACCGACAGCTCATAGCGTCCCGGCTTGATGTGGCTGAGGATGAATGTCGCCTTCTCCTTGTCGGGGAACGTCGCCGCCGCGACCCCGCGGGCGGGGCTGAGCAGCTCGATCTCGATGCCTTTTGCGCCGCTGTCTCCGGCCAGCGAGACGTCGAAGGGTTCGTCGTCGGAGTCGACCAGCTTCCCGGAAATGGCACCCTCGCCGGGATCGAACTCCGGCTTGGGCGCCGGCGGATGGTTGGAGCCGCATCCAATCAGGATTAGCATCGCCAGCGGCGCGACCGCCCAGGCGGCCAGTGCTCGGGTTGGGTAGGTCATAATAGTTACCCTCCTTATCGGACGGTCGCTGAATGTCACTTCACCCGTTCATTTGAACTTCGCGATGATCGCGTCGGCAAACTCGTTGGTGCCGGCCTTTCCGCCCAGGTCGGCGGTCAACGTCCTGCCCTCGGTCAGCACCTGCGTGTAGGCCCGCTCGATTTTGGCCGCAATATCGCCCTCGTGAATGTGGCGGAGCATCAGCACGCCGCTCATCAGCAGGGCGAGCGGATTGGCGATGCCCTTTCCGGCGATGTCGGGGGCGCTGCCATGCACGGCCTCGAAGACCGCCGCGTCTTCCCCGAAATTGCACCCGGGAACCACCCCCAGCCCGCCGATCAGTCCCGCGCACAAGTCGCTGAGCAGATCGCCGTACAGGTTCTCTGTCAGCAGGATGTCGAAGCGCGACGGGTCCTGCACGAGCCGCATGCAGCCGGCGTCGATGATCAGCTCGTCGTACGCAATGTTCGGATACTCCTCCTCGTGGATCCGCCGGGCGCAGTCCAGAAACAGCCCGTCCGACATCTTCATGATGTTGGCCTTGTGGAAGACAGTGATCCTCTTCCGCTGGTTTCTGGTGGCGAAGCGAAAAGCAAAACGTGCGATGCGCGTGCAGGCGACCTCGGTCGCGACTTTGAGGCTCGTTACCACGCCGGGCACGACTTCCTGCTCAAGACCGCTGTAAAGGCCCTCGGTGTTCTCGCGGATGACGATGATGTCGACGTTTTCAAACCGCGTCTTGACGCCAGGCATGCTGTGCGCGGGGCGGACGGCGGCATACAAATTGAGCTTCTTGCGAAGCTGCACGTTGACAGACGTGAATCCTTTGCCGACCGGCGTCGTCACCGGTCCCTTGAGCGCCACCTTGTGCGCCGCAATGGCCGCCAGCGTGCGCTGTGGGAGGACGTTCTCGAACCCCTGCTCGATGGCCGATGCCCCGGCGGGAAGCTCGACCCATTCCACCGACAATCCCGCCGCCTCGATGATCCGCCGGGTCGCGCCGCTGACTTCCGGCCCGATCCCGTCGCCGGGAATCAGTACGATCGTGTGCTTGGCCATGATCCAGTCAACGTAACGCGACCGCTTTTAAAGGTAAACCGCCGCCGGGGAAGAACATTGCTGAATGCTGAATGAAATGCGGGTGCGCTGGATTCTTTATTCTGCGGCTTTCTCCAATGCGGGAGCAGGCATCAACCGGCCGAGGCCGAACTGGTCGCCGGCGTGAATCGGTTTTCCGCCGAAGAAGTCGATCTCCAGCAGCTTTTCGCTCTGGACGTCCTGACCGTGCTCGTCCTTGAGGGTCGCGACGATCTTCCGCGACGCGACGTCGATCACTTCCCCGGTCGACGGGTAGGCGAATCGGCCATCGATGCTGAAGGTGATCCAGCCGGGCTGGTCGCGCAGCTCGATGCTCTGGGTTTGCCGCGGCGGCATCACCGTGTTGTCGAAAACGTGAATCCGGCTGTTGTGGGCGTCGGTTACCCAAAGCTCCTTTTCATCGGGCGTGAGTCCGATGCCGTGCGATGGGCAGCCGTGCCGCTTGGTTTCGCCGGTGGGGAAACCCTGCACCTCGACGCGAAAGAGCTTTTTCCCGCTGACCAGATCGCCGATTTCAAAGCCCAGCAGGCCATCGACGTTCACATAGCAGAGCGTTCCCGCGCCGTTGACGGTGAACGGGCGGATCGGCGCCGCAAACGGTCCGGCCGTCCCCTGCGCCGTCCGCGTTTTGGCGTCGGCGATCGTCAGCATCGGCGAATGCAACGCCGCCAGATACGCGTGCTTTCCGTCGAGGCTGAAGATGGTGTTGTGGGCGCCGGCGCTGGTGGGGATGCGGGCGATCTCTTGGCCGTCCTCCCCGCTGATCACGTGCCAGAATTTTCCTTCCAGGGTCGGCTCGTAAATGGTGGTCCCGTCCGGCGAGATGGACATGCGGTCGCAGCCGGACTCGTAGGTCTTTTCCCAGACAACGGCGTTGGTCCTGAGATCGAGGCACGTGAGCGACCGGGTATTGCTGACGTAGAGCCGGCCGGTCGCGCTGCTGGCGCAGATTCCCTTGGCGGCTTCGGTGTGAGCGTTGGTGCCCATCGCCGGCACGAGAATCCGGCGGACGAATTTGTGCCCCTGATCGATATCGAACACGAGAATCCCGTGTCCCCCGTACTGTGAATAGTCGCGGATTCCGGGGACCGCGACGTAGAGCAGATGCCGCACCTCGCTCACGCCAGCGGCGGGGGCCTTCGGTGTCTCCTGAGCGAAGGAGACTGAAGTGGAAATCGAGAGAACCAGGAGTAGCAGGACGGTGCGCATGCGTTGAGGATACCACTTTGCGCGTTGCGCGTTCAACGATTACTTTGCCGCGCGTCGTGCAGAGATTGGCCAATCGAGGCTGAATCCTTCTCGCAGCAGTGACTCTCGCAATGCCACCCGCATCGGATCGTTGATCGCCAATACCACGATGGTCGCTCGCCCGATCGCGGTTCGTCCTGCCAGCACAGGACCATCCCAGTGAAAATGGGTAGACCACTTGTGCCTGCGCGGATGGAACAACCGAACCAACTTTCCTGATTTCGGGTCGATTCCAGCGATGTTCGGTCCTTTGGATCGGTTGCAGCGGCCGCAGCAAACCGCCAGGTTTTTCTTATCGTCGCCGCCGCCATGCTGGCGCGCAATGATGTGATCCGTGACGTGTTTTAGTCGGACGAATTCCTCCGGAAGATGGCAGTACTCACATCGACCTCCAGCGAGCCTGCGCAACTCCTCTTCGATCCGATTGTCCATTGAAGGCGCGTCGCAGAGATTAAGCCGCTGGATTGTGCCGCTTCAGAGACGCGCGCGCCTTGGATTGCAGGATGCTCAGCACGTCATTGGCGATGAGCAGTGCGTCCAGTTCCTCGGCGTCCGCCTTGCTAAGCACCCCCCGTTGAGCCATCTCGCAGAGTTGCTGGTATCGGGCGTGATCGTCCGGCGGGAAATCCAGCTTCAGCAGGTAAGAGGCCAGCTCGGCGGGAAGGTCGCCATGCGCTGACCTGAAAATTCGCTCCAAAGCGGAAGCTGCAGTGACCATGACCCTGGATTATATCATTGCGCCGATTGGTGCCAACGCGAGAGGTTTGCTCAAACCGTTGGGATCGGAAACATCCGTTGGAATGACCAGCCCGCGACCGGCCAGGGCGGCGGTTTCCTTCAATTCAACTTCAGTTCGAGCGAGCAGCACAAGCTGATACCCCCCGGCGGCCAGCTCGACCGCCGTCGCCCGGCCGATCCCGCGTCCCGCCCCGGTGATGAGCGCCGCCGATGAATCCATGCGTTGCGATGCTAACGATGGGCGCTGTGCGCGTCACGGTAACTGTCCGCTCAATTGCAATTCCACCACATCCAGCAACTGATTGGTATCGATCGGCTTGAGAAGCAACGGCGGCAATTCCTTCTCTGGCAGCACATGCATCTTGTGCTGGATCGCATCCAGCGGCATGCCGGACAGGAGAATGACCGGCAGCGCCCGGCGGTGTTGTTGCATGTAAGCCAATACGTCAAACCCGTCGACTCCCGGCATCTGCAAATCCAGCAGGATCAGATCGACCAGGCGGTTCTTCAGGTGCAGGATCGCGGATTGTCCATCACCCGCCTCGTCAACCGCGTAGCCCGAGCGGCGCAGGAAGTGCGCCAGGGCGAGCCGCTCGACCGGCGAGTCATCGCACAAAAGGATTCGCGCGGAAGGGGCAGCCGTCTCAGATTGCATCGATCACCTTCGAAGCTCAGATTCTCGCCGAAAGTGTTGAAATTGGAGAACCCCCATTTTGCGCGGGAATCTCTTTTTTCCCTTCTGCAATCGGTCGTTAGAACAACTCTCGAAGTGCCATCGGAAGTATCAACGTTTTTAGAACTTCCGATCCAGTAATCGGTATTGCACCGCCTCTGCGATGTGGTCTTCGCCGATGCGCTCGGCGCCGGAGAGATCCGCGATCGTGCGGGCGACTCTTCTTACCTTGTCGTAGGCGCGGGCGCTGAGTCCCATTTCGTCCATCGCCTGCTTCATCAGCAGGAGACACCCGTCGCTCAATTCACAGAACGAGCGAAGCTGCCTGCTGTCCATGCGGGCGTTGGTTGTGCCGTCGGGGAAACGCTTTTCCTGGACGGACCGCGCGGCCAGGACCTGCTTGCGCATGGCGGCGGTGTCGGTGCCGGACTGGCGGCCGGTCAATTCGCGATACGGGACGGCGGGGACTTCGACGTGCAGATCGATGCGATCCAGCAACGGCCCGGAAAGCTTGGCGAGGTATTTGTCGCGGGCGCGGTTGTCGGTGGAGGCGTAGCCGCTGGCGGTCGGGTTCATGGCCGCGACCAGCATGAACTTGGCGGGGAACTTGATCGACCCGTGCACGCGGGCGACGGTGACCTCGCCGCTCTCGAGCGGCTGGCGCAGGGTTTCCAGCACGTGCCGGCTGAACTCGGGAAGCTCGTCGAGAAAGAGGATGCCGTGATGGGCGAGGGAGACTTCGCCGGGCTTGGGCATCGTGCCGCCGCCCACCAGGGCTTGCGCGGTGGCGGAGTGGTGTGGCGTGCGGACGGGCCGCTCGTCCATCAATGCGATCCCGTCGGGCAGCAAACCCATCGCCGAATAAATCCGCGTGGTTTCCAGCGATTCGCGCCGGGTAAGCGGCGGCAGGATCGCCGGCATCCGCTGCGCCAGCATCGACTTGCCCGTGCCCGGCGGGCCGACCATCAGGATGTTGTGCCCGCCCGCGCAGGCGATCGTGATCGCCCGCTTCACCGCCTCCTGCCCGCGAACGTCGACAAAGTCGAGCGCCGCGGAAAGCTGCGACTGCTGGTATGGCTCCCCATCCAATTCGTACGGCTCCAGCGGGAGAAGCTCGTTGAGGAACGAAACCGCCTGCGAAAGAGTCTTGACCGGATAGACTTCGATTCCTTCGACGACGGCGGCCTCGCGGGCGTTTTCCTCGGGCAGGATGACGCCGCGGAAGTGTTTTTCCCTGGCCAGGAGGGCCAGTGACAGCCCGCCCTTGATCTTGCGCACCCGGCCGTCCAGCGCCAGTTCCCCGGCGACGAGAAAATCCTTGTGCCGGTCGCCCTTGATGCAGTTGGTCCCGCGGAGCACGCCGATCGCGATCGGCAGATCGAGCGCCGTCGCCTCCTTCTTCACATCCGCGGGAGCGAGGTTGATCAGCAGCGCATGCGGCGTGAACGGATACCCGCAGTTGATCACCGCCCGATGCACCCGCTCGATGGACTCTTTCACGGCGGTTTGGGCAAGGCCGACAACGGTTGTCTTCTCCAGCCCATGCACCGCCACGTCCACCTCGACCTCGCACAGCAGCGCGTCGATGCCGAACAGAATGAAGGAGTGAACGCGGCAGAGCACGCTCCGAGTTTACCGCGCGGCAGTTGGGCGGGGAAAGAAGCGCTTTACCGTTCCCGTGACACGGCTTTTTTAGCGATTTTTAAGCAGTGCTGGCGGCGCGAAACGGAAAAACCGCGGATTTCGGAGGTTGCCAGCTCCAGGCGCCGTCAGCACGGGTTAAAAACCGGTTAAAAACCCGCGTCACGTTAAACGTGAACCTGCCGTGCCTTGGGGGTAAACTCCACGCGCTGCGCCCGCGCACCCAAGCCAAAGGAGATACGCGTGACTCCGGAAGACGACGCCGCGAAAGTCGCTCGATTCGAAGCCGCACTCAAGCAGTTGATCGACCGGGTGGCGGAGGACCGCTACGTCCTTGCCGTCGTCCTGGTCGGCAGCCTGTCGACCGAAACCATCTGGCAGCGCGAAACAATCGGACTGTGGATCATCGAAGCAGACGGTGTCAGCCGGCGACTCCCCAGCGACGGCGAAGACGAACGCATCTTCCGCATCCTGGTCGAAGACGGCATCAACATCCACGCCGAGATCATCCCGCGCTCCCGGTTCAAGAAGATGGTCGAAGGGGCATCGAGGACGGCTTTCTCCTGCAATTTCTTCGAGCACCGTCGAATGGTTTACAGCAAGGACCCGTCGATCGAGAGCTGGTTCAAAAAGGCGAACTCGGTGGCGATCAAGGACCAGGAACGCGAGTTGCTCGTGTTCTCGACCTGGACGATCCACGCCCACCGTCACGCCCGCAAGCGCCTTGAGATCAAGGGCGACCTGGAGCTGGCGGCGCAGGGAACCATCTCGGCCGCGCACAGCATCGCCCACATCGAGATCATCCGCCGGGGCGAGATCTGCGAACAGGACGTCATCTACCGGGCGATCGAAGGGGACCCAAAGCTCTTCCAGACGATTTACCTCGACGTGCTCGCCAAACGCAAAAACAAGCGCGTGATCGCGACCGCCCTCGAGGCGATCGGCGAGTATCTGGACAACCACTACCAGGCTCACCTGCGGCCGCTCCTGAGTTACCTCAAAAAGCAAAGCCGCGTTCTGCCGCTGTCGGAGATCGGCGATGCATTCGCCTTCTCCCAGATCCACCCGTGGCACCTGGAGTCGGCCTGTGAGTGGCTGGAGCGCAAGGGGCGCCTGCAAAAAGTCTCCGCCCCCTTCAAGCTGACCAAACGAAGCGCCCAGCGGCTCGAAGAGCCGGCGTATTTCCTCGACGCCTGATCATGCGAACGACGATTCAAATCCGGGGCGCCCGCGAGCACAACCTGCAAAACGTCGACCTGGAGATTCCGCGCGACAAGGTGGTCGTGGTCACCGGGATGAGCGGGTCCGGGAAGTCGTCGCTGGCCTTCGACACGATCTACGCCGAGGGACAGCGGCGACTGCTGGCGTCGATGTCGACATTCGCCAAGCGGTTCGTCGGCCAGTTGAAAAAGCCCGACGTGGACTTCGTCAACGGGCTCTCGCCGGTCGTGTCGATCGACCAGAAGACGGTCGGATCGAATCCCCGCTCGACGGTCGGCACGATGACCGATATTTCCGACTACCTGCGGATGCTCTTCGCGACGATGGGGACGCCGCACTGCCCGATGTGCTCCGAACCGCTGGCGATCCGCACGCCGCATCAGATGACCGAGCATTTGCTCTCTCTGCCCAAAGGCACAGAAGTGGAAGTGCGGGCGCCGGTCTACAAGATCCACGGCGAGGATTACGAGTATCTGTTCGACCAGATTCGCGTGAACGGCTACCGCCGGGCGCGAATCGACGGCAAGCCGCGCGACTTGGGGGACCACATCGAACTCGACGAGGCCCAGGCACACACGGTCGAAGCGGTGATCGATTCGTTTGTCGTCGGCCCAGGCATCGACCATCAGGTTGTGACTTCGCTCGAACACGGACTCAAGCTGGGTGACGGCTTGCTCGGCTTTCACATCACCAGGCCGAAACAGGCGGGTCCGGCTCATAAAAAGTTCTACCACGACTTCGGCTGCGGCAAGCACCGGCTGATCGCGGGCCAGATGAACCAGGCCCAGTTCACGTTCAACGACCCGCTGGGCGCGTGCGCCACCTGCGCCGGCATCGGCACAGCCATGCGGGTGCATCCCTCGCTGCTGGTGCCGGACCCGAAGCGGTCGCTCAATGACGGCGCTTTCGTGACCGCCGCGTTGAGCAACAGCCGCGACAGTTGGGGCGGCCGCATGCTCCACAGCCTGGCCGCCCATTATGGCTTCAGCCTTGATACGCCTTTCAAAGATCTGGACAAGCGGCATGTCCAGGTGCTGCTCTACGGCACCAGGGGGGAGCAGTTTGAGGTCATCGTGCCGCCGGGCGCGAAGGTTGGGCACCAGCACGCCGGCAAGAAGATCAAGTTCAACGGCGTCGTCAATCAACTGGAGCATCACTACCGCCAGTACCGCAAGCAGGGGACATCCAACGCCGGCATGGATGAATACCTGAAGAAGGTCATGGTCGAATACGACTGTCCCGAGTGCGGTGGCGCCCGCCTCAAGCGCACGCGCAGGCTCGTCAGCGTCGCTGGGCGCAATCTCTACGAGGTTGGCCAGATGCACCTGGTCGAATTGCTCGATTTTCTCGATTCGATCAAACCGACGGCCCGGCAGAGAGCCATCGCCGAAACGATCGTGCGCGAGGTTCGCACGCGGCTGGAACTACTGATCGCGATCGGGCTCGACTACCTCAACCTGAACCGCCGCTCGGCCACGCTTTCGGGAGGAGAGTCGCAGCGCATCCGGCTTTCCTCGCAGATCGGCTCCGGCCTGATGGGCATGCTGTACGTGCTGGATGAGCCGAGCATCGGCCTGCATCCCAAAGACAACGTCAAGATGATCGAGACGCTCAAACGCCTGCGCGACCTGGGCAACTCGGTGATCGTCGTCGAGCACGATGCCGACACGATTCGCGCCGCCGATCACGTTGTCGAGCTTGGCCCCGGCCCCGGAATCCACGGCGGCAAAATCGTGGCAGAGGGGACCGTCGCAAAAATCCTGGGCGATCCCAAGTCGCTCACCGGCGAGTATCTGAGCGGCCGCAAGTCGATCAAAATCCCCCAGGCGCGCCGGCCGGGCAGCGGCAAGTCGATCGTCGTCCGGGGCGCCCGGCAGAATAACCTCCAGAACCTTCGCGTCGAAATTCCGCTCGGGCAGTTTGTCTGCGTCACCGGCGCATCGGGGTCGGGAAAAAGCTCGCTCATTCACGACATCGTCTTCAAGCGGCTCTATTCCCTGCTCTACGACAGCCGGGTCTTCGCCGGCGCGCACGATGAACTCACGGGCAGCGAGCACGTCAACGATGTTGTCGACGTCGATCAGTCGCCGATCGGCCGCTCATCCCGTTCCAACCCGGCGACTTACATCGGTTTCTATGACGCAATTCGCACCCTGTTCGCCGAAACCGACCAGGCCAAAAAGCGCGGCTTCACCGCCTCGACCTTCAGCTTCAACGTGAAAGGTGGCCGCTGCGAGGAATGCAGCGGCGAAGGCACGATCACCACCCAACTCTCGTTCATGCCCGACGTCGAGGTCCTCTGCCCAACCTGCAAGGGAGCGCGCTACAACCAGGACACGCTCGAGGTCGAGTATCGCGGCAAGAACATCGCCCAGGTCCTCGATCTGTCGATCGAAGAAAGCGTCGAGTTCTTCAAGGATCAACCGGCGATCGCCCGCAAGATCAGCGTCCTGGACGAACTCGGATTGGGGTACCTCACGATCGGTCACCCCTCGACGATTCTGTCCGGCGGAGAAGCGCAACGCGTCAAGCTCGCCGGGGAGCTGGCCAAGCTGAAACGCGGCAGGCACAACCTCTACATTCTCGATGAGCCGACGACCGGCCTGCACTTTGCCGACATCGACAGGCTCCTCCAAAGCCTGAACCGGCTCGTCGACCACGGGCATTCCGTGGTGGTGATCGAGCACAACCTCGACGTGATCAAAACCGCCGACTACGTCATCGACCTCGGCCCCGAGGGTGGACACAGGGGCGGCGAGCTGATCGTGGCGGGAACTCCCGAGCAGGTCGCTGCCTGCAAGGCATCGCACACCGGACGATTCCTGGCCGGGGTGATGCGAAAATGACGCCATGCCGCTGATTGCCGATTGCCGAATGCCTGAGCGAAGAGGAGATCCCGACTCGCGAGATCTGTCGCTCGGGTCAGGCCGGCACGGCGAACAACTCCGTCTCTTCGCGGACGCGGCGTTTGGCGCGGCCGCTGAGGAACGGTCGCTCGGCGACAAGGAAGAACAGAAACGCGACGCCGATACAGAAGGGCATTCCGATCAGCAACATCGCCGCAAACGTCGCCGCGTCGCCCAGCCGCATCGGATGCACATAGTATTGCCATACGATTTGCAGCAGTGGCGCGTGGATCAGATACAGGGAATAGGAGAACGTCCCGATCCAAACCAGCGGCGTGAATTCCAGCGTGCGCGTGACGAGGCTCTGACGGCAGGTTCCGCAGTGAATCAATACCGGCAGCACCGCCACCGCCGCCAGCGGGTCGAGCACAACGAAGCGGTTGGTTGCCTGGACGAAGCTCCATCGCCGGCACAGCACGACGATCGCGATCGCGCTGATCGTAGAAGCGATTGCCAGCAGCCGTTTCTCCATCGCGGGCAATTTGCCCGAAAGCGAAATTTGTGCGGCAAGCGCGCCCAGGGCAAAAAGCCCAATGTATTGGATCGTCAAATCGGCAAGCTGTGTTTGATGCCGCACGGCCACCGCGATGGCGCTGCTCGCCATGACCACGCCGATCGTCGTGAGCCGCGGCCCGAACCTTGCGAACGCGAGCACCAGCAGCGGGAACAGAAAATAGATTTTCCATTCCACGGCGATCGACCAGAACGTGTGATTGATATTGCCGCGATAGAGGAAATCCTGGAGCAGCAGGAGGTTTGCCGCGATCCCGGCGCCCGTAAGCGGCAGCGAATTGTCCCAGTGCGTTCCCGTCGGCTTGCCGACGAGCACCACGATCAGCACGACTGAGAAGGCGAGGGCCGCGTAGAACGGGGGCAGGATCCGGCGGGCCCGCCGAAGATAGAACCGCAAGGCACCGCCGCGAAGGGTCCCGTCGGTGCCCGCGACCGGCAGCATCAGGCAATACCCCGAGACCATGATGAATACGTCGACCGCAAACCGCGCGTAGAGCAGCCATCCCGTCAACGCCGCGGTAACCCCTGTCGGTTGTCTTCCCAACCCGACCGGCCAAACCTCCAGCCATGCATGAGCCGCCACAACGACCAACGCGCAAGCCGCCCGGATGCCATCGAGAAACTTCAGATGCTGGCGATCCATCGCCGCATGCTAGCACCGGCCGTCCAACCGGGGTACGTCCTCTACCCGAATCGGTGACAGTTTCACCGGACCGAGTTCCTGTATTTCAATGCGCTGGCGTGCGCCTGCTGCTTGCGATTGGCGAGCGCCCGACGGCGATCATGCTGCTGGAAGGAATGCAACAGATCGACCCCGACGCTAATTAAGGTTGCCCGCCAAACCTGGCGGGAGGTTTATTCCGCGCTGAGGAGATTGCGGCGCTGGGTCGAGGCTTTCGCCAAGGCGGGGGTGGCGCCGGAAGAGGCAAAATGCTGAGTGCTGAAGGTGGATGTCAAATTACTGCTTTGTTGGGTGCTTCGTGGGTAAGACGTAGTGACGTAGAACATAACAAATCCCCCGTTCTACATGCCTCAACGATTGCGAACCTACGTCGATCCGACAACAAACTGCGAGCTGGTAAACAGGTTGGTCTTGGCAGGGGCCCCGATGAGCTGAGCGATGTGGGCGACGCCGTCGCCGGTGGCGGACTGTTTCACCGTTCCGGTCAGCACCGATTTGGCTTTGGTGTTGGCGACGAAGATGGTCGGGGCGGGATCGCCGGTCCGGCGGTAGAAGGCGTAAATGTGGCCGGGGCCCTTGAGGGAGAGGGTGATGTGATCGCCGTCGGAATCAGTGTAGCGCAGGGTCTGGCCGTTGTGGTAGGACCAGTGGATGAGGGTGTCGGCGCCGCCGTTGAGGACATCGCCCTGCGGGTCTTTCACGGCATAGTTTCCGGTTCCTTTGACCCGCAAGAGCCGGAAATAGGTGGTGGCCCTGAACGGCTTGATCGCGGTGAGGGTGACGGTGTGATTGGCATCGTTGTAGACGGCCGAAGACCACTGGATTTTCCCATCCTTAATTGCTCTGGGCTTTGGCTGGGCGAGGAATCCGAGCACCTGGCCGACCGTGATTCCGTTGTTTGCGGGGCTGGGCGGAATGCGCCCGAAGATGAAGCTCTGGGGCTGCTGGGCGGTCGTGGGATCGAGCGATTCGTTGAAGCTCAGGATCACCTGGTCCACGCCTTTGACGCCGCCAGCGAGCTCCATTCCGGTCAATGCCGGCACGGTGCTCAACAGGCGACGGGGCTCGAGTCGCTCGACGGCAGAAATGTGGCTCGCGATCTGACCGCAAGCCGAAGGCTTAGAACAATACATCAATATCCTCGCAAACTGTCGCACAGCCCCATTTGGAATTCAGGTGGACACGCGTCGTGGCACCGAGGGGAGAATCTTAACCTGCCTTCGGTCTGTACGAAACCAGGGTGGCGTCGGATCGTTAGGGTAATCTATTTCGCTGGCATTGGCATCGGAGGTATGATTCAGGCACCATGAAACTCATCTTCACCGCCGTGGCGGCACTCTCGCTGCTCATCTGTCTGTTTTTCGTGGTGGCGACGGTCGCCACGTTCAATTCCTCCTGCGAGTGTTCGCTGGGTCACACGGGCCAGAGAACGCGATCAGTTGCGGCGGGGTACGGGGAGCTGCGCTATAGCGACGAGTTGGCCGATTTCGGCCGGTTGGGCGGGACCAAGAGCACGGAGGAGCATCTAGGCTACGAATTGCAGAAGGAGACGCGACCCGCCGATCCCCGGACCGGCGAAGCCGAAGCTATCAGTTATCAGTATGTGATCTCTCCGGCTTATCCGATGGTGCTGTTTGCGATCTTGCCGCTCATCTGGGTGGTGGCGCGCATGGGTGGGCGTCGGCGCACGAGCGGCGGGCATTCGGACGCGAGCGACCAGCCGCCGGCCAAGGCGCCCTGAGCCAGGGCGCCCGTGACCTGGCGGATCACCGCAACTGATTGCATCTAATTGCGGGAAAAGCCTTTGAAACTTGCCCGCCCGCCGCTACGCCTTTAGGATGGAGGTTCGGTCGCCATTGGAGAATCCCATGCTTCGGTCCTGGGTGCTTGCAGGGCTCTGCGTTTTGTTCTTCGCCGCGCTGCTCCGCGCCGACTCGGGCGTCATCAAGACAAGAAACGGACAGACTTTTTCCGGCGACATCACCATTCTGAGCGATCAAATCATCGTCGAGCGAAAAGGGATCAAGACGACGATCGCGCGTGAAGATGTTCTGACGATCACGTACAGCGAATCGGTGGCGGAGGAGTATCGTCGGCGCCACGAGCGGCTTGCCCGCTACGACGTGCGCGGGCGGATCGAATTGGCGCAGTGGCTGTTTGCGAACAAGTCGTATTCGCTGGCGACGGAGGTGCTTAACGAGGCGCTTCAGATCCAGCCGCGTAATCCGGAAGTGCAGGACATGATGCACGTGGTGGAGCGGCAGGCGGAACTGGAGGCGCGGGAGAGCCGCAAGCGCGCTCCGGCTGAGTTTGCTGCCGCCGACGACAAACCCGGCGCCCGAGCCGGCGCGGCGCCACCGACTACGCGGCCGTCGACCATGCGGGCCATGCCGCTCCTGAATCCGGAGGAGATCAATTTTGTCCGCGAGCAGGAATTGCAGGCGGGCCAGCCCATCCGCGCCACGTTCAAAAACGACGTGCGGCGGATGTACATCGCACGCGAGGGGCTCGATCCGGCGATCTTCAACCGCCTGCCGATCGGCCAGCAGGCGTGGGCGATCCTCCAGAACGGGACGCCGGAAATGAGACAGAATGTGATTCTGGGCGACCCGTCCGC
>DATHPP010000334.1:0-27111 GCA_035483795.1 Tepidisphaeraceae bacterium | reverse complement strand
TTGCCGGCGATGGCGGCGCTGGGCCGCAGGGCCAAGGCCCGCCGGTAGCAGGAGATCATCTCATCGAACTGACCGAGGTCTCGAAGAGAGCTGGCGAGGTTGGCCAGGGCGGCGGGATGATCGGGGCGAAACTTCAGGGCGTGGCGATGTGCATCCGCGGCTTGCTCGAATCGCCCCAACTCCTGAAGTACGTTTCCCAGGTTGTTCCACGCCTCGAAATGATCCGGCTGGATGGCGACGGCCCTGCGGAGCATCTCCACCGCTTCATTCAGCCGGTTCTGCCCGGCCAGCACCATCGCCGCGTTCGAGCAAAGGCCGGAGTTGTTCGGCTGAATTTCCATTGCCCGGCGCAACAGACTCAGCGCCGTCTCCGGCTGCCCCGTCTGGTGCGCCAGGCGTCCGAGCATCTCCAGCGCCGGAGCATGGTCGGGCTGCGCTCCCAGGATCTGTTGGTAGAGTTGGCCCGCCTCGGCCAGCCGGCCGGCCTGATGGAGCCGGAGCGCGGTTTCAAAAGCCTGTTGAACGGTGAGCGTCGCCATGACGGATTACGCTACGCCTCCTCGATACGCACGTCCGGAACATATAACACGAAGCTGCGCGGCTTGTCGGTGATGCCGGCGACCCTGCGCTTGATTTCGTCAAGGAAATTCCACGCCAGCACGACGATCGCCGGATGGTTCTCGCCGGCGATCCGCTTCGGATCGGCAATCGGCACGTGCCGGCCCGGCGTGAGAAGGCCCCATTTCATCGGGTTGTCGTCCACCGTGTATTGGAGATCCACCTGAAAATAGTTGAGCATCGTGTTGCCTTTGGCGGACGCTCCGTAGCCGATGATCGGCCGGCCTTTGGCCCGCAGGCGGGCCAGGAGCGATCTCATGTCCTGTCGGTTCTCCGCGACCCGCGATGCAAAGTCGCGATAAGTTTGTGTTTCGAGCAAGCCCGCGTCCTTCTCGGAGCGGATCATCTGCTCGACCTGGGGCGCATGCTCCTCACCGGCGGCGAGATAGAACCGGATGCTGCCGCCATGGATCGGCGTCTGCGTCATCTTGAAGATGCCAAACCCGGCGCGCCGCGCCAGCCGGCTGAACGAATTCACCAGAAAATACGAGAGATGCTCGTGGTAGATGGTATCGAACTCGTTGTGCGCGATCATGTCCCGGCCGTAGGGAAACTCGATCACCGCAAAACCGTCTTCTTTCAGCGCCGCTTTGACCCCGGCCAGAAATCCCTCCGCATCGTCGACGTGAGCAAAGACGTTCTGCGCGGTGATGACGTCAAACCGCCTTTGTTGCGTCGCATATGAAACGCCCGCGTCGCGGCCGAAAAACGCGACGTCGACTTCGATCCCTTTCGCATGCGTATACTGGCGCAGGTTTGCCGCCGGATCGATTCCCCGAACCTGGCAACCGAGGTCCCGGAAATGCCCCAGCAAGGTCCCATCGTTGCACGCGACGTCCAGGACGAGCGCCTCCGATGACGGCCTGTGTCCTGGTCGCTGGGTCAGGACCATCACCGCTTCCTCGGCCAGCAGCCGCGTGTGCCGGCGAAAGGTTTCGGTCGTTCCGCTCACGTACAGGTAATGTCCGAACATAGTCGAGGGATCAACCACGGCGCCAAGCTGGCTGTGAAAGCAGTTCGGGCAGAGATTGACGCGGAGCGGGACCGTGGGACACGGCGACGCAGCGTCCTTCACGTACGAGTTGGCCAGCGGTTGCTCCCCCAGGTCGAGATACTCAACCAGATCGGATGAGCCGCAGCACCGGCAGGTCCGTCGGTCACTGTACTTGAGCATAGTGTTTGTAGAGCGCATCGATCACCGTTTCCGGGGTCGAGCGAAATGCAAAAGCGTATGTCGCGCGAAACCGCGAGGCGTCGATGGAAAAGTCGTAGGAGATCGGCGCGTTGTTTTCCGTGATCTTCACGTCCAGGCCGCGGCCGGCAAAGTAGCGATGCACCGCCCCGGCCATCTCCCCGACGGTGGAGTTCCAGCTCGCCAGGTTATAGATGCCGCGGTGATCGTCGGCCGCAAGGATCGCCGTCACCGCCCGCGCCAGGTCGAAGATGCAGAGGATCGGGCGATTGACCGCCGGGTTGGTGGCAATCACCTCGCGATTCTGGATCGCGGATTTCACCATGGCGTTGAGCATCGTGTAGCGCATCGACGCCGAGGGCCCGCAGACGGTGGCGAAGCGAAGGCCGTAGTACTGGCGGTCGGTCATCTGGGCGGCGATGTCCATCATCATCTTGGTCGCGTCATAGGGATGTTGCGGGGAAAAAACAAAGTCGTTTTCCATTGAAGGGTGATTTCTGCTTTTGCCGCCGTACACGCTGGCCGTGCTGGCGTAAAGATACTTCTGATCGGGGCGCAGCTTCCGCAGCAGCTCGACGTGGCGGTTGACGTTGCGGTCAAACACCTCGTGAAACGGGCGATTGCAGTCGGCGACGTTGGTCAACCCGCCCAGGTGAATCACAGCGCGAAACGGCCGCAGGTCTTCCTCGGAAAGATCGCGGCAATCGCGGCCGTCCTTCAGATCGATCCCCGTCACTTGCTCGGTCGCAAACGTCTGGGCCAGCGAAGGGCAAAGCACTTGCCCAACATAACCCTTGTGACCGATCACAAGTATCATGCAGACAGTATCGGTCATCGAAAAGACAAAGCAAACCGGGCTCGGTGCCGGCGAATGTTATCGGGTCGCGCACCCGTCGGACCACATCCTGCGATAGGCCGCTTCGACATCGCGGGCAAAGGCCGTCGCGTCCATGAGCGGGAAGCCGGCCATGCGATCGCGCAAAGTTGCCCGAAGGCTGGCGAGCCTCGGCAAGTCCGCGGCCAGATCAACCGCAATGCGCACGCACTGCTGCGGATCGTGAGCTGCGAGTTCCGGCATGCCGACGTTGGAGAGGATGCTCAGGCCACCGCGGGATAGCGCGGTCGTTCCAGCCAATGTCACGACTGGGACACCCATCCACAGGGCGTCGCAAGTCGTCGTGCCGCCGGGATAGGGATGAGTGTCGAGGGCGATATCGATCTGGTGATAGAGCTTGAAATATTCGGCGGGCGAGACGCGATCGACGAACTGGAGCCGCTCGCGCTCGACGCCCCCTGCCGCAAGCACATCGAGTGCGCGCTCGCGGTGACCGCCGCGGTAGCTGTGGACAATCAATCGCGAACCGGGTGTTTCCCGAAGGATCGTCGCCCACAGCGCCAATATCGCAGAAGTGACTTTGCAATACAGGTTGAGGCAGCCGAAGGTAATTCGCCCGGCGGCTGCCGCGGGAAGCGGATTGATCGCCGGGACATTTGCCGGGGGAACGTAGCACCAGAACGTTCGCGGCAGCCGGATCGACTTCTCGGAATAAAACCGCTCAGCCTGATCGGGCGGGTCCAGAAATGGGTCGGTCAGGCGGTAGTCCATCGTCTCCAGGCCGGTCGTACCGGGGTACGCAAGATACGTGACCTGCACCGGCGCCGGTTTTCGCGCGAACACCAGCAGGCGGTTGTTTTTGGTGTGCATCGTCAGATCGACGAGGATGTCGATCTGGTCCTGGCGAATCAGCGAGGCGAGTTGCTCATCGGGCATGCCGTGGACGTTTCGCCAGTCGCTGGCCTTCGAGCGCAACTGCTCGGTGAGCTGATCAGCCCGCCCGGCGTCGCAGTAGCAGAGAATCTCGAAGCCGTCGCGGTCGTGATTGGCGATCAGCGGCAGGAAAAAACGTCCGACGGGATGTTCGCGGAAGTCAGGAGAGACGTAGCCGATCCGAAGCCGACGGAGCGAAGCGGGGACGCAGCTAGCTTCAAAACGAGCTGCGTCCCCGTTTCGCTCCACCTGCCGCGGAGCGAGCGGCTTGGCGTAAATCTGATTCCACTGCACGTGCTCGTTATAAACCTGGTCGGGCGTCAGATTCGGATGAAGCAATAACGCCAAGAGCAGGTCGGCGGCGGCGGCGACATTGTGATTCGTCTTTGTTGCCGCGCGGTAACAGGCGATCGCCTCGTCAAGCTGGCCGGCGTCGCGAAACGTGTTGCCGAGGTTGTGGTAGGCAGGCAGGAACTGCGGATCGGCTGCCAACGCCTGCCGGCACGCGGCAATCGATTCATCCAGATCGCCAACCTCGCGAAACGCCGTCCCAAGATTATTCCACGCCTGGACAAACCGCGTCCGCAGCGCCACCGCCCGGCGGAACTCGACAATTGCTTCATCGCGCCGGCCCAATCCGCTCAGTGCCGTTCCGAGGTTGTTGTGCGCGTCGGCGGAATCGGGGTTGAGAGTCAATGCCTGGCGGTACGCGGCAATCGCCTGCTTGGTCTGGCCAATGGCGGCCAGGGCGTTGCCGAGATTGCTGTGAATTTGCGGCGAGTCGGGCTTCAGCGCCAAGGCGCGTTGGAATGCCTTCACCGCCGCTTCAACCTGGCCCGCCACGATCAGCACGGAACCGAGATTGCTGAGCAAACCCGCATCGTGCGGCCGGAGGACGATGGCGCGCCGGAGCAGGTCCGCAGCAAACGCCGCCCTCCCGCTCTGATACGCGATGAATGCAAGGTTCTGAAGTGCTGCCAGGTGATCCGGCTGAGCAGAGAGGATTTGCTCATAAATCGCCTCGGCCTCGCGCAGCCGCCCGGCATTCTGGTGTTGCAGGGCAAGGTCGAATGCTTGTTGCAGAATCACTTGCGACATCCGTATCCGTCGTGAAGTCACCCGGCCCGGCGCCAGTCCAGCCACATCTTTTCAAACGCGTCTTCGACATCTCGGGCAAAACGCGGCGCGTCCATCAGCGCAGAGGCCTTCATGCGGTCTCTCAGCGTCGCCCGCAGCCGGGCCAGGCGCGGCAGGTCGGCGGCCAGTTCGGTCGCGATCGACAGATACTGCTCCATCGTTCCCGCCACCAGCTCCGGCAAGCCGACGTTGGAGAGGATGCTCAGTCCGGCGCGCGAGACGGCGGTTTTTCCGGTCATGCTGATAACCGGCACGCCCATCCACAGTGCATCGCACGTCGTCGTCCCGCCGGGGTAGGGAAACGGGTCGAGCGCGATGTCGATCTGATTGTATTGGAGCAAATATTGATTGAGGTGCCGCAGCGGTACGAACTGGAGCCGCTGCGGATCGACGCCCCTCTGTGCCAGGTGCTGGCGAGCCCGTTCGCGATGACTGCCCTCCGGCGCGAACAAGAGTAGCCGCGAGCGTCCGACGCGCAGCAGCAACTCCGCCCAGGTGTCGAGCGTCACCGGGGCGACCTTGCCGAAGTTGTTGAGGCAGCCGAACGTGATCATCCCACCGGCGCCGGCGGCCGGCGGAGGGACGACGTCCGGCGCATCCGCTGCGGGCTCGTAACACCAGTAAGTCCGCGGCAGCCGGATCGTTCTTTCTGAATACACTGGTTCGACTGCGCTCACCGCAGGTGGTTCGACTGACTCATCGGCCCCCGGCGGATCGAGAAACGGATCGGACAGCCGGTAGTCGATCGTTCGCAAACCGGTCGTGCCACAGTAGGCCAGATACGTCACCTGGATCGGCGCCGGTTTGCGGGCAAAGGCGAGCAGCCGGCTGCCTTTCATGTGCATCGTCAGATCGACCAGGATGTCGATCCGGTCGTCGCGGACGAGTTGCGCCAGCCGCTCGTCGGACAGACCGGCAGTGCTCCGCCACGTGTCGCAGTGGCTTCGGATCCGATCCGTCATTCGATCCGTTTGTCGCACGTCGGTGTAGCAGAAGATCTCGAACCTCCGGCGATCGTGGTGGGCCAGGAGCGGCAGAAGAAACCTTCCCACCGGATGCTCGCGCAGATCGGGGGAGACGTACCCGATTCTCAGCCGGCGGCCGCCGGCGCGATCATTGGGATACTCGGGCCGTACCGGTGCCAGCGGCTGGGCATAGCGCTTATTCCACTGCGTGTGGGCCTCGTACAGCCGTTTGGCGTCGTAATCCGGATGAAAGTGGAGGCTGTAGACGTAATTGCTGGCGATGAATGGCGCCGGATGAGATTTAAGCAGGGCCTGCCAAATCTCAATCGCCTCGTCGAGGCGTCCCGTGTCTTTAAGGACCGCCGCCAGGTTGTGTTTCGCTTCGACATATCCTGGTTGAAGCGCAATCGCCCGCCGATACGCGTCGATCGCGCCGTCGGGATCGCCCATGTCGCGCAGCGCGTTGCCAAGGTTGAATATCGGCTCGGCAGCCTGGGGGCGAAGCCGCGCCGCTTCACGATACGCATCGGCGGCCTGGTCAAACGCGAGGTTGTCCTCCAAAGCATTTCCGAGGTTGTTCCACGCCTGGAAGAAATTCGGATCGATCGAAAGCGACTTTCGGAGCTCGGCGATCGCTTCATCGATGCGGTTGGCCTGTCGGAGGGCGGTGCCGAAGTTGTAGCGGGCGGGGGCAAAATCGGGTTTCAGGGACGCCGCCGTTTGGTACGCCGCCAGCGCCTCCTCGTGGCGGCCCTGGCTCTGAAGGACGGCGCCCAGAAGGTTGTGCACCTCGGCGATCTGAGGGTGCTGGGCGAGGATTCGCCGGGACAACTCCTCGGCCTCGACCAGACGACCGGCGTTGTGGTGTTCGAGCGCCGACGCATAGATTTGCTGGATCGTCTGCTCAACCATGCGATGACCACGCACCTCACGCGCCCGAGATGCACCATTCTTTCCACATTTGCCGCAGCGCGCCTTCGAAATCGCGGGCGAAGCCGGGGCCGTCCATCAGTGGCGATGCCCGCATCCGCTCTCGAAGTGTAGCCCGCAGCCCTGCCAGCCGCGACAAGTCGCCCGCAAGCCCGGCGGCAATCCGCACGTATTGCCCCGCATCCGAAGCGACCAGCTCCGCCAAACCTGCGTTCGACAAAATGCTCAACCCGGCGCGCGACACGGCTGTCTTGCCTGTCATGCTCACCACCGGCACGCCCATCCAAAGGGCATCGCACGTGGTCGTGCCCCCGGCATACGGGATGGGATCGAGCGCGATGTCGAACCGCTGGTAAAGCCGAAGATAAGCCTCCATCGAGGACATCGCGACGAACTGCAGGCGCTGCGGATCCAGACCTGCGCCGGCCATTGCCTCGCGGGCGAGCCCGCGATGCTCGCCGTGGGGGGCAAAGACCGTAATGATCGATCCCGGCACCGCCCGCAGCACTTCGTACCAGAGGCCCCACGTCTGTCGCGTCACCTTCGCATAGTTGTTCAGGCAGGCAAAGTGAACAAACCCGGCGAACGCCGCCGGCAGGTTCCCCACCGTCACCTCCGGGGCCGGCGCCGGATAACACCAGTACGTTCGCGGCAGCCGGACGGTCCGCTCGATATAGATCGATTCGTCCATCCCTAGCGGATCCAGGTAGGGATCGCTCAGCCGGTAATCCATGGTTTCCAATCCGGTGGTACTACAGTACGCCAGATAGGTCACCTGCACCGGCGCCGGCTTGCGCGCGAAGGCAAACAGCCGGTTGTATTCCAGGTGCATCGTCAGGTCGACCAAGACGTCGATCTGATCTTCGCGGACCCGCTCGACCAGCGCGTCGTCCGACAAACGGGTCGTCTCGCGCCACAAATCGGCACACGCCTTCAGACGCTCCGTGAGCTCGTCCGGCTGGCGCACGTCGGAATAGCACACCACCTCAAAGGAGCCGTGGTCGTGCTTGGCGAATAGTGGCAACAGAAATCGGCCGACTGGATGTGTGCGAAAGTCCGGCGACACATAACCGATCCTCAGGCGGCGATCCGGGGATCGCTCATTGTGGTGCGGCCGAATCGAACCGCGAAGCGGCCGGGCGAACTGCTCGTTCCAGCGGGCGTGATCTTCCCTGATACGGCGCGGGTCGTAATCGGGATGGAAATGAATCGCCAGGAGCAGGTTATCAGCGATAACGGGGTCGGCGGAGGCTGACAATGCCTGACGATAAGCGTCGATCGCTTCCTCGATTTGCCCGGCGGATTTGAGCGCCGTCGCCAGGTTCGCCCGCGCCTGCACGAAATCGGGGCGAATGGCCAGGGCACGCCGGTACAGGGTGATGGCCCCCTGGATTTCGTCCTTCTCGTGCAGCGAGGTGGCCAGGTTGTAGAGGGCCGCGGGCATGTCCGGGGCGATTGCCAAGGCCTGGCGATACTCGGCGATTGCTCCGTCAACGCGGCCGCTCGCCGCCAGGGCGCCGCCCAGCAAATTGTGGCCCTCCGCGTTGTGCGGATCGAGCCGGATTGTTTCGGTGAACCAGCGGATGGCGTCTTGCATGTTTCCGGCCCGCTTGTGCGCGATCCCCAGATTCGACGCCGCCTGGACAAACTGCGGACGGGCCGCCAGGGCCTTGTCAAAGCAGTCGATCGCCTCATCCAGACGCGAGGATGCCATCAGCAGATTTCCCAGGTTGTTCCAGGATTCGGCAAACTGGGGCCGCGCTGCGAGGACCGTGCGGTACTCGACCATGGCCTGCTCCGGCCGGCCTGATGCCTCCAGCAGCACTCCCAGGTCGTTGCGGACTTCGACAATTTCCGGGCGGGTAGCCAGGATCTGACGGTAGATTTGCTGGGCCTCGGCAAGCCGGCCGGCGCGGTGGTGCTGCCTTGCCAATTCGTACGCTTGTGGAATCGCCAATGGGGACATCGATTTTGGAACCAAATTCTATCAACGGATATACGCGGCTCACACAACATGCACAACCGCTCCCTCGACTGTGCAAGCCGGATCGATCATCATATCCGCCGCATCGGCGTCCGGCCGGGCTGGAGGCGAACATGTCCTTGAGAGTGGCGATCGTGGCGGCAATGGTGATGTGCGCGGTTGCAGCCGGAGCCCCGGATCGGGCGCCGCGCGTCTTTGCGGCCGGGGAAAGCTCCGACGACATCCGCCTGCGGCAGGCGCGCGATCTGGATCACCCATTCGTCTTTGAGCCCGATTTCCAGGAAAAATCGCAGTGGCAGGCGCGGGCGAAGCGGCTGCGGGAGCAGGTGCTGGTGGCCGAGGGACTTTGGCCGCTGCCGGCCAAGACGCCGGTCAATGCTGTCATCCACGGCAAAATCGACCGCGACGCCTACACCATCGAAAAGGTCTTCTTTGCCAGCTATCCAGGCCATTACGTCAGCGGGAATCTCTATCGTCCAAAGAACCGGACCGGGAAGCTGCCGGCGGTCCTGTCCCCGCACGGTCACTGGAACAACGGCCGGATGTACGAAGCGCCCGACAAGTTGGCCAGGAAGAACATCGCCGATGGCGGCGAATCAACCCTGGAAGGCGCCAAATTCCCGCTCCAGGCCCGCTGCGCTATGCTGGCCCGGATGGGGTGCATCGTGTTCCACTATGACATGGTCGGCTACGCCGACAGCACGCAGATCGAGCATCGCACGGGCTTCACCGACGCCGAGGCGATCCTGCGTTTGCAGAGTTTCATGGGATTGCAGACGTGGAACAGCATCCGGGCATTGGATTTTGTGGCGAACCTGCCGGACGTCGACACCTCGCGCATCGCCGTGACCGGCGCCAGCGGCGGCGGAACGCAGACGTTCATCCTCGGCGCCATCGACGACCGCCCCGCCGTCGAATTCCCGGCGGTGATGGTGGGCGAGGCGATGCAAGGCGGGTGCATCTGCGAAAACGCCCCCCTGCTGCGGATCGATACGAATAACGTCGAGCTGGCCGCGGCGTTCGCCCCCAAGCCGCTGGGCATGACCGCGGCCAATGACTGGACCCGCGAGATGGAATCAGTGGCCTATCCCAAGATTCGATCGATTTACGCGCTGTTCGGAGCCGAGAGCGACGTTCTGGGCAGGCATTTTCCATTCGAGCACAACTACAACCAGGTGAGCCGGGAGATGATGTACAACTGGTTCAACGATCATCTGAAACTCGGGTGGCCTTCGCCCGTGAAGGAGGAGGCGTTCGTACCGGTCCCACCGAAAGAGCTGTCGGTTTATGACGACGAGCATCCACGGCCGGCGGACTCTTCCAACGCTTCAGAGCTGCGCAAGTACATGTCCGAATCCTCCGACCGCCAGCTTGACCAGATGTGGAAGAACCAGCCAGAAGAGTATCGCCAAACCCTGACCGCGGCGTTGCGGGTCATGGTCGACGATTCTCTCCCCGAGGCGGCCCAGGTCGAGCGATCACGCCAAACGCAGCGGACGCTGGCCGAAGGAAGCCATCTGGAAATGGGAACGCTCACTCGCAAAGGATCGGGCGAGGCGGTGCCGTACGTTCGCCTGACGCCGGAGAAATGGAACGGGACGGTGATTGTGTGGGCCGATCCGGCGGGAAAGTCGGCGCTGTTTGAATCCTCCGACCGCCCGGCCAGCGAGGCGGCCTATCTGCTGGGCCGCGGGAATGCGATCCTCGCCGCCGACCTTTTCCTGACCGGCGAGGCAAAGCGGCCCGGCGCTCCCACCACCCGCCCCGCCGCCGCCCGGAACGAAGGCCAAAACTACGCCGGCTTCCTGTACGGCTACAACCGCTCGGTGCTGGCGAACCGCGTTCACGACCTGTTGACCGTGATCGCGCTGGCACACGGCGACGCTCAGACCCGGCGGATCGAGCTGCTGGCCAGCGGATCGACCGGCCCGGCGGCCCTGCTCGCCCGCGTCATGGCAGACGACGTCATCGATCGCGCCGCCATCGATTTGGGCGAGTTCGATTTCGATCACGTGACCGACCCCATGGATGAAATGATGCTCCCCGGCGCGCTCAAATACGGGGGGATCAATGGATTTGCGGCGCTGTGCGGGCACGGCACGACCCTGCTCACCGGCGGCCGGCGCGACACCGATTCCTACGCCCGCCTCGTCGGCGCCGCGACCGTCAGCCTTCGCGTCGAGCACGCAGACTACGAAGACCTCGTGGATTGGCTTGAGCGCAAGTAGGTTGTCGCCGTGGAGCGACGGCTTCAACGTCGATCACGTCCTCATCGGCCCCAGCGGCGTCTTCGCCATCGACACCAAGACCCACTCCAAACCCGCCATGGGCGACCCCGTGGCCACCTACGACGGCGAATCCGTCCTGATCGACCGTGAAAAGCCGAAGCGCGATCCCGTCGCGCAGGCAAAGGCGGAAGCGCGGTTTCTGCGGGCTGTTGGCGGAATTAACGGACGGATCGACCAGCGAGCGGACTACGGTGGCGGTTGCGGCAGTTTGAAAGAATGAATGTACTTCTTCTTGCCGCCCTGAAACCACGACTGATCCTTTTGAACAAACTGCCCGAACCACGGGTCCATGAGTTCTGCGTTGCCCGACGGAAGTTGACGATTGAAAAGATAGGTGTGTCCGGGCTCCTCAAAAACCACAACCGTTGCCCCTGTTCGCCGAATGGCGTCGAGATTGGTGATTGTGAAATCCCACGTCTCTGGCGTGGATACAGAAAACCCCAGAACTGCCTTCAGCACCTTGTCAAGTTCGTAATTGTAGGGGAAGCCCTCGTCGTGCGCGATTACATTTCTGGACCGGTTGACGATTTCTGCCTGCGACAGTGCGGGATATCCCGCCTCTTCCTGAGCCGCCCCGATGCAGGCTGCCCAACAGTGCTTCGGATGTTTCTGCTGCTTCGGGTTCATGGTGAATGGTACGCCTCCCGAGTTCCATGGCAAACTTCCGCCGTATGCATGGTGCCAACTGCCGCCGCGCTTTCGAATTTGCGCTCAACTTGTGAACACACCCCAGCCCATGTTGATGGTCCTCGGCCCGCCGCTTCTGCTCATCGGCTTCTCCGGAAATGGTGTCGGTAGTACGTCGCCAAGTGCAAGTTGCGTCTCTAAGTTGTTTCTAGTAATTGGCCGGTAGCCTTTTTCCAGATCCTCTCGGTTTAGGAGTAGATAGGGGATGGAAGAGCCCAATTCTCTCTTCAGCCGACGTTGGACCGATTTGGGATACTCGGAAACACGGGAAGCAAGGACCACTAGGCTCCCCCGGCAGGACTTGGCAACCCGCGCTGTCTCTACAAATTGAGCGACAACGTCGTCCCACACCTTCGCACCGCCGGGCGTTCCTTCTAGCTTCTTACACTCGCAAAAGACAAGGTGGCCGTCACAACTTGCGAGCAAGTCGACGTCTCCGAAGACGTCCTTCATTTTATACTTCACGCCAGGGAGCCAAAGGAATCCGTGATCCGTCATCCCCTTCAAAAACCGCCCAGTCTGAACGACCGGAGTCAACCCCTCCCTAATGGCATGGGCAACTGCCCGATTGACGGCGTAACCGATGGGAACCTCCGCAGGTAGATTAATTCGATGCCCACAATTCGCACACATGATTGAGCGTTGGATGTTAAGAGTCGCGACAAAATAGTGTTGGTTGCACTTGTGGCACGGCCCGATCTTCCAGAGCCGGTGCAGGATGCCCCGACTTACCCAGTGTTCTAGGAGTGTCTGAAGCTTCAGATTTTCGGGCAGCGTCTGCCCGGCGAACTCCAGATAGCGCCGACGTGCGACACGTTTCATCCGGTCAGTCTTCCCATGCAAGATTGGGTCGAGCCGTTCAACATACGTCTTTCCATCCACGTCCTTTCCGCCGAGCTTGCAATAGCCTTTGATCTGCTCAAGAGTATTGGTATCGTTGAGTAATGAATTCAGAACCGTTCCAAACTGGCCCGAAAGGTCGGACGCCGCAAGATAAAGACCGCCAAATCTCTTGATGACGGGAGAATAGCTCGTCCGTTTCTCGTCATGAACGGGCACGTAGCCGTACTCGTGAAGGATCTCCTCGAGAATCTCCTCGGCTGGCGGTAGGAATATGTTGACGACTTCGTCCGACCCAGCGACGCGAAGATTGATTGAGTCAACTCCGTCACCAGCTCGCGGGATAATCGTATGCACAAATCCAGGTGGGCAAGGCCCATTCAAAAGCTCAAACACGACCGGGCTTGGCGGGAGTTGAAGCTCTTTTACCGCACGGTTTGTCTTTAAGTCTTTCAGAAGATCGACTGTCCACGCGCGGGACGTGCTGAGTTCCTCAAAAGCTTTCGGTTTGGGTGGCAGAATTGTCAGCCTTCTACCGGAGAGCTCAGCAGGCCAGGCCGTCTCATACTCAAACGGGACAACCAGCGGAAGCCGGTTGCGTGGCGGCTGAAAATCTACAAACTCAATTGGCGTTCCGGATAGAGCGTCTCGAAACTGGTCCACGAAGTGTCGGCAACCGGCGGCTTCAACGGTCTGGGATGTAACCTGACAATAGTTCGATAGCCGACCGTACTTGCGGAATGCGAGCAGCCACTCTTTGAGTTTTTGAATCACGGAATCATCGTTCACACTTTCCACAGGAATCGGGATGATCCATGGGGAATGTAATGTGTCGCTGGCACCACGGAGGTTCCAGAACAGCGCGAGGTCGGGCACTTTGGACCCAACCAAGACGACGGTGGGGGCCAACGGGCCAATCTCCGACATAAGCGGGTTTAGGTTTAACCGGTGACCAGTTACATCAATCCAGCATTGCTGCCATTCTTTCACGAACTCGATCGCCAGCTCAATGAATTCGGTTGTGCTGCTGGACGTGAAGGGACTCTCGATGTCGAACAGCTCCTTCCGCAAGTTTTGATGGTGAACGCCGAACATCGCCCCAAGGTAAGCCGAATGTGCTGAGCCCGTAGAGGGATTCACAAGCCGCAGAGCTCGATTGCGGCCCTTGTTCTGATCCCGTGTCTGGGATAGGTGGATTAAGGCATGATCAACAAGGTAGTAGTCCTTCGATCTCGGCGAAGCGGCAGCTATTTCGTGGACGTAGGGCTCGGAAAGATTATCGTATGCCCGTGGTTGGCAGCATTGATTGACCAACTTTTGCCAACAGGCGTCATCGACTCCAACCCCATAGACAAACTCGGGCCGCGATCTTGCGAGGCGGAACTCCGTTAAAGGATCGGAGGCATTCGGCTCGACGGGCAACAGTTGCCCGAAGCGTCCGCCCCAAATCTTGCTGAAGAATTGAAAGGCAAGAAGTAGGTCCGCTTCTGCTGAGTGACGATTAATCAATACGGCAACCCGTGGCGGGCGAACTCTCACGTTTAACAATCGTTGAGCCATAACTGACAACCCAGTGACGCGAACCGGGCCTCATTTGACAGGCTGAGCCCTGTGCGTTCCCGATTCTACGAGAGAGGTTTCCTCCCGCCAACGCGGGATGAACGTTGCGACAGTTGAAGGCAAGACCACCGCCGCTCAGGCCGTACGTCGATCTCTGGTTCTGTTCAACCGCAGCAAATTCGCCGACACTTCCTGATCCACACTCCCCCGTTCAGCGGCCAGTTGGTGCTCCGCCGGCACCGGCTGCCCCGCGCCGCTGTCCACCCACACTCGCGCCCAGTCTTCGGGCCAGTTGCCTTCGGGATCGACGGCGGCATATGCCGTGAGCAGCGCGCGTTCGAGCTTTTGGTGGGCGAGCTTGAGCCGCTGGGAGCGCTCGTTCTAGAGGCTCGTGAGGGTGCGTTTTTTGAGGCGCGGGTCTTTGGCGGCCAGGGCCATGAGGGCGGAGCGGCGGATCAGGGGGCGGGCTTCCGCCGGCACGTCGGCGAAATTGTCCACCGCGTCCAACCGGGCCGCGCGCTGTGGCAGCGCCTCTCATTTGCGTTGCGACCGTTTTCCTCGCCTGGCTTTCGGCGGCGCCGCAGAAGGATCTGCATAGGTTGGTTTGCCGGTTTCCTCCTGGATATACACCAGCTTGCCGCGCGTCCGCACATAGGAAACCGGAATTTTCGGGTTGTTGATGTCGCGGCCGCCGGAGTCGTTCCATTTCTTCTCCCACTTGGTGAAGAAATCGGATTCGAGCTGGCGTGGTTCGAGACGATAAATCTCAACCAATTCGATCCCACGGTAGACGGAGAAGTACCACGCCTTCACCGCTCGGTATTTTGCGAGGATTGTGGGATTGAGGTGGTGGTGCGTGGAAAAACTTGCGGTCAGGAGGACATTCACCGTTTTGAGCTCGTACTCGTTGCCATCCGCGTCGGTGGCGTCATTACCCTCGCGTGACTTCATGCATTCCAGGTTCAGGATCAAAAGCGTTTGCAGAAGCTTTCCCCCGTTATCCTGGAAGATGTCACCGATGCCGTGTTTGGTCGCCAGATTTTGGTACAGGCGGATTGCCGGGAACAGCTCGTCCAGCCGCGCCTTATCGGGATGATGAACGAGTTTTTCTGCCATCCGTTGATTCGTTGAGCGACGGCAGCAACGCGGCCGGTTGCACAGCCAACGCGCGGGCAAGCCGTTCCAGCGTTTCGAGCCGTACGGACCGCCGGCCTCGTTCGATCAAGCTCACGTGCGTCCTGTGCAGCCCGGCAGCATCCGCCAGCGCCTCCTGCGACAGCCTTTTTGCGAGACGAACCTGCCGCAGCCGCTCGCCAAAGCACCTCATAAAGTCGCTACGGGCCATCGGAATTGCTGGAATGATCTTCTGCGGCTAGAATTGCACTACAGACAATGCGCAACATACGCACGACCATCGCTTCACCCGAAAGCAACTTCGAGCACCAGCGGGCGGTCTTCAGCACTCCACTGGGTCAGGCGATCGCGGGGGATTCCAGGAACGTTCTTCAGACGCTTCCCGCCGAGTCGGTGGACCTCATCGTGACGAGCCCGCCGTTTGCGCTGTTGCGCGAGAAAGAGTACGGAAACCACGACCAACAAGCGTATGTCGACTGGCTTTGCGGTTTCGGTCCCGAAATCCGACGGGTTTTGAGGCCGACCGGGAGCTTCGTGATCGATCTGGGCGGTGCTTACCGCCGTGGGGTGCCCGTCCGTTCACTCTATAACTTCAGAGTGTTGATCCGCCTCGTCGATGAATTCGACTTCCACCTCGCCGAAGAGTTCTACTGGCACAACCCCAGCAAGCTGCCATCGCCGATCGAATGGGTGAATAAGCGCAAGATCCGGGCGAAGGACTCCGTGAACACCGTCTGGTGGCTGAGCAAGACCGAGTGGCCCAAAGCGGACGTCGCGAATGTGCTGGTGCCCTATTCGGCGCGAATGAAAGCGCTGCTACGGGACGCCGAAGGTTTCTACCGCCCGAAGGTGAGGCCATCCGGGCACGATATCGCAAAATCGTTTGCGAAGGATAACGGCGGTGCGATCCCGCCGAATTTGCTTCAGATGGCCAATTCCGAAAGCAACGGTACGTACCTGCGGCTCTGCAAGGAGCACGACATCTCCCCTCACCCGGCAAGATTTCCAAAGTCACTCCCCGAGTTTTTTGTCCAGTTTCTCACCGAGCCCGGCGACCTGGTGCTCGACATCTTTGCCGGAAGTTGCACGACGGGTGAAGCGGCAGAATCGAATGATCGCCGCTGGATCGCGATCGACTTGAACGTTGAGTATTTGAAGGCCGGGGCATTTCGATTTCTGGGCGACCGGACGTCCGATCGCGTTTCTGACGTGCTGAAGAAAATCGATTCTGGCGAGTTCGTTGAGATTCAGCCCGTGCAGCCTCAGCTCATCTGAATCCGCGGTACCCGCTGGACGCGGCGAGCGTCACCCTCACCGGCTTCTCGAAGCAGTAATCCTCGTCGGTCGGAGCGGCTCGAGCCGGATTTGATTCGCCGACCAGGCGACAGGGGTCGATGAAATGCTCGTGGCTGGCAGCCCGCTCGGAAAGCTCCACGGCTTGCCACTTGTCCACGAACCGCTGAGCTTCATCCGGGGATGCGGGTTGCGACATGCCCGAGTCGATCCTCCCGCGATGCGATCAAGACATCATGCCGTCTGCGCGGGCGGACACAAGGGGTCCGCTACTTCCCCTTCGGGCTGACTTGACTTGAGAATCGCGGCAATCGCCCGACCGGCAGATCGGTCGCCGAAACGAGCATGGTCGCGCCGTCGGCGATGTCGCGGTGATAGCCGACCGTCCCGCGGCGGCGGGGTTTGGCGGGCTTGGGCGAGCGGCGGCGGAACGCGGCCTCCATCTGGGCGATCGCTTCGTCGTCGGTGCAGCAGGAGGTCCGGATTAGCAATAAATAGACAGACTTCTGGCTTCAGGAAAAATGGGGTGCCCCAAATGTCGCGAATGTCGCAGAATGTCGCACTTTTTGGGGTGTGACAAGTGCGACATTTTTGGGACACGTGAGACGTTGGCGCAAACTGCTCGTAAATCGCGGTTTATAACGCGCGTTATGACGCTCCGATCGTCAGCCCGCCGGACGAAATGCGCTGCGCCCAGAGACTGTAGTAGCCCTGCTCGGTGGCCAGGGTGATCGTGGCGCCGGGGAGGAAGGTATCGGAAGGCTGATTGGGCGAGGGTGTCACGTTGGGGAGCCATTCATCGTTGCGGCCGGACGCGCCCATCCAGCCGACCGTGTTGCCCCATTCCTGATCGCTGCCGAAATACGGGTCGCTGGGGGCGTTCCAGACATAGATGCCGACGTTGTCGGCGGCGACTTTGGTGCCGTCGGATAGCAGCCCGGAGGAGACGACGACGTTGTTGAACACCGAATCGTTGTGCCCGGAGGAGACGGCGATGCCGTAATTGCTGGTGCCGATGACGACGTTGTTGTAGGCCTGCACCCAACCGGTGTCGGTGGCGGCGGAATGCGTGTAGCCGTCGGAAACCATGATGCCGCCGCCGGTGTAGGAGGCGTCGCTCGCGGGGCTGGCGGGGTACGCGCCCTGGATGTAGTTGTCGTGGATCAGGATCGGGCTGGAGGGGGTGCCGCACGATTGGAAGATGGAGATGTTGTCCTCGACGCGGCTCTGGCCGGGCTGGTTGATGACCTGGTTCCACCCGATCTCGACGCCGCTCATTTGCTGGCAGGCGTTGAGCTGGCAGAACTGGACGTAATCGTTCTGATCGGGTCCGGTGTCGAAGCCGCTCGCCCCGTTAGACCACCGACCGTCGATGTTGGTCGCCTTGTTGTACAGCACCTTGATCGTTTGCGAAGGCGTCCCGTTGCCCTGATAAAAGCCAAGCTCGATGCCGGCGGTCCCGGTCATCGTGTTGTGCTCGAGATCGACATTGACGAAGTTTTCGGCGTCGAGGAACCGCCCGGGCGACTGGCCGGCGACGTTGGGGTTGAGCGCCCAGCCATTGGTGTTGGTGATCGTAATGTTCGCCCCCGAAACCGACGTCGACACCAGCGCCGACATCGATTGGATCTTGGAATTGACAATCACGACCGGCTGCGAGGTGGCGATGGTGACGGCGGGCGTGTTGGGGTTGAGGCTCTGCCAGTTACCGGTGTAGGTGCCGCCCTGGGTGATGACGATGGGTCCGGACCAGCCGCCGGAGCTCGGCGGCGGGGGGGGCGGCGGCGGCGCGTTCACGATCGTCCCGCCCGTCTGGGTTGACACGCTACGGTTGAAATTGGACAGCAGGTTGTTCAGGTCGAAAACGTCAACCGATCCGTTGTAGGTCGAGTCCCCCTGGTCCCATGTCGCCGGACCCTGGTAGTGGGCCAGCAGATTGTTCAGGTCGGCGTTATTCACGCTGCCGTCGAGATTCGTGTCGCCGTTGAGGGTGTACTTCAGCTCAATCGTGTTGGGCGTGGCGTCGATGCCGGAACCGTCCGCAGCGTCGGCGTAGCCGATGCCGGTGGCGTGGGTCGGATCGGAGGCGACGGCGATCGAGGTGATGACGCCGGTGCTGGCTGTCGCCGACCCGTCCCAGCGGCCGTTGTCGTATCCGGCGGCCAGGTATCCGGCTATCTCCGCGATCGGATCGAGACTCACATAGCTGATGAAAACCGTGCTGCGGTTGACGTCCAAAACCGTTCCCGCCAGCGGATTGGCGCCCTGGAGATTTGTGATGGTGAACGTGCCGTTCAAAGTCAGACGATCGGGGAGCGGATCGCCATTGGCGTAGTTGAGGAAGATCGTGCTTTGTGCGGCGGCGCTGCTGAGGGTCAGGCCGTTTGGGTCACCGATCGCCACATTGCCGGAGGCGTTGTTGCTGCTCCAGTCGACGTGAAGGTGGTCGGGATTCTGGATGAGGGTAATCGCGGCGCCGGCACTGGCGGTGGCCAGGGCGTTGGGAGGCGGCGTGAGGCGGATGACGGCCCCGTGGCCGAAGGCGCCGCCGGTCTGCGTTGTGGCGAAGAAGTTTCCATTGGGGTCCATGAAAAGTCCGGCAGCGGGTGCAGAGCCGGTCGCAGCGGCAAGCGTCGCAACCGTGATGACCGACGACTCGCCCGCCGGGAGCATAAAGACAGTCCCCGCCCGGTTGCTGCCCCCGCCGGCCGTGGTGCCGTAGATGTCGCCCGCGGCGTCAGAAACCAGCAGTCCCTGCGGTCCGGTGCCGTTGCTAATGTTGAACGAGAACAGCGTGTTGACGAAGCCCCCGGTGTATTCGAAGACCGTTCCGTTGCCAGAGGCGCCGCCACCGTGGGTGGTGCCGAACAGATCGCCGCTGGAATCGAGAACGACGTTGGACTGGGGATACGAGCCGTCGCTGTTGCCTAGCGATGCCAGCAGCGTAATCGAACCGGTTCCGGCGGCGATCTCGTAAAGGGCGCCGCCATTGTTACTCCCTCCAAACACAGTGGTGCCATAGAGGTTCCCGTTGTGGTCGATAGTGAGGGTGCCCTGTGGGTCTGATCCGTCGACGCCGTTGAACGTGGCCAGGACAGAGATGGCACTGGTGCCGCTGACGATCTCGAAGACGCTGCCGTTACCGTTGCCGTCGGTCGTGCCGTAAAGGTTTCCGGAGGCATCGATGATCAGACCGCTTTCGGGGGAGGCGCCGTTGCTGCTGGTGAAGGATGCGAGGGTGCCAAGCGTGCCGCCACTGAACTTGAAGACGGTTCCATAGCCCGCGGCCCCGCCACCATAGGTCGTGCCGTAAACATTGCCGGAAGCGTCGATCGCCAGTGCGCCTTTGGGCGTCGCGCCGTTGTCGCCAGTGAAGGAGGCGAGGGTCGTAAGCAGGCCGTTGCTGATCTCGAAGAAGGTGCCGTCGCCGTTTGTTCCGCCGGTCGAAGTGGTGCCGTAGAGGTTACCGGCAGAGTCCATGACCAGGCCGCCGATCGGTGCTCCACCGTCGGCGCCGCCGGTAAAGGAAACCAGATTGGAGAGGTTCAACGACCCGGGGAGAATGTTGCCGGTCGTCGTGGCGGTCGTGTTGAAGCTGTAATTGGCCGCATCGAGTCCGGCAATCGAAATGCCAGTGACGCTGACGAGCTTGGACGTCCCGATGCCGGAATTGGCGAAAGTCGCCGACGTATAGCTGTCGGTGAACTGGTCGCCGCTGATGCGATTGTCCTGGAGCGTGACGGCGGCGCTGGTCGTTCCGTCGAAAATCTTATTTTGCACGACCGCGGAGATGGCAAGCGGTCGCTTGGTAATATTGGCCGTAGTGGTGGCGGAGGTGCTGGCAAGCGTGTAATTGGCGGCATCGGGGCCGCTGATGCTGATGCCGCTGACGCCCACCGACTTGTTTGCTCCGACATTCTTGTCCGCGAAGCTGGCCGACGCGTACGAATCGGTAACCTGGTCGCCCGGCACGTGATTGTCGGTGAGCGTGACCGTGGCGGCGGTGGTGCCGTCATAAACCTTATTGACGCCCACGGCCAGCACCGTCAGGGAGGCGGGAGCGATGCTGAACGTGACCGTCGCCGAGGCGGCGTTGTAGTCGGCGCTTCCGCCGAAGCTGGCGAGCGCGGTGTAAGTTCCGGCGCGGCTCGGGACAGTCGGCAGCGGCGTGCCGCTGGCAGTGGCGCCGCTGTAGTAAGTTACCGTGGGAGTGACACCTTCAAGACTGGGGCCCGGCGAATTCTGCGAGCCGGAGACGGTCACGGTTGCGGGAAGGCCGCTCCCGTTGTAACTGCCGCCGGCATCGGTTGCAGTTACCGTCGGAGTCGCCTTGGTGACAGTGAAGCCCGACGAAGTCGCGGGTGAAAGCGAGCCGTCTGTCGCCTGCAAACTGTACGTGCCGGCAGCGGAAACCAGTACGTTGTTGAACGTCGCGACCCCATTGACCGCCTGCACGGAAACGGTCCCGCTCAAGGTCGCGCCCGCCGGGCCGCTGGCATCCGAGAGGGTCACGCTGGATTGGTCGGCGGTGATCAGGTTCCCGTTCTGGTCCTCGACATAGACGCTGAACGCCGGGTTGAGCGCGCTTCCGAAGACCCCACCAGCCGGCTGCGGATTGAAGGCAAGCTTGGCCGGGGTGAGCGACGCGGTTGGTGCCGCCGCGATCGGCGCCGTCGCGATGGGTGCCGTGGCGATCGGCCGAAGGTGCGGCCGGTGGGCATGGTGCGCCGCCAGCAGCAGCCGGAGTTCCATCGCCTCGATCGTGCAGGGCGTGACGTGAAAGGTTCGACGTGGCCGCGCCGGGGCTGGAGCGCGTGGGTGATCGGGATCGGCTCGCTTAAACCACATCGGCGTCTTTGGTTCCGCATCGGCGCGCCACGTGGCTGCCGCGATGAGCTCGGCGTGGTGCGCTCAAGTCTGAATCATGGGGGTGACACGGACAGACAGCGTTAATTGAATGCTAACCTGAGATCTCAGATGCATCAATCGAAAAATGAGCCGGGGGTCTGGCACTCTTCAAAGAGGCTACTGATTGAACCCGAAGGAGAAGCTGATGAGCTGGGTTTCGTCGCCGTGGCCGCGGACCAGCGGATAGCCGAAGTAAATCGCGATGGGTGCTGGACCAAGAAAGGGCAGGGTAAAGCGGACTCCGGCGCCGACGCCGGTGCGGATGACGCCGAAGTGGACGTTGCTTTCGACATCGCCAAAGTCGGTGAAGAGCACGCCGCGAAAGCTGTTCTGGTAAATGGGGAAGCTGAGTTCGGTGGAATCCGTGAAGTAGAAATCGCCGCCAATGGGGTCGCTGCCGCGGCCTTCCCGGGGGCTGATGCCGCGGAAGCGAAATCCGCGGACGCTGCCGATGTCGCCGCCATACCATCGTTCGAAGAAGACGGAATTGCCGGTGATGAAGCCGCCGTTCAACCGGTTATACAGGACGGTTCGCCGGTCCAGCAGGTCGGTGTGGACGGTTTGATAACCGCTCCAGCCTCCGGCGAAGCGCTGGAAGTGATAGTCGCCTCCCAGCGCCCCGAAGGCTTCGACGCCGACGGTTGTGGTGGTGCCCTTGTAGGTTACCGGGCCCGGATTGGTCGTGTCGCGCTGATAGGTGAGGGCGACGGAAGTCAGCGGGTGGGTTCCCTCCTGCTCCAGGATTTGCTCCGCCCGAAACTTCGGATCCTGGACGTCCCGAATGTCGACCTGCTCGGTACGGAGCGAAATCTTGACCGCGTTCTGGTAGTCGAGGTACCTGCCGAAGGTGATGGTGTTGCCGTACCGTCGGTCGGTGTAGGCCTCGCGGATCGCGTCGCGAAGGTAGAGGTCTTCAATGAACTGGTAGGGCTGGTCGAAAAGCCACGGCTCGGAAAACTGGATGTCGGCCGAGGAATAAATGGTGCCGGGGCTGAAGGAAACGCGAAACCCCTGGCCGGCGCCGGTGAAGGATTTGTCGGAGAGGATCTCGCGCCAGTCGTCGGGGATATTGGCGATGTCGAAATTGCGCTGTTGGTAGACGATGTTGCCGGAGATTCCGCCGTTGCTGCTGATGCCGGCGCCGACGTTAAAGCTGGCGGTGCGTTGCTCGGTCACGTTGACAACGAGGTTGCGGACATTCGGATCGTCGCCCTGGGGAGTGGCGTTGACGCTGGAAAAGAAGGGGGCGGCGCGGAGGCGGTCGACGGCTTCGTCAACGGCGGCGGAGTTGTAAAGACTGCCGGGCACAAAGTCCCGGAACTCCCGCCGCACCAGCTTGTCCTGGCTCTTGGGATTTCCGTTCACGATGATCCGGCCCAGCCGGAACGGCTTGCCTTCGTGAATCCGGTACAGAAGCTCGACGCGACCGGGTTGTTGAAGCACGACCCTCTGCGGCTCGATCCTCAGATAATCTTCGTCGATCCGGACCTGCGGCAGCGGGACCACGTAAATGAACCCGAAGGGGCTGTAGTCCTTGACGATCTGCTTGACGTCGCGCTCCCGGGTCTCGACATCATAGTACCGCCCGGGCGTGAGGCTCAGGTCCTGACGGAGCTGCACGTCGCTGAGACGGCTGTTGCCGGTGAATTCCACGCGGTCGACGACGTACCGGATGCCCTCGTTGATGACAAAGTCGATCTGAAGCTCGGACTGATCGGGGGAGAAGACGAGCTTGCGGCCGACGCGGACGTCGAAGTAGCCGTGATCTTCGTAGTACCTGCGGATGGCGGCGATGTCCTCGTCGACCTGGTCGGAGTCGTAGCGGCCCGGATTAAAGACGGGGATCCAGATGGCGCTCTTGATCTGGGCACGCAGGTCTTCAGCGGTGACGTGGACGGCGCCGAGGAAGCGAATATTTCGGACCCAAACTTTCGGTCCCTCGACAATGTCGAAGGTGACTTCGCCGCGTTCGGTGAGCGGGCCAGTGGGCACGTCCACACGGGCGAAAGGGTAATTCTTCTCACGGTAGGTGTTGAGGACCGCCTGCTTGGCCAGCGAGATGCGGAAAGTGTCGATCGCCTGGCCGACTTTAAGATCGCTGGCGGTTTCCAGGGCCGAGGTCTCGACGCCCTTGTTCCCGTGCCACGTGATCTTCTTGATGAGCTTCTGTTCGGTGACGACAAAGACGACGACGACTCCGCCGGTGCTGGTCGGCTGGACCTGTGCCTCGACGTTGGCAAATTTTTTCAACTCGAAAATGCGATGATAATCTTCCTGAACGGTGGCAGGATCGTAGCGGGCGCCTCGGGTGGTGCGCATGACGTTCAGAATGATGCTGGTGGGGACGGTGGGGTTGCCACGAATTTCGACGTCTTCGACGACGCGGCCAGCCAGGGGATTCATGGGTGCGACGGCGCTCCGGGAGGTTTGGGCCGGCGCGGCTTGGGCGATAACCGACAAGAGGGCCGTCGAGAGGGCGAGAGCCATCCGCAGCACGCCGCGACGCAATTCCGTTGCTCTCACGCAGGGTTTCCGATCCCGCACAGCTTTCGAGGGAATCCCGGCGCGGAACCCGCCCGCGCCGCGGTCCGCCGAGTGTAACGGGGTGAGAATGGTTGTCAAAAATCGAGATGTTGCACTGCGATTGATTGGGGTTTCCGATTGCTGATTCGGCACTGGCTCTGGCCTCTCAATTGGCATTCAGCAATCAGTATTGAGCGATCGCCGTGGTTCCTTGCAATATAATGAAGTTGCCATATAGTCGGTGGTGGAGCGGGAGGGCCGGCAAGGACGCCGGTAGAGGCGACTCAAGGACGAGCCATGTTGATTTCACCCCTGCGGCGACTGATTCTGGTTTTGAACGTCGGACTGTTGGCGGGCTGCCATGCGTCTGCGCCCCCACCGGCTACATCGCCGGCGGCTCGGAGCATCGGAACGAGCCCGTCGTCCCCAGCGCCGGCGTTGCCCAAGCCAAGTGAAACGACGATCGTCGACGCCGCCCCGGCGCCCGGCACGGCACAGGCGCTGGCCCAGCGCGCCGCGACTTACGCGCAATCGGTTGAGCCGGTCTTTGCACAGCATTCGTCGTCGCGGCCGACGGAGGCGTCGGATTTCCCCGAGCACGACTGGTCACGCCCGCTCACCAACGAGCCGGCGCCGCGGCAAGCTGCGGTGATCGACGTCCCGGCGGCGCCCGTCGTGCAGAAAAGACTGGAGGCTCCGCCGCCCCGGCGGGCCACCGCGCAGCCCTCGGTCCAGAACGCCCAGCCCACCCCCGTAGCCACAATCGGATCGGACGCGATAGGCGCCCGGCTCGACAAGCGGGCCGCGGACTATCCCGAAGACCTGTCAGCACAGGCCGACGATCAGCTTCTGCGGCTGCTCAGAGAGGAATCCGTTCCCGACATGCAGGCCCTCTCTCACCTGGCGCCCGAGGACCGCGAGCTGCTCAGTGCCTTGATGGACGCCCTCACCAATTTCCGCAACCAGTTGCGCCAGAACAGCAACATGATCTTCTCGCAGAAGATCGCACCGCTGGTCGATCTTTCGGATCGGCTGCGCAGTCAGGCGGAGCTGACCATTCCGACTTTCGTGGTCTGTACCGACGCATTGTATTTCGGAAAGTACACCAAGCTCGACCCCGCGCGCTTAGCCGCCGATCAACCGCACAAGGTTCGCATCTATTACGAGGTGGAGAATTTCAGCTCGCAATTCAACGACTCGAGCAAGGACTACGAGACGAAGCTGGACGAGCAACTGGTGCTGTATACCGAATCATCAGGGCTCCCGGTCTGGAGCTCGGCCAAGCGGAACATGCCGGATACCTCGCACCGCCGCCGCCGGGACTTTTTCGTCGCCGAGGAGATCGCGCTACCGCGCACGCTGACGATCGGGCGATATCTGCTGAAGGTGACCGTCGAGGACCAGCAGGCGCGGCGGATTGCGGAGAACACGGTGCCGATCGAGATCGTGGCGCAGTGAGATGACGAGCCAGGGCGGGCAGAAGCACCTTTATCTCAACAGAAAATGCTGTGCGAGATAGAGCGTCGCGAAGAACCCGCCGCAATCGGTGAAGGTCGTAGCCAGGATCGTTGAAGACTGGGCCGGATCGAAGCCAAGCCGCTTCATGGCGAAGGGGATGAGCGTGCCGGTCACGCAGGCGTTGAGGTGATTGAATAAAAGCGCCAGGAAGACGATCAGGCCGATCAGCATCGAGTGGTCGTTGTGGCCGAAGATGCCGATGGCGGCGCAGGCCCAGCAGGTCAGACCGATGGCGATCCCCTCGAAGAGCCCGACGAGAAATTCGCGGTACAGCACGCGGCCGAGCAGGCGCGGGGCCGACTCGCCCAGGGCGATTCCACGGATCGCGACGGCCAGCGCCTGTGCCCCGGCATTGCCGCCCATTCCTGAGACGATGGCCTGCCAGGCGGCGATGATGGGGATGACGGCAATCACGTTCTGGAAGCGGGAGATGACCCACGCCGCCAGGAACGCCGTCGCCAGGTTCACCTCCAACCACCAGAAACGCTTGCGAAAGCTGAAATACCAGGGGCTCAGAAGTCGCTCCTCGGCGCCGGCGCCGAACATTTTCTGAAGGTCTTCTGTGGCTTCTTCCTCCAGAACGTCGGCGAGGTCGTCGGCGGTGACAATGCCGATCAGGCGGTTGCGCTCGTCGACGACCGGCATGGCCAGGTAGTTGTGGCGGCGCATGAGCTGCGCGACTTTTTCCTGATCGAGCGTGACCGGAACGCTGGCGACCTTGGTCCGCATGATCTGGGACAGCCGCTG
The DNA here is from genome assembly GCA_035483795.1 of Tepidisphaeraceae bacterium. Lineage (GTDB taxonomy): Bacteria > Planctomycetota > Phycisphaerae > Tepidisphaerales > Tepidisphaeraceae > DASXMX01. The sequence continues at coordinate 1,019 of DATHPP010000334.1, read as the reverse complement.
AACGGGGCGGGCCAGGATCATGTCGCGCATGGAGAGGACGCCGACGAGGTGGCCGCGTTTGTCCACCACGTAGACGTAAAACATCTGCTCAAGCTCCTGGCTGAGCCGGCGGAGTTCCTCGATGGCCTCATGGACAGTGAGGTCTTCGGGTAACGCGGTGACGTCGGGCGACATGATGCCGCCGGCCGTGTCGGGGGCATATTGTTCGAGCTGGCGGACTTCCTCGGCATCGTCGGGCTCGAGCTCGCCGACAATGGCGTCGTGGACGCGCGCCGGGAGGTGTTCGAGAACGTCGACCGCGTCGTCGGGCGCCATGGCCGCGACGACCATTGACGCCTCAGGCGGCTGCATGCCGCCCAGCACGTTGGCGGCGATCGCCGGGTCCATCTCGGAAAAAATGCGGCCGGCGGTGTCAGGGTCGAGGTACTCGGCGACGCCCGCCGCCTGCGAGGTGGGCAGGCCCTCGAGCACGTCGGCGCCGTCGGCAGCGGGAATCTCCTCGATCCGCGTGGCCACGGCGTCCGTCCCCTCCGATGCGCCAGGCGCATCGCTGGAGGCGCGATCCTCGGGCTGCGGATCGACCGTGTGCTCTTCGTCGCTCGGTCCGTGGGGTTGGCTCATGAGTTCGTGGAAATCAGGGTGCCCGCATATACCTGATCGGTCGCGATGGGGCGAGATTCCTTGGTACGGGCTCCAGCCCGGCCCCGCATTGCCCCATGCTTTGCCAAATGATATCGGCATCGCAAGCACGGTCGCCATCGCAGGGCCTGGAACCTGTGCCATCCCCGTCCGTCGATTTCCGAGGTGGCAGAGGTGGCCTTCCCCCCAATGCGCCCCATGTCGCTCATGGCTCATGGCCACCCCTAAAACATGAGCCACTGTGAGCCAAGATGAGCCACTGGCGCAGATGGCGCGGGTGGCGTCAGCCACCCGCGCCAAACCAAGCCAAACCAAGCCAAACCAAGCCAAACCAAGCCAAACCAAGCCAAACCAAGCCAAACCAAGCCAAACCAAGCCAA
>DATHPP010000333.1:0-21268 GCA_035483795.1 Tepidisphaeraceae bacterium | reverse complement strand
TCCCGTTTCACTTTTCACGGCCGCGCGACTCCCGTGCTTTGCAAAAGGCCGGCCGATATACTCCGTGCCACATGCCCCTTCGGATTTTGTGTCTTGGCGACATCGTGGGACGGCCCGGCCGGCAAGTGGTCCACCAGCGGCTCCCGGGGTTGGTCCGGCAGCACAACGTCGATCTGGTCGTGGCCAACGCGGAGAATATCGCCGGCGGAAGCGGCATCACCGCCAACCTGTTCCACAAAATCCGGACCTACGGAGTCGACGTGGTCACCCTGGGTGACCACATTTATAAAAAATTTGACATCGTTCCTACGCTCCAGAACAGCGAGCGGATCGTCCGTCCTGCAAATCTTGCAAGTTCGGCGGCGGGAAGGCCATTCACCGTGGTCTCGACCAACTCCGGAGTCAACGTCGCGGTCTTCTGCGTCCTGGGCCGGATCTTCATGAACCTTCCCAGCGACGATCCCTTTGCCGCCGCCGATCGCGTGCTTCAGCAGGTGCCGGGCAGCGTCCGCGTCTGCGTCTGCGACATCCATGCCGAGGCCACCAGCGAAAAGACGGCGATCGGCCACTATCTGGACGGCCGCTGTTCGGTCATGTTTGGGACCCACACGCACGTCCCGACGGCAGATGCGAGAATCCTGCCTGGCGGCAGTGCCTTTATCACCGACCTGGGGATGTGCGGGCCGTACGATTCGGTCCTGGGGCGGCGCAAGGACCGCGTGGTGAAGTTCATGACGACCAACATGCCTCAGCCATTCGACGTGGCCACCGGGGACGTGCGGCTCTGTGGGGCGCTTGCCGAGGTCGATCCGGAAACGGGCCGGGCGATTTCCATGGTCCGAATCGAGGCGCAGGGGGAAGCCACCGATCAGGCCTACGACGCCGACGACGCCCGCGGGCCCGGTGCGGACAAATGACGTCAATCGAGTCCTAATAAGCCACATTCGGGTCGGGGCCGGGCGGAGCGGGACCTTCGATGCGGTTGAAGACCGCGGATTGCGGCACGCTCACGCCGTCAATCTTGGTGTCCCAGCGCAGGCGGAGATTCTGGAGTCCCATCTGAGATGCCTGTGTGTTCGGTGGAAACGGGAAGTAGGCTGTTAACTCGCGGCGCTCGCCGGGCGCCAGCTCGAAGGGCTGCGGCGGCTCCGCCACCGGAGGCGGAAACGGAATGAGCGTCCCGGTTACCAGTTCCAGGGAACTTGGTGCAAAGGAAATCCGCGATTGCCCGACGTTGTCGAACCGCATCCGCAACGCGACGGAGTAAGGAACATAGGCCTTGGGATCGGCATTTCGGACACCCAGAACTGTGACCAGTACGGTGACCTGAGGCGGCTGATTGCTGCCCACACGCCGGACGTTGATGGTGGCCGGCTGAGGATAAAATGTGTAGCCCGATTCGTAGGGCTCGCTGCCGCTACTGCTGCACCCGCATGCCAGGAGCAATCCCGCCCAGAGAGTGACTACAAGGGGTCGCCAAGCCATGTGCTAACCTCCGATACCATCATAGTCGAAGAATTCACCGAGGTGAGACCCCTATGATTTATCGGGGTTGGGCGGGTCGAGGAGACGTTATGTTTCGCACTTCAGCATTTGTAGCGGTTTTGGTCTTCGCGGCGTGGACGGTTATCGCTTCGCAAGCTTCAGAGGCTCCGGAACAACCGACGTTGCTCGTGCTTCCGGTGGCCGCGCCCGTCGGCCAGCATGGTTGGGTGGGTGCCGCCATTCAGCAGGATATGGCGGTGGATCTGACTCATCTGACCCGGGCGCGCGTCATCGCGCCGTCGGCTCCCGTAGCGCGGGATCAGGGCGAGGCTGTGCAGGCGGCGCGTCACGCCGGAGCAAAGTATGTCGTTCAAGCAACGGCGCAGGTCTCCGGGGAACAACTGCGGGTTTCGGGGCAACTGACGGAAGTGGCCACGGCAAAGGTCCTGTCGCCGATTGATGCGACAGCGCCGCTGGACGATCTGTTTCCGCTGGAGGATGTGCTGGCGGTGCAGGTGGCGCGAGGGTTGCCGGCGTCGCTGGCGAACCTGCCGGCGCCCCAGACCCAGCCCGCGGCCGCCGCACCGCCGCCGCCGGTGGCGTCGTCGCCGGACGGCCTGCCCCAGTACGAGTCCGTCCAATCACCGTCCCCCTATTATTACGTCGCCAACCGGCCAAGTGCCGATTACGTTTACCCCTATCCGTACCCCTCCTATTATGGTTACCCATATTATTTCGGGGCATACTGGGGGTACGGGTGGTGGGGGCCGGGCGTGGTCATCGTCCATCACGGTTGGGGCTATCACGGGTGGTATGGGTACGGCGGACATGGATGGGCAGATGGGCACGGATGGGAAGGCCACCCGGTCGGCGCCTCGCACCCGCAGGGCGGAATGGGCGGCGGTCACGCGGGTGGCGGCATGCACGGGCGCTAACACCGCCGCGTATCCGCCCCGGTTAGCGCGCCACAACGCGATGGCTGGCACGGCGACTGCGATCGCGTCAGGAGTCGGGCTTTACGAGTGGGCTTCCATGGTCGCGCGGGGGCGCTGACCCGATTCTCGGGAGAAGGCAAGAGCGCCTTCGCGGTCCTCGAAGTCCTTGCGGGTGAACATCAGGGTGACGCCGCCGATGTCGATCAGATCGCCTTCGGAAACAGCGACCTCTTCGTAGATTCGGTTGCCGTTCACGAAGGTGCCGTGACGGCTCTTCATGTCCTGGACATGGTACAGGTCCGCTTCCTGGTCGTAGCGGACCTGCATGTGTTTTCGTGAAACGAACTCGTTGACGATCTGAATGAGCACGCCCTCATCGCGGCCGACGACGTTGGTGCCCTGCCCGAGCGGATAGAAATTGCCCGTCTTTCGGCCGTTCGTGATGATCAGAGATGCCATGACGCGTCCTCTCGCCGCGGGCGAAGAACATCGCCCGCACGCGAAAAAAAAGTACGTGGCTGAAATGCACGAATGGGCGGATTGTCGCAATGTTTGGCCAGAGTGTCCAGATTTTTTTGTGTTGTTCGCTGAGCGTTTGGTTAAGAGGGCTTTTCGGCGCGCTTGACGTAGAAGAGCGAGTCCGCCGCCCGCTGGCCCATGAAGTGAAGGCTGAAGGGGAACTTGAGACCGCAGTTACGATAGAACTCAAAAATCCGCTCGCCGTGCTTGAACTGGCGCTCGAGGTTTTCGTTGACCTGGTCGCTCAGCTCGCTGGGGATCAATCGCTCGCGGTCGTAATCCCAGTTCGGATCGATGCGAACCAGCAGGTGGGCTTCCTCCCATTCGATGGGATAGCCGTGGATATAGCCTTCGCCGGTGTTGGGCGTGTAGAACCAGAAGCAGAGAAAGCGGTCCTTCCAGATGGTGCTGGTGGCATTCTCCGCGCCGGTAATCAGGCGTGCATGGCTGGTGCGGATGGCCTGGCCGGACAGCGGCTTGCAAACCCAGACCTTCCACTCGCGGCAATCATACAGACCGACATGCGGATACTTGCCGTTGAATTTATCCGTGCACAGCCGCGCGCTGACACGGACGACCGCGGGATCGGGCTTCTTGAATCGGAACATGTTGGGGACGCCACCCGTGAAACGTGAAGACGTGAAACGTGATGGCATCGTCACGTTTTACGTCTTGACGTTTTTCCGTTGCGCGGTTGGCTCGCGGCGGCCTGGCTCTATCTGATTGTAATATCAAACGGCGCGACGAGCACGACGGGGCGGTCCTGGAGGAGCTGGATCATCTGGAGCGGGCGTCCGATTGCCTTGCGGAGCAGAGGGGAAAGATCGCCCAGAATCGGGTCCTTGAGTTCGATTTTTGGCCGGATGGGAGTGGCGGCGTCGGGACCGTTGCCCATGAGGTAGTCGGCCAGGGTCTTGGGCTCGGGAAGGACGCGGACGTCGTATTCGCCGGGCTTCAGGCCGCCCTTGCCGGCGGCATAGGCGACGGCGTCTTCAAGGCCGCCGATTTCATCGACCAACCCGAGCGATCTGGCTTGCCCGGCCAGGAAGATCCGCCCGCGGGCGACCTTGTCGATGTCCTTGATCTTCCCCTGTCGCGTGGACATGACGCGGCGGGTGAACTGGTCGTAGGTCTGCTTCATCCAGTGGGTGACCATTTCCCGCTGCCGGTCGGTCCATGGCTCGCTCATGCCGAACAGGCCGGCGTTCTGGCCCACGGAGAATGTCTGTGAATGCAATCCGAGCTTGTCGTAGAGGTCCTTGAGGACGAACTTTCCGCCGACGACGCCGATGGAGCCGACGATGGCGCTGGGATCGGCATAGATTTTGTCGCCGGCGCTGGCAAGGTAGTAGCCGCCGCTGGCGGCCATGCTGCCGACGCTGACGATGACGGGCTTCTTCTGGGCGCAGTGGCGGGCGGCCTGCCACATCACTTCACTGGCCAGCGCGCTTCCCCCAGGGGAGTCGATGCGAATGACGACGGCCTTGATGTTGTCGTCACGGGAAGCGCTGCGGAAGGCCTTGCGCATGGTTTCGGAGCCGACGCCGTCCTCCTGGAACATTCCACCGTCTCCGTCCCCGTCGGTGATCACGCCGGCGGCGTAGATGATCGCCACCGCGGGCTTGTCGGACGCCGGCTGTGGGCGACGCATCATCAGCGAAAACAGGCCGAAGGGGTTGCTCAGGTCGACATTCTCGCGGGCGGGCCGTCCGTAATCGCTCAGCAGGTCGACGTCATTGCCCAGTTGCTTCTTGAGGAAGGGCCGCAGGTCGTCCTGGTCCATCAGCTCATCGACGAGCCCGGCCTCTTTTGCGTCCTTGCCGACGACGATCGTCTGATCGATCAGCCCGCGAACCTTTTCTTTGGAGATGTCGCGGCGGCCGCTGATGCCGTCGACGATCTGGTTGTAGAGAGAATCGGTCAGTTTGTTCAACTCGCCCTTGAGCTCTTCGCTGGCTTCGGTGCGGGTGTATTCTTCGTCGGCGCCTTTGTACTCGCCGATTTGGACATAGTCGGCCTTGACGCCGAGCTTGTCGAACAGGCCCTTGAGGAAGGTCACCTCCAGCCCGACGCCGGGGATTTCGATTTCCCCGCCTTCGAGCATGCAGATGTGATTGGCGCCGGTGGCGAGGGTGTAGGCGGCGGTGTCGTAGCCGTCGGCATAGACAAAGCACGGCTTTCCGCTCTTGACGATCGCCGCCAGGGCGTCCCGCACTTCCTGCGCCTGGGAGAAGCTGATTTCGCTCTGGGCGCCGAGCGTCAAGAGGACGGCCTTGACGTCTTCATCGCCCCGAGCCTTGTGAAGACGATCGAGGACCGAGCGAAGGGTGAGGCTTCCGTCGTCGCCGAACAGCGAGAAGTCAGCCGGCTTTTCCGCGATCGGCCGCCCAAAATCGAGATAGGCGACCTTGCTGAGGCCCGCCTTCTTCTTCTCGAGCTGTTTCATCTTGCGGATCAGCTCGGCAGGGGAGGGAAATTCCTTGTCCGCCGCGGGCTGGGTGGTCGACGGCCCCGGCGACTTGGAACTCTGCTTTGAATCCGAAGCGTCCGGGCTCTCGGCCGAGCCAGCGAGGCTCACCGCCGTCAGCGTGATCATTACCGCGAAAATCAGTCTTTTCATGAGACGACTCCCGTGCGGGGTCCAGGAAAGAATCAGGTTATAGACCCATTTATCGGCAGGTTCAATTCGATACCACTGGTGTTGGCTTCGATAACTTAAAATTTCTGGCGCAATGCTCGGGCCCGGCAGGGACCGATGATTGCCGGCCCGTTATCTGATCGGCAACTCAATGGTTTGCGACGCCGGCTGGGTGGTCGGCTCGGCTTCCTGATGGAACTCGGTCACGGGCGGCGCGATGCGGCCGCCGGGTTGGGTCGAAGGCTCCGCTCCCCGCTGCATTCCTTTGAGGTGATCGTCGAACATTCCGGGCTCGACGGCGCCGGGGGCCAGCCGTGTTCCCTTCAATTCGTCCCTGGACATCGGGGACAGCTCATCGGGCTGCTGCGCGACGTGCGGCGTCAGGAAAATCAGAAGCTCCGTCTTAGTCTTGTCCACCTGTGTCCGGCTGAAAGCCCAGCCAATCAATGGAATGTCCCCGATGATCGGGATTTTGTTCACGGTCAGCGTTTTCTGGTCCTGCATCAATCCGCCGATCACAATGGTATTTCCGTCGCGGATTCCGACGCGGCTCTCGGCGCTGCGGTCGGCGATGACCGGCGCATTGACGCCGGGACCCACTGATACGGTTTGCGAAGTCAGTTGCGAAATCTCCGGCGCGACGTCCAACGTCACCAGCCCGTCGGGATTAATGTGCGGCGTCACGTCGAGAATGATCCCCACGCTCTGATACTGATAGCTGCTGACGATCTGTCCCAGCGCGGTCGTCGTGTTGCTGGTGACGATCGGGACCTGCTGGCCGACGAGGATCGACGCTTCCTGGTTGTCGCTGGCCAGGATGTAGGGGCGCGATAGCACGTCGAGTTTGTTCTGCTGGGCCAGGGCGTGAAGCGTGACGTTGAGATTGTTCTCCAGGAAATTGACGGTCAATCCCGTGCCCGGCTGGCCGAATGCCTGAGTGAATCCCTGGCCGTTGCCGTTGGGTCGGGTGTTGAGGATCGAGAAATCGGTGCCGAAATCGGCGCTGTTGTCGTGCGTCACTTCGGCGACGAGCACCTTGATCAATACCTGGCGCACTGAGCGGTCCAGTTCCGCGATCACCTGGCGGACCTGGTTTTCGTAGCGGGTCGCGGTCGTGACCAGAAGCGAATTGGTATCGGGGTCGGCGACGACCAGGGCCTGCCCGGACATCGAGTTGGCCAGCAGGGCGGCGCTGGAGGAGAGCGAGCTGGTTCCCGAAGCGCCGCTGAGCAGGGACGAGCCGGATCGGGAGGTGTTGCTTGTCAGCATTCCGGCGCCGCTGCCTAACCCCAGGCCGCCGCCGCGCCCGGCCAGGCCGCCGCCGCTGGCTGAGTAGCTGCTGCGTTGCCCATTTTGCGCGAAGACACTGCCGCCGGGTCGCTGCGGGCTTTGTTGATTACCCTGGGTGTTGCCGAACAACTGGTTCAGGACGTAGGCCATGTCCACCGCCTGCCCGTTGCGCAAGCGGTAGATGAAAAACGTCTGCTTGGACGCGGGATTGGAATCGAGCTGGCGAACGAGCGTTTCCACGACCTTGAGCACATCGGACGGCGCCGTGACGACCAGCGTGTTGGTGCGATCATCCGCCGAGGTGATCACCACCGGCATGTGGGTCAGCAGGAGGCCCGACGCGCCCGGCGGGGGATGCTGGCCGCTATTGGGCTGCGGGAACATCGTCTGGATCAGCTTCGACGCCGACTCGGCGTCGGCATACTGAAGGGGGAAGACCTTCATCTCCGAATTCATTCCCGGATTGGCATCCAGCATCTTGATGATCGCGTCGATGACCTTGAGGCTTTCCTGCGGCGCGGTGATCACGACGCTGTTGGTGCGGTCGTCGGAGGCGGTGATTACTGCGGCGCGGGCCGCCTGATTCTTCGTGTATGGGTTATTCGGATTCTGGTCCGGCGCGAAGATCGAGCTAATGAGTTTCGCCGTCGCGTCGGCGTCGGCGTAAGTGAGCGTGTAGGAGCGGATGTCGTACGATACCCACGGCTGCATTTCGATTTCCTTGATGATCTGCTCGACGGTCTTCATCGCATCCGGCGGGGCGCTGACGACGACGGTGTTGGAGCGGTCGTCAGCCTGGGCGTTGACGCCGGCATGTTCGGCGCCGCCCGACTTTTTGCCCTCTGCCGGCTGGAAGAAGCCGTCGATCATTTTTGCCGCCGTCCCGGCGTCGGCCATCTTCAGATGGAAATAGCGGATCACCGAACCCTCGGTGGGATTGGTATCCAGCTTGACCAGCAGGGTCTCCGCTTCGTGAATGCTGTCGGTCGGACCGCTGATGATGACGGTATTGGTCCGTGGGTCGGGAGTGACCACGACCCGCTCCAAAGCGCCCGGGCCGCGACGACGGAAGCCACCCAATGCCGATTCGAGTGCGGTCGCGGCGGCAGTGGCATCGGCGTACTTGAGGTGGAACGACTTGATCTGCTGCTCGCCGCTCGGGTTGGATTCCAGTTCCTTGATCAGCATTTCGATTGCGGCCATCGCCTCCTGCGGGGCGGTGACGACGACGGTGTTGGTGCGGTATTCGGCGACGGCGCTGATATGGGCGCGGAGCGGCTGGTCGCCCCCGCCGACACCGCGAATCTGCGTTCCGCTTCCCTCGCCGTTGAATACGGACGTGATCAGGCTCGACACTTCATCGGCGCTGGCGGTCTTGAGGTGGAAGGAGCGGATGGTGACGACCTGGGCGGGATTCGCATCCAGCTCCTTGAGCATGTCCTCGATGACCTTGACGGTTTCGGCCGGACCGGCGACGACGACGGTGTTGGTGCGGTCGTCCGCCGCGGCGGTCACCTTGCCTCCGTGCAGGGCCTGATCGACACCGTTGCCCAGCGCCGTGGTTTCCTGCGGCGGTGGGGGCGGCTGTTGTGGTTGCTGCTGGTTGCGCGGACCGCGCGGTTCCTGGGGCGGGAAGATGGCGACGATCAGCTTCGCCGCCCCCGCGGCGCTGGCGTTCTTGAGTTGGATCACACGGATGACCGACGCCGTCGCTTCCTTCTTGTCCAGCAAACTGATGATCTCCGCCACGCGCTTGATGTTGGATGAAACGTCGGTGATGACGATGGCGTTGCTCCCGCCGTTGGCGGCGACGTCGGCGTCGGGTCCGATCAGCACGCGCAGATCGTCGCGCAGCTTCACCGCATCGACGTTCTTGATCGGCAGCACCTGGGTGATCAGCTCGTCGCCGCCGTCGATCTGCGCCGGGTCGGAGCCGAAGTGGACGGGAATGTTGCTCTTCTTGGCTTTGTCGCGGGCGACGATGCGGAGGGTGGTGCCGTCTTGTATGGCCGTCAATCCATTGGCCTTGAGGACGGTGTTGAGGATGTTGACCGCCTGGCCCGGGGTAAGCGCCTGCATGCTCATCACGGTGACCCGCCCGTCCACCGGCGCTTCCTTGACAACGTTGAAACCGGCGACCTGCGAGAGGTGCTCGAGCACCACGTCCAGCGGCGTGTCGCGGAAATTGAGGCGGATGTCGGCGGGCTGAGTGGAGGCCGGCTGCGTGGCCGGCTCGGCGCACAGGGGCCGCACCCCCGCCCCGGTGAGCGCCAGGGCCGACAACCACAATCGTGTTCTCAACAGGCGCATTTTGACCCTTTGAAATCTGACTTGCCGCCGAGGTGCCCTTCAATGTGAAGCGCGACGCCGCCACGACGCGCACAGACGGGAGTCCTTTGTCATTCGGGGCCCTGGCGGATCACGGCCAGGGCGTCGTTCGTCGGATCGGCGCTGGACGCGTTGGACGACCCGCCGTCGAACGTCTGGCCGACGGCGACGCGCATCGAGCGTCCGCCGGTCGCGTACTTCACCGCGTGAAGATCGATATCGATAATCTTACCCGGCCCGACCGCATCCCCGATCCGCACCTGCTGTGCCTCGCGCGACGTGGTGTTCTCCACAAAGGCGATGAATCCGCGGCCCTGCTGCATGATCCCGCGCAGCGCCAGATTGCCGGCGACAGAGGTCGGATGCGCCTGGGACGGCGCCACCGGACCGCCGCAGAAAATGCTTCGGGTGAGCAGCATGCGATAAGCCGGCGGCAATATTGCAACCGGTGCGGCCGCGACTGCGTCTGCGCGGGCTGTCCGGACGGCGCGCGTCGCCGCGGCCTGGGCCCGGGTGCGCTTTGCCGGCGGGGTTGTCAGGGCAACAGAATTGGATGGGACGGACGGCTGCATCAGCGCGCCGATCGACAATGCGCCCGCCGCCAACCCACCCACGCACGCAATCACAACGCCTCGTTTCATGTCACACAACTCCAGCTTCCCTCCTGGAGAATCCAGCGCTCCAGGCCGATCCGCCCAAGGACGCCGCTTCAACTCCACTGGTGCCATCGGCCCCGAAGCGGCACTGAGCTTGAGCCCTTTTCCACCCTTCCCAAGTCTGTTACCCGCGCGTTCCATCGACGTTGAAGCATTTGCGCGGAGTTGCGCTATCTTGTCGCGGGCCCGGAATTTGGCGTGATGAAAGGGATGGGTTATCGGACGCAACAACTCGATCGAATGGTCAGGCGGGCTCAATCACAGCCCGTCAGAAATTCATCTGGATGCCGGTGAGCAGCATCGTCCCGAAATCGGCGCTGATCTTGTTGGGCGCTCCGACTTTGTGATCGTTGTAGTACTGCTGCTCCCACGCCACGCCCAGCAGGACGTTGAAGTCGTAACGCCGCCACTGGTAGAAACGATAGCGCATGATGACGCTCTCAGTGGAAATGGTGGCCAGCCGCTGGTTTTGGGGGAAGGCCGCGAGATTGGCTTCGATGGAGAAGCGTCCGCCGTAGGGCCGCCAGGCGAACGTTCCGCCGAGCTGAAACCCCCACCTTTGCAACGAGTTTCCCGCATGTCCGATGCGCCCGGCGTCCAGCGAATATCCGTAATCCCAATAGAACGCGTCGATCATCGGCGTCAGCGTCAGATCGGGAACGTTGTTCGGCGCCGTGTCCAGCACGAACGTGTAGCGATACCCCAGCCGATACCAGTCCATCCGAACGTCGGAGTTGACGTGCGTATGGGCCGGAAAAGTGACCCCGCCGCTGACCAGCGAACGGCCCAGGGTGCTGCTTCCGGACATGTGGTTGTACTGGGCGCCGAAGAAAATCTGCTGATTATCCCAGCCAACGCCGAATTCCCCGTCGCCGATATTCGCATCGCTGATGCCGATCTCGTCGAAGGTCGGACGGTTGGCGCTGGTTGAAGCGGTAGCGTGGGCGACCGGCGTCTGGAGCTGGCCGATCACGCCGCCGTACATGTAAAGCAGGGTCAGCGAAAAGGTCAGCGGTCCGCGCCGCGTTTCTTCCAGCGGGACGATCTCTCCCTCGCGGGGAAGTTCCTGCATTCGATCTTCCTGACTTGCCGGAGCGATCGCTGGAAGAAGCGGACCAGTGGATGGCTCGGCGGTGGCGGTCGTGGGCGCGGTGTCGCGGGCCTGCTGGGGCGCGTCGAATGTGGCGGCCAGCACCGCGTCATTGGGATCGGGCCCGGGAATCGCCGCCCGGGCGACGCCGGTGCAGAGTGCCAGCGCCACTATTCCCGCCAGGCACCAGCCCGGCATTCTCGAGCCGCCAACTCGACGACCCGACATCGACATTCCCATAACGAGTCCTTCCTTCCGCACGTCCAACTCCCGCAGGTCCAACTGCTTGTCCCCACCGGCGTCATCGCGTTAGCCCGCCGCGAGGGGTGCACAAGAATAGCCAGCACACTCGCCTGCGCCAAAGCCGCGTGCGCCCAAACGCTAGCGATTTATTTCGCCGCAAGAACCTGGCCCGCGCCCGATGTCCCCAATGTCTCGAATGTCCCGAAATGGCTCACATTTTTCGCCCCCGCCCCGCGTCTCAAGTGTTTCACCTGTCACACGCGCAGCACCCGCCCGCGCCTCCCCCCCACGGACCCGCCATGTCCCAATTGTTCCAAAATGTCCCACTTTTTCGGCGAAATGGGACATTTGTCGTATTATTGCGTAGGGCAAAGCGCCCCTGGTCGGTTCCCTTGGGATGTGGGAAGTATTCAGGTCCGATAATAAAGATCAGTTGCTCACTGCGCCGATTAAAACGAGGTGACATCCACACGAAAGATCGTCTCGCGCGAGCAGTTGCTCGCGCTTCGAGAGCGGGCGCGGGGCGAGGGGGCTTCGGTCGTGCATTGTCACGGGTGCTTCGATATCGTGCATCCGGGGCATATTCACCATCTTCAGTTTGCCAAATCGATGGGGGACTTGCTGGTCGTGTCGGTGTCCGCCGATCCGCATGTGAACAAGGGGCTGGATCGCCCGCTCATTCCGGATGAATTGCGGGCGCAGAGCCTGGCGGCCCTGGAGTGCGTCGATGCGGTGTATGTGAATCCGCATCCGACCGCCGTTGAGTTGCTCGCGGAGCTGCGGCCGGACGTTTACGTCAAAGGGCGCGAGTACGAGCAGAACGTCGAACCGCGCTTCGTCGCGGAGAAGGAAACGGTCGTCCGGCACGGCGGCCGCGTTGTTTTCTCCAGCGGCGACGTCGTCTTCTCCTCGACCGAGCTGATCGGAACGCTGACCCGGCCCGAGCGCTTTCACGCGGAAAAAGTCTCGCGGCTGCGCGAAGAGTACGGACTCACCACCAGCCATCTCAGTGGCTTGCTGCATCGCGGGCGCGGGCGGCGGATCGTCGTGATCGGCGATTACATCCTGGACCGTTACCACTTCTGCGACGCGACTGGCGTTGCCGGGGAAGGGCCCATGCTCTCGCTGCGGCCCATGCAGCAGCGCGATTACGACGGCGGCGCCGGCGTCATCGCCCTGCACCTGGCCGCGATGGGGGCCCGGCCGACGCTGATTGGGGCGCTGGCCGACGACGAGCTGTCGGCGCAGATTTCCATGCGGCTGGAAAGCCGCGGGGTCGACGTGCAATGCCATGGCGGGCGGCGCGAGGTGGTGTGCAAGCACCGATACTTGGTGGACCATTCAAAATTGTTCAAGGTGGACGACGGCTCGCCGTCGCCGGGCGATTCGCAGCTCGAGGGGCTGCTGGCGGCCAAAATCATCGCCGCCTGCGAAGGGGCCGACGCGGCGATCATCGTCGATTTCGGCTACGGCATGATCACCGCCGGATTGCTCGCTCGCATTTTGCCCGAGCTCCGCAAGCGCGTTGAAATCATTTCCGGTGACGTCAGCGGGCAGCAAAGCCAACTGCTGAATTTCCGCGGCGTCGATCTGCTGTGCCCGACCGAACGGGAGATTCGAGAAACGCTGCACGATTTTTCCAGCGGCTTGGGTGCTGTGGCGTGGCGGATGCTCAACGAGACGCAGGCCCGCAATGCGATCGTCACGCTGGGCAAGCAGGGGATGGTGAGCTTCGACGGCAACCAGCGTCCGCTTCCGGCCCGGCTGGCCAGCGAGTACGTGCCGGCCCTGGCCGGCCATGCCATCGATCCGCTGGGCTGCGGCGACGCGCTGCTTTCGGCCGCGACGCTGGCGCTGGTGGGGGGCGGTTCGCTTGCCGCCGCCGCGTTTCTGGGCGCGGTTGCCGCCGCCGTCGAAGCGCAGGAAATCGGAAATCAGCCGGTCAGCGCCGAGCAGATCCTGTCGCAGCTTTACCAGCGCGATGCGCTGCCGGCCGCCGCACGGATGGCTGGGTAAGACGCGACCGCGGCAATGACGAAACTCGAATGAGGAATGACGAATCAAGCTCGAATGACCGAAATGCGAATGACGAAACAGAGCGCCTTAGCGCTCGAGCGTTTCGGGTTTTGGTCATTCGAACTTCGGATTTGATTCGTCATTCGTCATTCGAGTTTCGTCATTTGCGTTATCGATTCCTCGGCGGGGGCGGGGCGGCGCCGCCGGCGCCGATCTGGCCGGGCTGCATGGGGATTTCGCCGAACTGCTGTTCGTAGCGGCGGATCAGTTGCGTCAGCGAACCCGTCAGGCGCTTCACCGTCGAATAAGTCATGATCATCCGGTCCGAGACCTTGAAGAGCATCTGCTGCTGGCCGGTCTGCGGATTGGGATTGAGCATGTTGAAGCCGAAATCAAGCACGACTTCCTCGGCGGTGGTGTGAATTCGGTAAGCGTTGGAAAAGGTCGCGCGCATGTCGCGTTCGTCGAGCATGAGCTGCACGTTAGACGCCGCGTCCGATGTCGAGCCGGTGGTTGTATCCTCTGCCATGTCCTAGCCTTTCCTTTTTGAAAACCCGTCGCCGCATTGTGTCGAAATCGGGCAGGTTGTCCACACCGCCGAAGAGTTGCCAGGGCGGAAATTCGAAACTCGAATGACGAATGACGAATCAATTCCGAATGACCGAAGGATCGAATGACGAAACGAGCGACTCCACCAGCAGAGGTTTCGAGCTTTGGTCATTCGTGATTCGAATTTGATTCGTCATTCGTCATTCGTGCTTCGTCATTTGCGGCCGCGGCTACCGCGTCAGCTCGGCCAGGACGGCGCGGTGGCCGGAGCCTACATCGGCGCTGGTATAGCAGCGGCGGCAGCCCCAGGTGGAATCGAACAGGATGTGGTCGATGCGCAGCCAGGTGCGGTGTTTGACGTAGGAGGTCCCGAAGCCAAGGCCGGCGACGGAAAAGGCGTCGGAGTAGTCGGGGAAGGTTTCGCGAAAAATGGGGCTGTCGTCGGTGGTGTTGAAATCGCCGACGATGACGGTCGAGCCGGGCACCTCAGCGATCCGCTTCCGCAGGACGTCCAATTCATGCAGCCGCCGGGCGGCGTTGTCGTCCAGCAACTGCTCGGCCCGGTCGCGGTCCTTCCGCGTCATGCTCAGGGCGGCGTGCGGGGAGATCAGGTGCAGCCCGACGAGCTGAAACGTCCCCGCCGGGGAATAGACGATCCAGCGCATCGCCGTGCCCCAGATGTTGATCCGCGTGTCAAGTTCTTCCGCCGTCTGCGGGGGTTCCTCCAAATTCAGTGCCTTGGAGAGGCCCAGCGGCCACCGCGAGGCGATCAGCATCGAGCCCCCGTAGTCCAGGTGCCAGCCGGGCCGGCGAACGTATGGCAGCACCATGCGTGGGTCGTATTCCTCGAGGACAATGACATCCGGTTGGGTCCGCGTCAGGAAATCGTTGACGATGGCGGCGTTGGCCTCACGGGCGTGCAGGTTGGCGGTGACGATCCGGACCGTTCCCTTGCCGCCCGGCTGCGACATCGCCAGCCGCCAGGGAATGCAGAAGCCCATCAGCTCGAAAAGAACGAAGATTCCGGTCATGACCGGCAGCCACGTCCAGCGCCGACGGAACAGAAGCGTCAGCGGGAGAAGCAGGAACATCGGCACGATCCAGACCCATCGCGGCGAGAACAGCAGGAAGGTCGCCGGCCACCAGTAATCCCCGGCCTGGCGAAGAAACAGCCAGACGCCCACGGCGCCCAGCGCATAGAGCAGGCACAGGATCAGCGCTGCCGTTGACGCCCGCCGTCGCCAACGCGGCGGCGCGGGACGAACGGCGTCGGCTGCGTGCTCGGGCTGCTCGATTCGATCCAACATGGTGATACGCCGCAATACTGTAGTGCTCACAATCCAGGATGTCGGCTTGATCGGGCGAGGAAAAGCAGAACCGGACAAGTAATGACGAAACTCGAATGACGAATGACGAATGACGAATCAAATTCTGAAATTCCAATGCCTGAATGACGAAACGCTTCACTTACAACCGCGGAATATTTTGCCGAAAATCAGGTTCAACTCGTTCCAGATCAAACTGGCGGTCGGGTTGTGACACGGCTCCTTGTTTCGTCATTTCTTCATTCGGATTTCGGATTTGATTCGTCATTCGTCATTCGAGTTTCGTCATTCCCACCGCGTCCTCTGCGTCTCCGGGGTGAACCCTACACGGCTTTGGGATCCCTCACGTGCACCCACGTATGCACGTGGGGCGCGCCGCGGAAATACCAGACCATGGAGGGGCCTTCGATCTGCCAGAGGTCCCAGACGCCGTCATTGCCGATGTCGTCGACGGAGTAGAAGGCCATGTGGAGCTTGTCGACGCCGGCCTCCTCGATGAGCTTCATCGCTTTCTTGGCGTCGGTCTGGCGGAAGGGGGCGAGCACATCATGCATGGTTTCCCACGCGAGCTGTTTCTGGTCGGCGGTGAGGTCGGCCAGGGCGATGCCGGGCAGGTCTTTGTCAGTCCCATGCAGGGCGACGGTGTCCGTGCCTTGTTCCGCGCGGGGGTCGGTGCGGAGGGCGATCTTGCGCTGCTTGCCGTCCAGGGCCTGGAAGAGTTCGTTGGCCCGCTTGGCCTGGTACCAGTAGATGTTGCCGGGGTGATCGGCGGCCTCGTTGAAGCCCATGGCGGCGTGGCCGTAGAAGATCGGTCCGCCGAACGCTTCGCCCTCGACGCTGTTGCCGTCGCACCGGCGGGTGACGTGCCGGCCGGTGAAGACGAACTCGAATTTGCTCTCATCGCCCGCTGCGACCGGCTGGCCGAACAGCGCCACCGCGCAGCCGGCGAATCCGCCGGCGTTGCCTTCCTGGTTGTCATGCTCGACCTGCTGCATCACTTTCTGCGCGTATTCTTCGCTGTGCATTCCGATGAAGATTTGCTTGACCAGGTCCTGCTGGTCGGGACTGAAGATTGCCTTGATCGGCTGCTTAATGATGAGCCAGTTGTTGTCCACCTTCGAGCGCAGCGGATGATCGAAGGGGAAGCAAATGGTTTTCCTCTGTTTCTCGTCCAGCGATTTGTAGAGTTGGGTGACGAGCGTCTCGGAGGCCGCCGAGCCGCTGGAGTCGGCGCCGCGGGCGATTCGCGGCATCGCGCCCAGCAATCCCCCGGAAAACGCCGTCGCGGCCATGGTGCCCGCCGCAGTCCGCAGAAACTCGCGCCGCGACGCATTCGCGCAATCGCAATCCGGGCACGATCGACCCGATGAAGCATTCGGTTGGGACATAAAGGCTCCTTTTGCCGCGAAGGATACCGTTGTCGTCCTCAGGCGGGAACAAAATTTCCACAAAGAGCGGGTTTGGGAGGGCGAGCCTCCCGGCGAGCCGCGGCTCGGCGGGAGCCTCGCCCTCCCGCGGAACGGCGTTCAATCCGGCCCGAGCAGTTTCGCCAGGCTTTTGGCGTCGGCGGGGGAACGGACTTTGACGTCGTTGTCGAAGTAGGCGTAGACGTCGCGGCTCTTGCGCTTGGGGGGCGGTTGGTCGAGAAGCACCTTGGCGTCGGGGGGCTGGCCGCCGGTGCTCCAGACGCGGATGCGATCGGCCCAGCGGTTCAGCGCCTCATCGGTGTAGCCGCTCACGTAGATCTCCTCGGCACCGTGCAGGCGGAGATACACGAAGTCGGCGGTGACGTCCTCGGCGTAGGGGTGCAGGCCCGCCGCGTCCGCGACCACCAGCCCGATCTTGTGCTTCCGCAGCAGCTTCGCGAAATCGGGAGTCAGAAACGAATCGTGGCGGAATTCGACGGCGTGGCGCACGGGCCTGCGCTGATCTGTCTCCAGGCAGACTTCTCCCTTCCAGTTTTTGTCGTGCCTCCCGGCGAGCTCTGCCGCGGCTTCGGTGTCGTGCGGCAGCAGCTCGAAGAACTTTTCAAACCGCTCCGGCTCGAATTTGAAGTTTGGCGGAAACTGCCAGAGGATCGGGCCGAGCTTCTCTTTCAGCGCCAGGATCCCGGAAGCCAAAAAGTTGGCCAGGGGCGTTTCGATGTCCCGCAGCCGCCGGATGTGGGTGATGAACCGCCCGCCCTTGAGCGAGAAAACGAAATCGTCCGGCGTCTGCTCGTACCACGTCCTGAAGCTGCCGGGCTTCTGAAGCGAATAGAACGTGCCGTTGATTTCGATCGAGTTGAGCTGCCGGCTGGCGTACTCGAGCTCGCGCTTTTGCGGCAGGTCCTCAGGATAGAACGTGCCCCGCCACGGTTCGTACGTCCAGCCGGAGATACCAATGTAGTTCATGTTTTTAGTTGTCCGTTTGGATCAATTCGCTACAATGACGGACTTTCACCGGGAACTCCTACGCGCACCGGGAAGCGATTGAACGATGAACAGTATACCCTCCCCCCAGGGGCTGTATGATCCGCGCTTCGAGCACGACGCGTGCGGCGTCGGCTTCATCTGTCATATGAAGGGGAAGGCGTCGCATGCGATTGTCTCCGACGCCTTGCAAATGCTGGAAAACATGAACCACCGCGGCGCCTGCGGGTGCGAGGCGGACAGCGGGGACGGCGCGGGCATTCTCGTCCGAAACCCGGACAAGTTCTTCCGCGCCAAATGTCAGGAACTTGGTTTCACGCTGCCGCCGGCGGGGGATTACGCCGTCGGAATGCTCTTCCTTTCCCAGGACGCCGCCCTCCGCCAGGCCAGCGAGCGCGAATTTGAAAAAGTCGCCAACGCCTATGGCCTGCGAATCATTGGCTGGCGCGACGTGCCGGTCGACGGGGCTTATGTCGGGCCGACCCCCAAGCGCTCCGAGCCCAGGATCCGCCAGGTTTTCCTGGCGATGGGCAACGCCTTCCTCAGCCGGGCGGAGTTCGAGCGGCGGTTCTATCTCGTCCGCCAGGTTGCGGAAAACCACATCGAGTTTGGCGAGCTGCCGGCCCAGGCTCGCGAGGATTTCTACATCTGCTCCCTGTCGATCAACCGCCTGGTCTACAAGGGAATGCTGACGGCCAACCAACTGCGGCTTTATTACAAGGACCTTCGAGACCCCAGCTTCGTCAGCCCGCTGGCGATGGTCCATTCACGGTTCTCGACCAACACGTTTCCCTCCTGGCGGCTCGCCCATCCGTTCCGGTTCCTGGCCCACAATGGCGAGATCAACACCCTTCGCGGCAACCGCAACTGGATGCGGGCCCGCACCAACTCGCTTCAGTCCGAAGCCTTCGGCAACGAGCTGAAGAAAATGCTGCCGATCCTCACCGAGTCCGGCAGCGACTCGGCGACGCTGGACAACGCCCTCCAATTCCTGGTGAACAACGGGCGGACGCTGGCGCATTCAGTGCTGATGCTGATTCCCGAGGCGTGGCAGAAGCACGATCTGATGGACCCGGACCTCAAGGCGTTTTACGAATACCACGCCTGCCTGATGGAACCGTGGGATGGGCCGGCGTCGATCGCGTTCACCAACGGCGAGCAGATCGGCGCGGTGCTCGACCGTAACGGCCTTCGCCCCAGCCGCTATTACGTCACCAAGGACGACCTGGTGATCATGGCCAGCGAGGTCGGCGTGCTGCCGGTGCCGGCGGAGCGGGTCAAGAAAAAGTGGCGGCTTCAGCCCGGCAAGATCTTCCTCATCGACATGAAGCAGGGCCGCATCGTCGACGACCGCGAGATCAAGGCGGAATTGGTCGACAAGCGGCCCTGGCGGCGGTGGCTGGAAGAAAACCTCATCGACCTGGAAAAGCTCCCGGCGCCCAGCTACGTCCACCAGCCCGATCACGAAACGCTGCTCGTTCGGCAACACGCCTTCGGATATACCAACGAAGACATCAAGATTCTCCTGACGCCGATGGCGGTCAACGGGCAGGAGGGCCTGGGCTCGATGGGGATGGATACGCCGCTGGCGTGTTTGTCCGATCAGCCGCAACTATTGTATTTGTACTTTAAGCAACTGTTCGCGCAGGTGACCAACCCGCCGCTCGACGCCAATTTCGAGGAGCTGGTCACCTCGCTGTACACGTATCTGGGGCACGAAGGCAATCTGCTGGAGGAATCGCCCAAACACTGCCACCTGATCAAGCTCAAGACGCCGATCCTGAGCAACACCGATCTGGCCAAGCTGCGGGAAGTGGCGGTGGGCAGCCTGCGGTCGGTGACGCTGCCGATGGTGTTTGACGTCGCCGATGGCGAATCCGGGCTGGAGAAGGCGCTGGACAAGCTTTGCCAGGACGCGGCCAAGGCCGTCGCCGAGGGCGCTTCGATCCTGATTCTCTCCGACCGCGGCGTCGACAAGGACCATGCGCCGATTCCGAGTTTGCTCGCGACCGCTGCGGTCCATCACCACCTGATCCGCGAGGGCACCCGCACCGAGGCCGGCCTGGTCATCGAGACCGGCGAGGCGCGCGAGGTGCACCATTTCTGCCTGCTGATCGGCTACGGCGCCGGCGCAGTCAATCCGTACGTCGCATTCGAGACCATCGCCGACATGCATCGGCAGGGGATTCTGCCCGGCGACGTCTCGCTCGATCACGCCAAGAAAAACTACATCAAGGCAGTCAACAAAGGGCTGATCAAGGTCGCCTCGAAGATGGGAATTTCCACCATCCAGAGCTACCGCGGCGCCCAGATTTTTGAGGCCGTCGGCATCGGCAAGGCGGTGATCGACAAGTATTTCACCAACACCGCCTCGCGGATCAATGGCGTCGGACTCGAGGTGATCGCCCGCGAGAGCCTGGAGCGGCATCGCCGCGGCTATCCGCCGATCAAGGTCGATGGCGAAGTCCTCGGCACCGGTGGCTTCTACCAGTGGCGGCGCGACGGGGAATACCACATGTGGAACCCCGACACCGTCGCCAAGCTCCAGCAGGCCGTCCGCGTCACCGGGCTTCCGACGTTCAAGGAATACAGCAAGCTGGTCGACGACGAGGCCCGCCACCGCTGCACCATTCGCGGGCTGCTCCAGTTCAAGAAAGGCAATGCGATCCCGCTGGAGGAAGTCGAGCCGGCCAAAGAAATCGTCAAGCGGTTCTGCACCGGCGCGATGTCGTTCGGGTCGATCAGCAAGGAAGCCCATGAAAATCTGGCCATCGCGATGAACCGAATCGGCGGCAAGAGCAACACGGGCGAAGGGGGTGAGGATCCCGAACGGTTTACCCCCGATGCCAACGGCGAGCTTCGCCGCAGCGCCATCAAGCAGGTCGCTTCGGCGCGGTTCGGCGTGACCGCCGAGTACCTCGTCAACGCCGACGAGCTTCAGATTAAGATGGCCCAGGGCGCCAAGCCCGGCGAGGGTGGGCAGCTTCCGGGGCACAAGGTCGATGAGTACATCGGCAAGGTGCGGCATTCGACGCCGGGCGTGGGGTTGATTTCACCGCCGCCGCACCACGACATTTATTCCATCGAAGATCTGGCGCAGCTCATTCACGATTTGAAGAACGCCAATCCCGCGGCGCGCGTGTCGGTCAAGCTGGTGAGCGAAGTCGGCGTCGGCACGGTTGCGGCGGGTGTCGCCAAGGCCAAGGCCGATCACATTCTCATCAGCGGCGACAGTGGGGGCACCGGCGCATCTCCCCTGACTTCCATCAAGCATGCGGGACTGCCCTGGGAACTGGGACTTGCCGAGACGCAGCAGACGCTCGTGCTGAACAACCTGCGCGGCCGCGTCGTTCTCCAGACCGACGGGCAGATCAAGACCGGCCGCGACGTGGCCATTGCGGCGCTGCTGGGCGCCGAGGAGTTCGGCTTCTCGACCGGCCCGCTGATCGCCTCCGGCTGCATCATGATGCGGGTCTGCCATCTGAACACCTGTCCCGTCGGCATCGCGACGCAGGACCCGGAGCTGCGCAAGAAATTCGCCGGCAAGCCCGAGCACGTCATCAACTTCATGTTCTTCGTCGCCGAAGAGCTGCGCGAGTACATGGCGCAGATGGGGTTCCGCAAGGTCGAGGAGATGGTGGGGCGGACCGACATGCTCGAATTTGCCGATGTTTCCAGCCATTGGAAAGCGAAACATCTCGACCTTTCGCCGATCCTGCATCGCCTGCACGTCCTTGCCGACGTTGCGATTCATAACGTGCAGAAGCAGGATCACGGCCTGGA
>DATHPP010000332.1:0-5279 GCA_035483795.1 Tepidisphaeraceae bacterium | reverse complement strand
GGCTTTGACGACCAGGGCTCTCACTATGACGCCGACGGCAACATGAAGAACTGGTGGACCCCCCAGGACAAGAAGCGATTCAACCAGAAGACCGAGGCGCTGGCCGGACAGTACGATCGTTGCATCGCGCTCGACGACCTGCACGTGAACGGGCACCTGACGCTCGGGGAGAATCTGGCCGACCTGGGGGGCCTGACGATCGCCCTTGCCGCCTATCACCGCTCGCTCGAAGGCAAGCCCGCCCCGGTGATCGACGGCTTCACCGGCGATCAGCGGCTGTTCATCGGCTTTGCCCAGGTCTGGCGGGGAAGCAACTCGCCGCAGTCCCTGCGCGTCCGCCTCCGCACCGATCCCCACTCCCCCGAGCATTTCCGCTGTAACGTGCCCGTATCGAACCTGACCGCGTTTTACGAGGCATTCGGGATCAAGCAAGGTGATCCCATGTATCGCGAACCGCAAGATCGGGTGGAGGTCTGGTAGGGCGATCTTCCGACTGGGGTCCGGTCTGATGATGGAGTCACATGATGAACCCAACACCTGATTCGGAAACGCAGAAACGCGTGAGCGATTTCACTACGAGGGAATTAAACCGCTTGCTGGCAGAGGCGGATGCGGACATAGAGCACGGCGACTTGATCGACGGCGAGACGGTCTTTGAAGAGATTCGACAGTCGAGCAAATCGCACCGGAAGTAAAATCGCTCGTCCTGACCCAGCGCGGGAGGGCGCCCTCCCAAAGTTAGCCTACAGCCTTGCCGTAGTCGAAAGATGAGAACATTTGCCGGCCTGAGCGATAATGTCGGTGGGCTCAAAAACACAAGCGAAGGAGACAGGCCATGCTCAAAAATCTCGTGACGGTCGTCGGAATTGTTGTGGCGATGGCCTGGGTCGCTCGCGCCGAGGATCGTCCCCTCAACGAGGCGCCTCCCGGGTTTATGAACCTCTTCAATGGCCATGACCTCAATTCCTGGCGGGGCAGACAGCAGGATTACAGCCCTTACAAGCAGGCGGCGCTGTCGAAGGAGGAGCTGGCCGCGGCACAGGCCAAGTGGGACGCCGACATGCACAAGCACTGGCACGTCGACGCGAGGAAGGGCGAGATCATCAACGACGGGCACGGCGTCTACCTCACCACCGACCGCTCCTACGGCGATTTCGAGCTTTACTGCGACTGGCTCATGGTCAGCCACAATGGCGACTCCGGCATCTACCTCCGCACCTACCCACAAGTCCAGATCTGGGACCCGGACAACCCTAACGAAGTGAAAAACGGCGCGCAAAAGGGATCGGGCGCGCTGTGGAACAACAACGACGACAATCCCGGCAAGTGGCCGCTCGTCAAAGCCGACAATCCTGTTGGCCAGTGGAACAGCCTGCACGTCAAAATGATCGGGTCGCGCGTGTGGGTCTGGTTCAACGACAAGCTGACCGTCGACGGGCAAATCCTGGACAACTATTTCGACCGCTCCAAACCGGTCCTGCCGCGCGGGCCGATCGAGCTTCAGACACACGGCTCGGAGATGCATTTCCGCAATATCTATCTTCGCGAAATCGCAGCCGAGGAGGCCAATGAAACCCTGAACAAGATGGTGGGCGAGGACGGCTTCAAGAGCATCTTCAACGGCGCCGATTTCACCGGCTGGACAGGCAAAACCGATCAATACGAGGTCATCGACGGCGCGATCTACTGCAAGCCCGGCAAGGGCGGAAACATCTGGACGACCGAAGAGTATGGCGACTTCGAAGCCAAGCTCGAGTTCAAGCTGCCGCCCGCCGGCAACAACGGGCTGGCCATTCACTACCCCGGCGGAAACGTCGACACCGCCTACGAAGGCACGTGCGAAATCCAGGTGCTCGACGACACCTCCCCTGTTTACGAGCACTTGGACCCGCGCCAATACTGCGGCTCAATCTACGGCGTCGTTCCCGCCCATCGCGGCTACCTCCGCCGCATCGGGCAGTGGAACTTCGAGCACGTCATCGTCAAGGGCCACCAGATCACCGTCGAGCTCAATGGAACGGTGATCGTCAATGCCGACGTGAGCAAATACTCGGAGTTCATGCACAACAGCAAACACCCCGGCCTGATGCGGCTCAAGGGCGCCTTCGGCTTTGCCGGCCACGACGACACCGTCGGCTTCCGCAAAATTGAGATCAAGCCGCTCGGCCAGAGCCAATAGCACCTCCCAGCAGTTCCATCGCCCGTGTAGAAAAATTCCGATTCCCTGTAACGCCTGCCACCCCTCTAACTCACTGCGGTTACAGGTGTCAGGTGTTATGTCGCGGCGGCATGAAAGCCGTCCGCGCAAAGGAGAATCGGACATGACTTCCCTCTTCAGCAAACTCGGCGTAAAGACCATTCTTGCAGCTGGCGCCTTGGGCGTTTTGCCAACCGCGGCGTTTGCCCATCATCACGATGACGTACGGGTTGACGTGCGGCTGGCAATTCCGCCCGTGGTCATCACGGCCCCCGCCCCTGTCTATGAAACCCGCGAAGTACGCGTGTGGGTCGATCCCGTGTACCGCACGGTCTGCGAGCGGGTGTGGGTCCTGGACCAGGTCGAATATCGCGACGGGGTGCATCACGGGTACCATCGCCGGTGGATCGAGCGCGAGCGCGTGCTGGTGGCGCCCGGCCACTTCGAAGACGTGACCCGCCAGGAACTGGTTACCCCGGGGCATTGGGAAACCCATTTCGAACAAGTACGGGTAGGATGAGCAAAACGCAGTGAGGGAGACAACATTGTTGTGCAGGCTGTTCAACCTGCATCTGTGTTCCGGGGAGTCGAGAAGGCGCAGGCTGAAAGCCCGCACCACAAAGCGCGCCATTCAGCGGAGGCAGTCATGGTGAGAGCATTGCGGACAGTGATCGCGGGAACGTTGTTGATCTCCGCCAGTTCCTGCGTTTACACAGCGGCCGAGCCCTATGCGGAGCTGGCCGCCGAGCCGGTGCCTCAGCAATC
Source organism: Tepidisphaeraceae bacterium (assembly GCA_035483795.1). Lineage (GTDB taxonomy): Bacteria > Planctomycetota > Phycisphaerae > Tepidisphaerales > Tepidisphaeraceae > DASXMX01. The sequence continues at coordinate 2,317 of DATHPP010000332.1, read as the reverse complement.
CTACCCTGCGCCCGCGCCGCAGCCTTACACGCAGTGGCCGATCCGGGTCGATTCGCCCTCAGGGGTGATCGAGGTGTATCAGCCGCAGCCCGAAACGTTTCAGGGCGACCGCCTCACGGCGCGGACGGCCATCTCCCTTCAACCGCCGGGCGCGCAGGAGCCGGTCTTTGGCGCCATGTGGATGAACGCCCGCGTGCTCACCGACCGCGACACGCGCACGGTCACCATCCAGGACACCGAAATCAAGCGCATCCGATTCCCCGACACCACCGACGATCAGCAAAAGCAGTTCGAGCAGATCCTCCAGCAGCAGATCCCGCAGATGCACATCACTTTCTCGCTGGACGAGCTCTTGACCAGCCTCGACGTGACGCAGAAGGAGCAGGTCGCCGTCGCTCAGCTTCAGACCACGCCGCCCAGAATCCTCTTTACCACCGTTCCCGCCACGCTGGTGACGATCGACGGCCAGCCGCAGCTTCAAGCCGTCGAGCAGTTGCGGGTCATGCGGGTGATGAACAGCCCGTTCATCATTCTCTTCGACATGGATTCACGGCACTACTTCGCCAGGGCCGGCGACATCTGGTTCACCGCCAGCGACATCGGCGGACAGTGGGGCCAGGCCGGCGCGGTCCCGCAGCCGGTCATGGACGCCGCCTCGCGATTGACCGGTCCGGCGCCGCAGCCTGTGCCCGCGCCGCAACCCGGCGCCGCGCCGCCGCCATTCGCGGCTCCAATCCCGCAGCCCCGGCAGCTCATCGTCGCCGAGGAACCGACCGAGCTGATCTCCTGCGATGGCGAGCCCCGCTTCACGCCTCTCCCCGGCAACGACCTGCTCTACGTCAGCAACACGCAATCCGACGTTTTCCTTGACGTGGGCACCCAGCAGAATTTTGTCCTGCTCTCGGGCCGCTGGTATCAGGCCCGCTTGCTCCAGGGGCCGTGGGAATACGTTTCTTCCGACAAGCTGCCGGTGTCGTTTGCCAGCATCTCGCTCAGTTCGCCCAAAGCCCACGTGCTGGCTTCGATTGCGGGCACGGTCGAGGCCAAGGACGCGAAGCTCGATGCCAGCATCCCCCAAACGGCAGTCATCCAGCGCAGCGCGCCGGTGGATTTCAACGTCGCCTACGATGGATCGCCGCAGTTCGAGTCGATCCAGGAATCCCCGGTGACCTACGCCGTCAACACGCCCGAAGCGGTGTTGAGCGTCGGCAATCATTTTTACTGCTGCCATCAGGCCGTCTGGTATGACGCCCCCACACCGACCGGCCCGTGGATCGTCTGCACCGTGGTGCCGCAGCCGATCTACGCCATTCCGCCCAGTTGCCCGATCTACAACGTGCGGTACTGCTACGTCTACGACTACACGCCGGACGTGGTTTACTGCGGCTACCTGCCCGGCTACCTCGGCTGCTACATCTTCGGGCCGACGGTGGTGTATGGCACCGGCTTCTACTATCACGGCTGGTATCACACCTGGTACTACCCGCGACCCTGGACCTTCGGCTGCGGCGCCCGCTACGACATCCGTGTTTCCACCTGGGCCTATGGCGCCCCTTACGGTTGGGAGGATCGCTGGGTGGTCCACGATCACGACGAGCACGGCTGGTGGGGCCCGCGCGGATATCTCTCCTATCGCGATCTTCCCCGCCTGCGCGACTCGCGGCCGATCGAGGTCCGACAGACCGAAATCCACAACACCTTCGTCAACCTCAACCTCTACAACCGGACGGAAAATGTCCGCCGCAATGTGACCATCAACCGCAACGTCACGGTCAATCGGAACGAGACGATCAACCGCGCTGAGCCAAAGGTGAATGAGGGCCGCGGGACATACAACCCGCCGACCAACCGCAATCCCTCCACGTATCAGAACAACATCTATGCCGGCCACGACGGACAGGTCTACCGCCGCACCGACCAGGGCTGGGAGCAGCGAAACCGCCAGGGATGGACGAAGATGAACGAGGTCCCCGAGGCCCGGAAAGCGGCGCCGGAGGAGATCCGCGGCCGCGAAAGCTCCCCGCCACCTCAAGTCGAGCGACGCGGCGAAACCCCGCAGCGGTCCGCGCCGCAACCCGAGCCGCCGCGCAGGTCCGAGCCGCAACCTTCCCGCAATCCCCCCGGCCTCGAAGCCGATCACGTCGCCCGCCAACGCGGCGAAGAACGCGCCCGCCCCGAACCCGCCCCACGCAATGAACCCCCGCCGCGCAACGAGGGCGGCTCTCATGGAAACAACAACACCAGCGGAAACAATCAAAACAATTCCGGCCGCGGAAAGTAGGCTGGCTGCTCTTTTGCCCTCTCCCTCCGGCCTTCG
>DATHPP010000331.1:0-5893 GCA_035483795.1 Tepidisphaeraceae bacterium | reverse complement strand
GGCTACCTCGACACCGGCCTCTCGACCAACACCACCTACGCCTATTTCGTCGTCGGCAAGGACGCCAACAACGACAGCTCCTGGCAAAGCCCGGAATTGCTCACCGCGATCGAGCCGACGTTACCGACGCTATCGCTATCGGGGGCGACAATCGCTAACGCGGGTGACACCTACACTCTTGGCGGCACCGTCGCGAACGCTGCCAGCGGCGCGACGTTGAATTGGTCGATCGATTGGGGCGATGGATCTACAGACACTTTCGCCGGTACTGGCGGGACTTTCACACATCAGTATTTCGCCCCCGCCGCCGACTATTCGATTGATGTCCAGGTTTTCGAGACGGTTGACAACGCGACCTATTTCATGGACGACGGGCAAGACCTTGAGGTTAATGGCTCGCTGCCGTCCGTGTTTGTGACGGGCGTTCCCGCGATCACCGAGGGGGTCGTTTACACCCTGGACTCTTCCCTGAGTAATCCGGACGGCTCGAACGTGCAGGATTGGGTAATCGACTGGGGGGATGGGAGCGACAGCGAAGTACATTCTGGGAACGGCGGCGTGTATACGCACCTCTACGCCAGCGGCTCCAGCGACGGCACGTACACCCTACAAGCCGAGGCGGACACCGACGTGCTTGGCGACTATCTCGGGACGCTCCTGGTCGCAGATGCGGACCCAACGGCAACCGCCCAGGGACCTGCGACCGCGGTCGCCGGTTCGACATATACACTGACCGGGAGTTATTCCACCTCATTGGATGGGGTTGTAAGCGAGTGGACGGTCGACTGGGGTGACGACACTACAGGCACCTTTAGCGGCTCGCAAAGCGCTCTCACTCACGTATACAGCGAGGCCTCTCCGGGCACGCCGTTTGAGGTCGCTGCCATCGCATCCACGACAAGCGGCGTGCAATACCCCGCCAACTGGGTTTCCGTTACGGTCAGCGAGCCGGCGCCCACCATGTCGTTTCACCTCGCCAGTGGATCCGCCGCGACCGAAGGCTTTCAGATCACCGTCGACGACGGCTTTACGGCCGCTCCCGGCCAGACCCTCTACAACACCACCGTCGACTGGGGTGACGGAACGCTGGCGTTCACCGACGGCTTTGGCACCAGTGACCAGTGGGACCACATCTACGCAAGGGCCGGCACCTACCAGGCGCGGGCGATCTTCTCGACCAGCGACGGCACGTTTTCCGCGGGCGTCTCCATCCCGGTCGCCGTGGACCCGGCGACGCTGGGGATCGGCGGGGTCGGTGGAACGGTGGGCACCACTCAGTACCTCGGCGTGGGCTTCACCGACACGCTCCCCGCGCAGGGCTATACCATCAACTGGGGCGACGGGACCGCGCCCGACATGTACGGCAGCAATCCCACCTACTCCGGCTTCCCCCATGTCTACCAAACGCCGGGAACCTACACCATCACTGGAACGGTCAACACCGCTGATGGGACGTTCTCGGCGACCGTCACCGCGGTTGAAACGGCGTACGATCCTGGCGTGACCATCATCGGCACCGGAGAAGCCGAGGAGGACACGCCGTACACGATCGACCTCTATACCGGCCAGCCCGCCGACCCGGCCGCTTCCTACACCGTCTACTGGGGCGACGGACAGGTCCACGACGTCAGTGGGCCGACCGACAGCGAGTCTCTACCCGACACCTTCAGCCCGACCGGAAGCGTCGGAGAACCGATCACCGCAGTCAGCTCGGACGGCGATACGTATCACGGCGGAGTCCAGGTTTACCCCGCTGGCGGCGGCTCAGTCTCCCTTGAGGGCGGATCCGACATCGGGCAGAACGATACGTACACCGTCTCCGGCAGCTTCAGCGACCCAGCTCAGGCAGCCGGCATCAACGGCCCCGACGGCTGGGTAATCAACTGGGGCGACGGCAGCATCTCGTCGGTCGTCGGCTGGACTCCCGGAACGGCTACCTTCTGGGCGACCCACGTCTACAGCACCGTCGGCAGCTACCACATCGAGACCGATGCGCTTTACACCGAGACGCTGGGCCAGAGCTACGACAACGAGTGCGTCGCCTACCAGAGCGTGGACGTGACCTACGTCTCTCCGACCGTGAGCATCAGCGGTAGCGACCATAACGGCAACGGCGACGTCAACGCCACCTTCACCAGTCCCGGCGGCGATACGCCGCAAAGCTGGAGCATCGCCTGGGGCGATGGCGCACAGAACATTTACGAGGGCGTCACCGGCGGCCCGTTCAACTTCAGCCACGTCTACATCAAGGGCTCCTCATCTGGCAGCGAGTACAACGTCGTGGCTTCGGTCGTCACCGCCCAGGGGCATACGCTGACCGCCACGACACAGATCGCCGAGCCGACTCCAACCGCCAGCATCTCTTCGCGCGGCGGCAGCATCTACGAGAATTCGCAGGGCGGGTCGGATTCTGAGGATTTCACCATCACGCGCAGCGGCAGCGACACCGACGGCGACGTTTCGCTGACCGTTTACTTCAGCGTCGGCGGGACGGCGGGCGCGAACGAGTACCGCCTGACCGACGAAACCCCCGTGGCGGGTGACAACGACGTCGGCAACATCATCTCCAACCAAATCGTCATTCCGCCTCTGGACAACGAGGCGGTCGTGCGGGTGACCGCCGTCGAGGATCAAACGCCGGATTGGACCGACGGTTTGACGCTCACGCTCCTGCAGCCGTCCGCGGGCGCGCTGACCTACAGCATCGGCTCGCCATCGGCCTCCGGCAGCATCGTCCACGACGATGCGCTGGTGTCGCTGACGCTGTCGGCGCCGCTTGGACCGGACGGGGACCCGATGATCACGGTTGACAACGATAGCGACAGCAGTGACCTCGTCCCGCTGATTCTAAGCGTTCCGCCGCAGTCGCAACCGGGCGAGTCAATCACCCTGAGCGCCAATACGAGCGAGGTCAATGTGTGGACTTCCCCGTCGGAAACCAGCCTGGTTCTCGGCGGCGCCACCACGTCTATCACCTGGACCGGCGGACCGCCGCCGCAGACGACGTACTACGTCGAAGGTATCACCGCGGGCACCGCGCTGGGTAGCGAGGATTTTACGCTCACTGTGGCCGACGGCACGGAAGACACCGCCACTACCAAAGCAACGGTCCGCGGGTTTAAGATCACCATGGGGGTGCTCGGGCAGGATATCACGGGTGATACGGCGCAGAACGGGCCGACCGTCATTACGGGCGAGCAGGTTGTGCTTGACACTGAGACCTCGCCGACCGCGGCATGGCCGCCGGGACCTGCCTCATACAATTGGTCGGTGCAGGGAAGCGTACTCCGGTGGTACACCGCGCAGTTGGACAGTGCACAGACATACGGCCTCTCAACCAATCAGTCGTTCATTAGCCTCTTCTGGTTTGATGCGGGTAATCACCAACAACCTAACAGCGCAACCGCCGAGGCGATCTCTGTCATGGATAACGGAGTTGCGGAGCACACAACGATTAACGTTGTGAAACCTGTCACGACCATCGGCGAGACGATGACGGGCGTTACCGCCCAGACGGGCACCGAGATTGGACCTAACAACACGGTCCACAATTTTGTCGTCATCGGTATGCGGAGCCCGAACGCCATATTTGGCGGGCCGAACGGGATGCAGCTTACAAACCCGAGTCCGCAGATGCCAACCGATGGGCCGGTTGTCACTCCGACATGGCTTTGGGCCCAAACGCTGTCGGAGCATTACGTTATGGTGGAGGCGAATGGCACGACCCACACCGCCGTTTTCTCCGGCGCATACGACGGGTATCAGTTCCCGGAGCCACTGATCGGTAGCCAGTACCAGGATATACCAAACCTTCGGGCTTGGGGCGATTCTTACCAGAAGCTCCGCGCTGTGAGCTTCAACGCATCCACTTACCTGCTGTTCAAGCCGGTGATTGGCGGAAACGTTACGTTCCCTGTGCCAATGCAGTACGTCACATGGGGTTGGAGTGGCAGTGCAACGTACACTACCGCCTGGTCGACAAGCGGCTTATCGCCGCTTCCTGGCACGAACCCTCCGCCCCCGAGCTTGGCGACCTCCGAGCCGGAGTGGTCGACCTACTATTCGCAGCCGCCGTGGAATCCACCTCTTCCCAAGCCAAAGCCATGAGAATAGCCATCATTGTACCGGCAACCGCAGCACTCCTTCCGCTTGCCGGTTGTATTCTCAGTACCCGGTCCACCCCGGCCGCGCCCCCGCCGGATGGGACTATAATTTGGCGTAGCGACTTCCCCCCCGAGCGGTTACGCGAAATCCCACCAGACTACGCTAAGGTGATTCTCATAGTCCGATCATTCTGCGAGGTCGGTCCCGATGGCAGCATGCGTGGGAAGCCGTACCTATTCGAGGTATCGCCTTCGGGCGTGGGTTGGCACGTAATGGTCCTGGGCTACGGGTCCCAGGCGACCGTTGTCTACATTAACGATAAATGGCAGGTAATGGGCGCGGCTAGCTCGTGAGCGGCGTCCCTTTGCAGCTTTTCGAAGGAGGCGCGCCGATATGGCATCTCGCAGAGTTATCTTTGCTTATGTTCTCTTGGTCTGCACGGTTGGCTGCTCCTCCAACGAGTCAGCCACCCACCCTGCGCCGAACGCGATGCATCCGATAATTTATCGCACAGACATGAACTCGTGGGGGTTAGCGGAGCTTCCACCGGATGCTGCGAAGGCGATTATGATCGCACGCTCCTTCTGGGAAGTTAGCCCTCATGCTGGACACGGCTCGCCCCCGTTGACCTTCAAGGCGTGGCGCTCGGGGGGAGGGTGGGAAGTTCTCATCATCCCGTCCGATGCGAAAGGAGCGCACGTGAAGATTGACGGAGAGTGGCGCGTTGGGCCGGCGGGTAACGCTTGAAGACAAGACGCGCTGGAAATGACATGGGAGAACTAAAGGTGTCGCGGGGAGAACTAAAGGTGTCGGGGAGAACTAAAGGTGTCGCGACCCGTTTTAGCCAAGCCATCGTAGCGAAGTTGAAACCCGTCGTACCGTTCGACTTGCCTATCAACAAACTACCAACCACTGACCACTCATACGAGGTTACAATGCACCCCATCGAAATAGACGCGATTCTGAAACTTGCCAAGACCCATCTCCGCTCGGGCAAGGTTCCCGAGGCGGAGCGGATGTACGTGCGGGTGCTCAATGAGCAGCCGGTGTGCGCGGAGGCGCTGCATTTTCTCGGGCTGGCGGCGATGCGGCGGGGGAAATTGGACAAGGCGCTGGAGCTGGTCCGGCGGTCGATCGAGATCGACCCGTCGCGGGCGGACTATCACAACAACCTGGCGACCGTGCTGGGGCGGATGAACGCCGCGGTCGAGGCGCTGGGGGCGGCGCAGCGGGCCATCGACCTGCGCGATGACTTTGCCGAGGCCTGGAGCAATAAGGGCGTGGCCCTGGAGAAGCTCGGGAGACTCGACGAGGCGGTCGAGGCGTATAGGCACGCCGTGGCCGTGCGGGAGGATTATGCGGAAGCCTTGGCCAACCTGGGCAATGGCCTGTCGCGCATGGGCCAGCATGACGAAGCCTGCACGCGGCTACGCCGGGTCGCGGAATTGCGGCCCCGCGACGCCGGGGCGCGGAAGAGCCTGGGCAATGCGCTCAGGCGGGCGGGAAAGCCGACCGAAGCGGTGACGGCGTATCGCATGGCGACCGAGCTGAATCCGCGGGATGCGGACGCTTACAACAACCTGGGGGCGGCTTTGCAGGAGGCGGGGAAGGTGGCGGAAGCGGAAAATGCCCTCCGCGGCGCCCTGGTGATCAACCCCAATCACATGGACGCCCATTGGAACCTGGGGTTGGCGCTATTGGCCCTGGGCCGGTGGCGCGAGGGGTGGGTGGAGTACGAGTGGCGAAGGCACCTGCGCGAGGACCTGGGCCAGAAGCGCGGATTCCCCCA
>DATHPP010000330.1:0-33281 GCA_035483795.1 Tepidisphaeraceae bacterium | reverse complement strand
ACGGACGCCGGATGGATATGTCATCACCGATGCCTCCGGGAAGCAGACGCTGGTCGCCGCCTCCGACATCCGGGGAATCGAGCGGAAAAAATCCGCCAATACGCCGGCCTCAGCCCAGCAAGCCCTGGAATCCCTGCGGCGGTCGCTGGAATCCGGTGCCGATCCCGCCTCGGCTGTGCAGCGGCTGAGCGGTTTCATCGCCCAAAATCCTGGCACACCCGCCGCCACCGACGCCGCACAGGACCTCCGCCTCTGGCAGGAGCGGTCAGACCAGCACCTGACCCGCGTCGCGGATCAGTGGCTCACCCACGAACAACTGGTGGAACTCCAGTCGCGCGGCACTGCCGCCGCCGTGCAGATTCTGCCCGCCGTGCAGACGGCGACGCCTGCCGACGCCCTGGCCCTGATCGACAAGTCCCTTGCTTCGGCCCCCAACAATCCCGCTTTGCTTTATCTGAAGGGAGTTGTCTTATACCGCCAGAACCAGCTCGTCCCGGCCCGCAAAGCATTCGAGACGGTGGTCCAGGCGTTTTCCGATCACGCGCCGGCGCATAACAATCTCGCGGTGATTCTATTTCAGACGCGCGCCCAGATGCCGGCGTTGCTCGAATACGACAAGGCGATGCTCGCCGACCCGCAGAACCGGCAGGTCCTCGATAACGTCGCCGAGGCGCTGCACGCCTTGCCCGCCTCGGCCGCCAACAATCCGCTCACCAAAAAAGTGAAGGCGCGATTCGACGAACAGGACGCGGCGTTGCAGGCGAAAATGGCCGCCCAGGGCCTGAAACGGTCCGGCTCCCAATGGGTCAGCCAGGCGGATTTCGACGCCAGCCAGGCGGCGCAGAAGGCCGCCCAGGACAAACTCGACTCGTACAAGGCGCAGGCGTTGGCGGTCCAAACCCGGCTTATGGAGATCGATCGCGAGATCACCTATGACAAGCAGATCATGGCCGGGATGATGCAGGAAACGAACTATATCGACGTCAATTCCGGCCGCGTGCGCCAGGAGCCGCTCCCCCCGCGATATTACGAGCTTCAGCAGAAGGTGGCGAGCCTGACCGCCGAGCAGCTTCTCAAGCAGCAACAAATCCAGCAGCTTCCCAAGCTGGCAGCCGAGGCCCAGCAGGCGGCGGCGCCGCAATCCGGCTTCACCGGGAAGCAAACGATCTTCGACGAGCGCGCGATTCCCGGAGCTCCGCCCGGGGCGCAGCCGACGACCAGGCCGTCATGAGGCCGAGCGACCACGGCGTGCACTGTTCCGCCGCAACGCCCAAGGCATGCACTTCGTTCCTTCGGGGCAGAAAGCGCATGCCTTGGACGTTGCGGCGGAACGTCCTTACAGCATCCGACGACGTCGTCAGTGGCGTCTGGCGCGAGACCCGTTGGCAGGCGTTTCGACTGCCGTGATATGGAGAAGAGAAACGAACGCGGCGCGGTCGGCGACGCTCCCGCGACCGCCCAGGCCGATGTACAAGCCATTCCTCACCCGCAGAACCATTCCGGATGAGGGACCTCGTACCGATCTCCGCTGCTGGTGACGATCCGAAATGGCTCGAACGGTTGTCTCGACATGAGTTCCTGGACGGCATCGAGAGTCATGCCGGCATTCTATCGGTCTGCCGTGCCGCGGACAAAATCGACCTTTGAGAGGCACCTTGAGACTGTTTCTTGCGATCGAACTGCCAGACGCGATCCGACGTGGATTGGCTGATATTTCGAGTCGGCTGCGAACCGCGCCCGACTTGTCCGGCTGCTCCTGGGTACGCACTGAGAACCTTCACGTGACGCTCAAATTCTTCGGCGAAGTGCCGGAAGCGACGCTGCCGGCAATTTGCGAATCGCTGAATCAAGTGCGCCTCGATGGGTCGATCCGCCTGAAAGCCTCCCGCATGGAGTTACTTCCGCCGCACGGCCCGGTCCGTGTGATCGCGGCGGGGCTCGAGGGCGACCGCTGGCGGCTCGAAGAACTGCACGGGCAGATCGAGAAAAGATGCGCCGACGTCGGCTTTCCGCCCGAAGCGCGCAAGTTTCGCCCCCATGTCACGCTCGCCCGTGCCCGGCGGCCGCTGTCTCCTGGGGTACGAGGTGAGATCGAAGAGCGCACGGCAGAGCTTCTGCCTTTGGAGGAACTGGTCGTGAACGACTTCGTGCTCATGGAGAGCCGCCTGAAACCGGATGCCGCCCAATACATTCCGCTGGCGAGGTTCAAGCTCGATCGTGAGCAGCAGTCATAGCGGGTTTGTTGGACTCGACGAAGCCATGGCTGTATCCCGTTCGAGGTATCGCGCTCCCCACAGCCAAAGCGCGCCCGCGACAGCCATGGCCGCGGCAACGACCAGAAACGCGGCGTTCCAACTGTGATGCCCGATCTTCCCCAGAAGCGGCGGCGATGCCGCGTCTCCCAGGATGTGAATCGCGCAGATGTTCACCGCGAACCCCGTGGCGCGAATGGAAGGGTGGGTCACGTTCGCCAGAATGGCGTTCGATGGTCCCGTATTGAAAAAGAGACAAAACACGGCGATCGCCACCATGACCCATGCCCACGGAAACGGCGCGTAGAGCATCGCGATCACGAACGGACAAGCCGCGAGGATACCAATGGCTGAGACGATGAAGTACGCACCGGAGTGCCATCTCCGAAATCTGTCGCCGGCCCATCCTCCTGCCAATGTCGCCAGCAGCCCTCCCACCACAACGATGGCGCCGAAAGTGCTGTTTACCGTGGCGAGATCTCCGGCATGCCGCTGATCGACGAAGTATTTTGGAATCCAAAATGAAATACCGCCGATGGCAAACGTCATCGCCGCCATGCCAAGGGTATCAAGTACGTACGAGGGCGTTTTGAAAAGTACGGCGTAGTCGCGGATCGTTGCTTTTCGTCCGCGGGCCTCTTTCTGCGCTCGTGACGGGTCCTTCACGAAAAAACACAACCCACCCAGCAGAATACCGGGCGGAACCACGGCATAAAACGCGGCGCGCCACCCCCAGCGATGTGCGATGAATCCGCCCAAAACATATCCCAGCGCGCTACCGACCGGGATCGCGGCGTAAAACCACGACAGCGCCGACCCGCGCCGCGACACTGGATATAAATCCGCGATAATGGTGGGCGCCGCCGGGCCATATCCTGCTTCTCCGACCCCGACGAACAGCCGGGTGATCAGCAGCATCACGAAGAACGACGCCATGCCGGATGCGCCGCTGGCAAGGCTCCACAGAATCACGCTGATTCCCACCAGCAGCCACCGCGACATCCGATCCGCCAGCCATCCAAAGATCGGCGCCAGCACCAGGTACGAAACCATGAAGGCGGTGGCCAGCAATCCCATCCAAAATTCGGCGTTTGGATTGTCGGGCTTGAAGAAGTCCTTCTGCACGGCCGGCTCAACCGCCGCCAGGACGTAGCGGTCAATGTAGTTGAACATGTTGATCGCCAGCAGCAGGGACAGGGCGATCCACGCGCCCGCCACCGGCTGCTCGGGACCGACCGTTTTCTGATTTTCGTTTGTCACCGCCCCGTGCATGGGCGGGATGATGCCCGTCGGCCGAATCAAATGCAACGCGACGCCTTCGCGCAGTATGCTGTCAGGCATGCGAGAGAAATTTCAACGGGCAATTGCCGCGATGAAGGCGCAGGGCGTCGATCTGTTACTGCTGACGCCGGGCGCGGATTTGTTTTACCTGACCGGCTTCGAGCACGGGCACGCCGGTGAACGGCTGCTCGCGGTGGTCCTCAAGCAGGATGGCCGCGCGCAATGGATCGCGCCCGCGATGAACGTGCCACAGGTGGAAGATCGTGCCATGCCTGGCGAAACGGTTCGCGGGTGGACCGACACCGAATGGTACACCAACGCTCTGCGCGATGCGGCGGCGGGGGCGCGGACGATCGCGTTTGACGACGATGCGCGGGCGGCGTTTCTCCTGGATCTCATCGCCGTCGCCCCGCAGTCCCGGCTGGTGCCGGCCAGCGAGGTCATGCGGAGTTTGAGGATTCGCAAGGACGCCAGCGAACTCGCGATGCTCCGGGCCGTCGCCAGACAGGTCGACGACACGATCGATCACGCGATCCACCTGTGCCAGCCCGACCGAACCGAGGCCCAGATCGATCACGAGCTTCGCGCTGCGTTGCTCGCTAAAGATCCCGAGAGCAGCATCGCCTTTACGATCATCGCTTCGGGCCCCAACTCGGCGCTGCCTCACCACGAAACCGCCAAACGCAAGCTTCAGAGCGGCGACGTCGTCGTCCTCGATTTCGGCACGCGCGGGTGCGCCCCCGTGACAGGAAAAGCCGGGGCCGAGATGAGTCATTCATATGGATACCAAAGCGATATCACGGTCACCTGCGCTGTCGGCGAGCCGGCCGACGCCGAGGTGAGAAAAGTCTATTCCATCGTGCGGGATGCCCAGCAGGCGGCGATCGATGCGGTGCGCCCGGGCGCCATCTGCGAGCAGGTCGATCACGCCGCCCGCTCGGTCATCGAGAATGCCGGCTACGGCGAATTCTTCCCGCACCGCACCGGTCACGGCCTCGGGTTGCAGGGCCACGAGCCGCCGTTCATCCGGGCGGGAGAAGGCGAAGTCCTGGAGGAAGGAATGGTCTTCAGCATCGAGCCGGGCATCTACCTCCCCGGCCGCTTCGGCGTCCGCCTGGAGATCATCGTCAGCGTCAGCGCCACCGGTCCAAGCCTCATCAATGCCCCCAGCGCAGCACAACTCCCGACTCCATTGGATTGAGATGACTGATCTCCCATCGTGGCACGGGTTTTCAACCCGTGGACAGTTGGGCCGTTCAACCGACACCGGTCTTGGTGTGGGAAAACCACCTTGCCTCGCCAGGCTTTTCCCGTGCAATAGAACAGAATGCTCACCCGTTTAAACCCCTCGAGTCTGGCCGGATATCCGCGGGACGCGATTCCGCAACAGATCGACGCAAATCACGGTAATGACTCACGACATCTTTCAACCCGTCACTACGGAGAAAAAATGCCCCCAGCCGCCCGCAAACTTGCCGTTGCCGCGTTGGCAATCTGCTGCTTCGCCATGCCAGCCGCTGCCCAGGAGCGCCCCGGCCTCGCCCAGAGCGCCGATCTTGCCAACCGGAAGAAGATCGTCTTCCTCTCCGGCAAGCCGAGCCACGGCTTCGCCCAGCACGAGCAATACGCCGGCGACATGCTCCTGGCCAAGGCCCTCAACGAAAACGTGCCCGGCGTCTACTGCGAGGTCTACAAGCACGAGTGGCCGAAGGACGAGCACGCCTTCGACGGGGCCGCCGCCATCGTCATCTTCTGCGACGGCGGCGATGGGCACATGGCCATCCCGCATCTCAAGCAGCTTTCCGAACTGATGGACAAGGGCGTCGGCCTGGGGATGATCCACTATGCCGTCGAAGTGCCCAAGGGCGAGGTGGGCGACGACTGGGTCAAATGGATCGGCGGATACTTCGAGACCTTCTGGTCCATCAACCCCGTCTGGACCGGCCATTTCAGCGACATCCCAACTCACGAAGTCACCCGCGGCGTCCACCCGTTCACCACCCACGACGAGTGGTACTACCACATGCGCTTCCGCCCCGACATGCAGGGCGTGACGCCGATCCTCTCGACGGTTCCCCCCGACGCCACCCGCCGCGGCAAGGACGACGCCCACGGCGGCAATCCCGAGGTCCGCTCCGGCATCGGCAAAAACGTCCCCGAAACCACCGTCTGGGTCTCGACTCGGGACAATAACGGCCGCGGCTTCGGCTGCACCGGCGCCCACTACCATTTCAATTGGGCACAAAACGATTTCCGCAAAACCATCCTCAACTGCATCGTCTGGACCGCCCACGTCGAGGTCCCCGCCGACGGCGTCCCGTCGAAGACACCGACCGTGGATGAACTGCTCGCGAACCTGGACCGCAAGCGCCCCGACCCGACTTTCACCAAAGAAAAGCTCCAGCAACAAATCGAAGACATGAACCGCCCCCAGGCGGCGTCGGCGAAGTGATCGAATCCGAGGCGCGACTTCCCCGATTATTCAACACGGAGGCACTCAGGACCGGATTACTCACCGCGGAGGCACTAAGGACACGGGGAAGATGTGAAAGCCCGTGAGTTCTCGGCTTGCTTCAAACCTGAATTTGGGTGCGCGTGACACGGGAGAGTGCTTCCGAGAACGGCTTGCAGGCTTTCTCAGTGTCCCCCTCAATCTCGATTGGCAGATTCAGAATGGCCGCGATTCGTTGCGCCGCGACGATCAGGTTGGCGGAATCAGATTTGTCGACTCCCCTCCCGGTAATCATCATCGCGCGCTCACCGTTCGGGCTCGCAAGTTCCAGATGACAGTCGTCTGAGTTTCCTGCTCCTCCCGGCACGAAGCTGAGTCGCACGGACCGGCACGATTGCGCCTCAACAGCTCTCGAAAACGCCCCGAAAAGCCTTTCGACGGTCACCGCGCGCTGCTGCCGATCGAACGTTGTCCGAAGCCCAAGGTGCATTCCGGCGAGAACAAAGCAAACGACCGCTCCACCACTCAGTAGCAGCAGGAACTTGACATTGATGTTGTGTTCCGTTCGGCCGGTGATCTGGAACCAGCCATGGGCGGCAATGGCGGCACACAGTCCACCAAGCGAAAGCCAAAGCAGCAAGGACAGCAAGCGCGCCTTCAACTCGATGCGGTCATTGCTGTACTCGACGACCCGCATGGAACCGACGCGATCACCGGCTCGCAGTTCTATTGCTTCGGCGCCCGCCTTTGCTTGATGCATTCGTCCCTTAATGATTCAGCAAGTAGCGTAATCACTGACCTCCTGGTTCGTCAATTTTTGGACTCAACCGTTCACGGTGATAGCATGGCCTGAATGAAGCCAACGATTGCGCTCGTAGCCGTTTTCGTTTGGACGATCAGCGCGGTCGCCCTCGCCGACGGGCCGACTGCGAAGGTCTACCACTGCAAAAAGATCGACGTTCAGATCGAGCTCCCGGCGAGGTGGAGCGTCGAAGATCCCCTTCCGCAGTCAAATGATGTCACTTACGCCGTCCAATTGTTGTCCCCGGAGGAAGAGGGCGAGGGGGCCCTCCGCGATAATGTGACTATCCTAGCGACTATTCCCGTCGATAAGTCGCTGACGTTAGAGGGAGCCGTAAAGGTGATGTTTCCTCCGGCTGCGCAGCCCGGAGTGACGAACTACAAGTTCCTGGGCGCGCGCAAGGTTCGATTTGCGGGCATCGAGGCCTATCGCGGCATCGCGACTGGAACCATCGTGGATAATGAGGCACGTTTCACGACGTGGCTGATCGTGAAGGACGGAAGGGTCTACAACATAGGCGTGGTGACCAAGAAAGACACGGATCCGCTTTCGCGACCCTCGATTGCGACGATCATCAGCAGCTTCAAGATCGGTTGAGGTTCAAGTGACGCAAGGCGGCACGAGTCAGTTCCAGCCTTTTGGCATCCTTGGTACGCGTGGACGCGGCGCGCGTGATCTTCACCGGTCCCCCAGGCGGGCGTCCACTCGAAGACGCCCACATCGCGATTTTTCGCCACCGGGGCGGGCTTGGGCGGGCGGGATGTCTTTGCCGCTGGCGGGTACGATTTCCGGATGGGAAAAGACGCCGCGGACATCGTCGAAGCAACGGGCAGCTTCGAGAAATGGCTTGGGAAGCAGATCCCGCTGATCGCCCGTGACCTGGTCGCCAAGCACAGACTCATGGCGCGGGGATCTTTCCCGTTTTTACGCGGCACGTTTTACCGCTGGGCGCAGATCTGGCCGGCGGTCTGTTCGGATGTCTCCGCTGCGCCAGCCGTGCTCGCTGTGGGCGATCTGCACGTCGAGAACTTTGGCACCTGGCGCGACGCCGAGGGCCGGCTTGCATGGGGCGTCAACGATTTCGACGAGGCCTTTGTGCTCCCGTACACCAACGACCTGGTCCGCCTGGCGGCCAGTGCGATCCTGGCGATCGAGGAACAGCACCTGGCGCTCAAGGGCAAGCAGGCATGCAGTGCGATTCTCCAAGGGTATGAGCAATCGCTGACAACCGGCGGCGGACCGATCGTAATCGAGGAGAAGCACCGCTGGCTCATGACCCTCCTCCGCGCCCGCAACAAGATCCCCGACGCCGCCGAGTTCTGGGCCCATCTTCGGGGCTCGACGGGCAGAACCTCGAGCACGAAGATCTCGCCGGAGGCAAAGGCCGCGCTGATGGCACGCCTGCCGGTCGGGTCGACGGACATTCGCGTCGTGCCGCGACAGGCCGGCGTCGGCAGCCTCGGCCGGCCGCGATTTGTCGCCATCGCCACGTGGGTCGGCGCGCCCATTGCCAGGGAAATCAAGGCGGTGCTCCCATCGGCATGCGTCTGGAACCAGGATTTGCAAAAGAGCGCCGGCTCGCGATCCAACATTCCAAAGTTGATCGAGGCGACGGTGGCGATGGGGCTTCGTTGTCCGGACCCGTTTTTCGACGTGGACAGGCGCTGGATCACCCGCCGGCTGGCGTACGATTCGCACAAGATCGAGCTCAATGTCTCTCCCGTCGGACCGGACGAACTACGACTCCTCCAGGCGATGGGCCGCGAGACGGCCAACGTGCACCTGGCCAGCAAATCCGCCGTCCCCGCCATCCGCAAAGACCTCGCCCGCCGCCAACCCGGCTGGCTCTACGCCGCCGCCAGAGACATGGTCAATGCGACGATGGCCGATTACAAGCAATGGCGCCGCGCATCGGAAGGCGGCAGGGAGTGAATCGAACTTCGGTCTTATGTGGGGGCGGTTCGTAACTTGAAGCGAACAGGGGTCCAGATTGCAAAACTCCTCTGCAGGAGGTTCTAATGCCGGCATGATCGCACGGTCGCGAAGCGCTAGGGATGGTGGCCTGTTTGGCGACGAGTCAGGGACGCCTGCACGCCGGAAGCGGAGAAAAAGTCGCTCAGAGGATTTCACCACCCCCGCGTTGCGTTTTTCTCTTGCCGATGCAGAAGCGGCACAAGAAATCCTTCGAGACCTTCCTGCGTCAGACAATACGACAGAGGCGATGGAGGCGCTCCTCCGCGCCAACCTGCTGCTCCGCGACATCGAATGGCCGGCGCCTTTCAATCGGACCGAGCATCGCGTGCTTCTCGGCGACGCGCGCGGGCTGGACTGGATTCCCGACCAAAGCGTCCATCTGGTCGTGACCTCGCCGCCGTATTGGACGCTGAAAGAATACCGCGAACACGACTCGCAGATGGGCGCGATCGAGGAATATTCCCATTTCCTCGACGAATTGGACCGGGTCTGGTGGCATTGCTACCGAGCGCTTGTGCCCGGCGGGCGTGTTTGCTGCGTTGTCGGCGACGTGTGCGTGGCGCGGAAGGAGGCCGGGCGTCATCAAGTGATTCCCCTCCACTCGGACATCCAGGTTCGTGCTCGAAAGCTGGGTTTCGAGAATCTGACACCGATTCTCTGGCACAAGATATCCAATGGCGCGCTTGAGACGGAGGGAAACGGCGCCGGATTCTATGGCAAACCGTATCAGCCGGGAGCGATCGTCAAGAACGACGTCGAATACATTTTGTTCTTCCGAAAGGGGGGCAAGTACCGCTCCGTTGGCCCGGCCGCCAAAGCGTTGTCGATGATGACCAAGCAGGAGATGCAGAGCTGGTTCCGCTCAATTTGGACCGATGTTCCCGGAGCGAGCACACAGAAGCACCCCGCGCCATATCCGCTGGAACTTGCGATGCGGCTGATTCGGATGTTTTCGTTCGCCGGCGATACGGTCCTCGACCCTTTTCTTGGCACGGGAACGACCGTCGAGGCCGCCATGGACACTGGCCGCAACTCGGTGGGGGTGGAGATCGATCCGGAATATCTGGCAATGGCAAAGAGCCGCCTGAGCCGCGCCGCGAAACGGGCGAGGCATGCGGGCGCCACGGAAATCACTTTTGAGGGTGGAACCCCGATCAAACCAGCCCAGGACGATGCCAAGTAATCTTCGCTTCCTGGCCGAGTTTGCCGCCTTGTTCCAAGGACGCCAATACAAGCACCGTAGTTCAACTCACGGCGATTGGGTTTCGCAATTCGTCTTCGAAGACCTCGTCGAGCTTGCGCTTTCTTGCCAAACTCAACGCGTGTATTGAGCAAGGCAAGACGGTCCTCAACTCCGCGAACCGCGCGCACGGCGTCAAACATCGTCGCGGAGACGGTTCGCTGGGCGCCTTGATCCCGGGCGACAGCGCCGTCGGCGATCCGGGATTTCAGGTGCAGCGCGGCCCGATCGCCAACATCGAGATCGGAACCGAAGTGAAGATACTGGCTAAGGCGATGATCAAGCAGATCGATCGAGTAAAGAGCGATCTTCGCAAACAGGCGACCGAGTTTCGCAGGAGCAATCCCCGCGCGATCATCGCCGCGATTGTCGGCGTGAATCACGCAGCGGTCTATCGCTCCTTTGAGGGCGAGCGTGAGTTCGTCACGGAAGGCAAGCGGTACAAGCACCCGGCAGACGAGGCGCAGGCCGCTGTTCGGCATGTTGAAGAGCTGCGCCCCGATTTTGATGAGCTGCTGATCCTCAAATTCCGCGCAACGAATCTGGAACCATTTCCATTCGAGTGGGTGGATCCTGTACTCAGCCGCAAGGATTACGCGTCTTTCCTTGTCCGGACAGGCGGGCTGTACCAGCATAGGTTCTGACGCCTGCTGATAGGAGTTCGCAACAAATGAAACGCCTTGTGCCGGCGGAAGCGTGGTTTCGCGACCGGCGGTCTGGGCAGAATTTCGGGGGCGGCGGCGCGATTGCCGGGACAGCCGGGATCGCCGAATTCAAGCAAGAATATGACAAATGGCCCATAATGTCCCATAATGTCCCCTCCGGAGAGGGGGACATGGGACATGGGACAGAGGGCCAACTGCGAATGTCCCATAATGTCCCATAATGTCCCCTCCCGGCGAGGGGGGACATGGGACATGGGACATGGGACATGGGACATCGGCCTCCCCATCTCGGAGGTGACGAGGGACACAGACGCAGGTGGGATTGTCCCCGTGGTCTCGGTTACGGCTTTTCCCACGGCACGCCCCCGGCTTGCTGGATGTGGGCTTGGAGGATTTTGGCCAGGTCGTTGCGGATTTTCGGGCGGGATTTGGCGAGGTCGTGTTCTTCGCGCGGGTCTTCTTTGAGGTTGTAGAGTTCCAAGGGTGAGAAGGGGGTGTTTTGGAGGAGCTTCCAGTCGCCGTGGCGGAGGGCGTGGCTGGCAAGGCCGAGGAATTGCGGGCCGCCTTCGCGGCGGACGAAATACAGCTCGCGCGGATCGGCGGCGTCCTTTGCTTTGCCGGTCAGGACCGGGATCAGGCTCAGGGCGTCAATGTCGGAAGGGGGCGTGGCGCCGGCGGCGTCGCAAATGCTGGCCATCATGTCCATGTGGGCGGTGACGGCCAGGCTGCGCGAGCCGGGCGCGATGTGGCCGGGCCACATCGCGGCCATGGGGACGCGGAGGCCGCCCTCGTACATCGTTCCCTTGGTGCCGCGATAGGGGCCGACGGTGGCGCCGGCGTCGACCTGTCCGCCGTTGTCGCTGGTGAAGAAGACCAGCGTGTTCTGTTCCAGGCCGGCGTCTTTTAGGGCCGCGAGAACCTGGCCGACGCCGTCGTCGAGGTGCTCGAGCAGGGCGACCATCTTCGCCCGCTTTGGGTCGATGCCCGGCTCACGCTTCGTTACCTTCTCAAGCCATTGCGGCGGCGGCTGGATCGGGACGTGCGGGGCGTTGTATGCCAGGTAAAGGAAGAACGGCTGGCCGTTCTTCGCGGGTTCGGCGCGATCGTGGATGTACTGGATCGCCCATTGCGTGAAGATGTCGGTGGCGTGGCCTTGCGGATCGATTTCCTGATCGTTGAGTCGCATGTAGTTGTGGCCCTGGCGACGGTGGGTCAGGTAGTCGTCCATCATGTCGCCGAGGAATCCGTGAAACAGGTCAAAGCCTTTGGCGTTGGGGGAGTTTTCGAGATCGAGGCCGAGGTTCCACTTGCCGACGATGGCGGTGTGGTAGCCGGCTTTGTGGAGGATCGCGGGAAGTAGGATCGCATCCCGCGAAAGGTACGCCCAGTTGTCCTTTGGATCCGTGCGGACCAGTCCCGGGATGCCGACGCGATCGGGGTACTTGCCGCTGAGGATCGCCGCCCGCGAGGGAGAGCAGACCGGGCAGTTGGCGTAGAAGTTGTCGAACCGCATGCCGCGGGCCACGATCGATTCCATGTTCGGGGTCCGCAGGTCCTTTGCGCCGTAGGAAGGGAGGTCGCCGAAGCCCTGGTCGTCGGTGAGGATGAGCAGGACGTTGGGTCGAGTTGTGCCCTGGCCCGACGCGGGCTGTAGGAATGTTGTGAAGGTCGAGACCAGAATGAAGACCGACCAGCGGCGGAGCGACAAATTGGTTCTCATAAGCCTCCGAGTGAACTGATATCCGCAACTTTATCCGACCCAAGGTCAGCCCGCACGGGGGCCGTGAATGGCTCAAGACGTGATTTGTTTTGGACCGATGAACGCTGGACGGCCTGGGCCGAAACGGGTTGGACGGAAGATATAGCCTATGTCTTGTTGGGTCGTACCAGCGGTCGCGGCGGAATACTGGGGCGTCACCCTCGATGTCGTTTGGGACCGCATCTATAGCGACCTGGTCCCGCACAAGGCCGAGCGGGGCTTTGTCTTTGTCGACGTCGATCCCTGGCATGCCAACTGCGACGGTTTTCTATTGCACGCCCCGCCGGCCACGTTCGAGCCGGCGGACGCGGGGGCGGCCAGCGAGCCGGTGACCTCCGATACGCTCCTGTGCGAGAACTCGATCGAGCTGGACGACCACGTTCCAACTGATCAGTCGCTCTCGCAGGACGAGCAGGCGATCCTCGATGAAGACGATCTTCCGGACCTGGACGAGGAAGAATCGGCGACTTTTGGCCGCTTGAGCTGGCAGGAAGTTCGCCAGAACGTCGCCCGCACCCGCCGACCCCCGCCGCGAGCGGCGTAAGTGAACGCAAAAATACAGAGACGTAGAACGTAACGAGCATTACGTTCTACGCCTCTAAGTTTTACGGCCTGTCCCAAAACGTCTGACCGGCGAAAGCAACCATCACTTGTTGATGATCGTCTGGCGATCCTGGCCGACGCCGGCGTCTTTGTTCAGCTCGGGCTGGGCGGTGCGCTGGCGGCGCGAAGTGTTGCGCGGCGAGGAAGGCTTCTGTGCGAAGCTGCTGCCGCGAACCTGCGTCGGAAGGATCAGCACTTCCACCCGGCGGTTCTGCGCCTTGCCGGCGGTGGTGTTGTTGTCGGCGATCGGGTGCTGGTCGGCATAGCCCATCACTGCGAGGCGCGCGGGATTCACGCCATCCTTCTGAAGGGCTTCGGAGACTGAAATCGCCCGGTGAGCCGAAAGGTACCAGTTGTCTTTGTGGCCCTGTTTGATCGTTTCGTTCCGCAGCACGCGGGTGTTGTCGGTGTGCCCGGCGACTTGCAATTCATAGCCGGAGGCGGCGGGGGAATTCAGGATTGATGCGAAGCGGGTCAGCGCGTCGATCGCCCGGGGGGTTACTTCGGCGCTCCCGCTGGAAAAGGTGATGTCGCTCTTGAACTTGACGATGCCGCGGGCGCTGTCGAAGTCGACCAAGTCCGGGTTCTCGCGGGCGAACTGGTTGAGCGCATCAGTCACCGGCTGCGGCAGCGCGACCGCCGTTCCCATCTTGCTCAGGGCTTCTTCGTACTGCCGATTGAGCGTGTCGTATTGCGATTGGAGATTGCTGAGCTGCTGCGTGAGGTTGGCAACAAGCGCCTGCTGGTTGCTGCCGCCGGCCAGAACGGCATTGAGCTGGCTCTTGTAGGCGTCACGTTCGGCCTGGAGCGACTGAAGCTGCCCTTCACTCTGCCCGAGCCGCTCGGCAAGCTGATCGCGATCCAGCTTCAAGGCGTTGTATTTTTCCTGGGATACGCAGCCGACGAGCGTCAGCGTGAGAAGTGACAGACCGAACCAATGGGACATCCGTGCCATGGCGTGCCTCCGTGCAATGAACTTGTCGCTCGGCCCGGCAAACCGCGGGGCCAACGGGCGGTTCTGAAACGAATCGAGTCGCTTCCCCGATTGTCGAGTCCCGGCCTGCCCACACCGGGCCACGATTCGGCCAGTTTTGCGCATTTTTCCCCGAAATGCAAGAGGACCGCACCGGAAAAATCTGTGATCCGGTAAAAACTGCGCTGCAAAACCGTCCCAGAATTAACCTGAAGTCGCGCACCACTTTCGCCACATGGCGCGGAACGCCGCCTCGAGGTTTCGGGCGAAGCGCGGTGCATCCATCAGCGGCGATTGCTCGATTCTGCCGCGAAGCGATGAGCGCAGGGCCGCCAGGCGAGGCAGGTCGCTCGCCAGCGACTTTGCAATTCGCACGTAATCCGCCGCATCGCGTGCAATCAATTCCTCCAATCCGACGTTACGCAAAATGCTGACGCCTCCGCGGCCGATGGCGTTCCTTCCCGGAAGATTCACGACCGGCACCCCCATCCACAACGCATCGATCGTCGTGGTGTGGCCGGGATAGGGAACCGTATCGAGACACAGGTCGATCTGGTGATACTGATCGAGATATTTTTCCCGCGGCTGGAACTCGACGAACTCGATTCTGTTGGTTTCGATTCCCCGGCGGTTCAATCCACCTGAAATTCGATCGCACGAGGCGCCACGGGGCGCCAGCACCAGGAGTCGCGCCGGTATTGCGGCAAGCACCATCGACCACAAATCCAGAGTCGATTCGGTGATCTTGCAGAAATTGTTCAGGCAGCCGAGCGTGAATCGGCCGTGGGTGAGTGCGGGCAGATTGTCTACTGGAAGCCCGGTGATCAGCGCGTCGTAGCACCAGAAGGCGTCGGGCAGGCGCACCGTCTTTTCGGAGTAGAACCTCTCATCCTCCGCGGTGGGATCCAGGTGAGGGTCGCTGAGGCGGTAATCGATCGCGGTCAATCCCGTCGTGCCCGGATAGCCGAGCCATGTCACCTGCACCGGCGCCGGCTTGCGGGCGAAAATCAGCGGGCGGCTGAAACCCATGTGCAGCGTGAGGTCGACGAGAATGTCGATTCGATCCGCGCGGATCAGATCGGCGGCCTGATCATCGGAGAGCCGGACGATGTCGCGCCATTGATTGGCATAAGGCTTGATCTGCGCGGTGGTGGTGTCGGGCTGTTCGACGTTGGCGTAGCAGAAAATCTCAACTGCCGCGCGGTCGTGGTGGGAGAAAAGCGGTACGGTGAACAAGGCCTGGCAATGGGCGCGGAAATCGGGCGATAGGTAGCCGATTCGCAGCTTCCGGTCGGGGTTTCGGTCATTTGCAAAACTCAACGTGCGCGGGATGAGCGGCAGCGCGAACGTCTGGTTCCAGCGGGCATGCTCCTGCCACAGAAGGGCGGGATCGTCCGTCTGAAAGTGGAGCGTGTAGAGCAGGTTTTCGTTGGTGCGTGAATCGGGTTTGATTGCCAGCGATTTGCGGTAACACTGCAACGCCTCTTCGAGCAGGCCGACCTCCTTGAGTGTGTCTCCCAGCGTGGTGAGCGTGCTGGGAGAATCCGGACGGAGCGAGAGGACGTGCCTGTAGGCGGCGATGGCTTCGTCCAATTGTTTGTTGGTCCGCAGGGCATGGCCGAGGTTGTCGTATGCCTCGGCGTAATTCGGACGCAGCGCCACCGCCTGGCGGTAGATCGAAATTGACTCGTCGAGCCGCCCGTCCGCGCGCACGGCGCCGGCCAGGTTATTCAAGGCCTCGGGGTAGGCCGGCCGTAGTGTGATGGCCTGCCGGTACGCGGCAATCGCGTCCCTGATTCGCCCACAAGCGCGAAGGGCGGTTCCCAGATTGTTCTCTGCCTCGGGAAAACTCGGCTGGATTTGCAGGGCGCGGTTGAAGACGGCGACAGCATCGCCGGCGCGGCCGGCGCTGACGAGTGTCAGCCCGAGATTGTTGTGATAGCTGGCGACGTTCGGGTTCAGCTCGATGGCGCGCTGGAGCAGTTGCACAGCCTGGTCGGACCGGCCGGTTTGATTCGCCAGCACGCCGAGCAGTTGGTGAGCGTCTGCATGATCGGGTTGCCGGGCGAGAACCTGGCGATAGAGCGCTTCCGCCTCGGCCATGTGGCCGGCGCGGTACTCGGTCATCGCCTGGTCAAAAACCTGCTTGATCGTCGGCGCCATCGGTCTCTGGGGCATCTTAGGCGGACGCCGTGCGACTCACGAGTGGTCTTTCACGTCCTGGACCCACCGATCATGCAGGGCCGTCAGATGTTTGACAATGTCGGGATGTGCCGCGGCGCGGTTGGTCATCTCCGACACGCCGGCAGCCAGATCGCTGAGAAAGAGCTTGTCTTTGGCAGTCAGGGGGGCCTTGTTGCTGGTGTCGCGCGGGTTGCCGATCAACTTCCAATTTCCCTCGCGTGCCGCCCACTGATTGCCGAGCTGCCAGAAGAAGGTGGGATGCGCGGTGGGAGCGTTGGCGTCTGAAATGACCGGCAGCATGCTTTTGCCGTCGATGCGGCGATGAGGCGGCGCAACGCCGGTCAGTTCCGCCAGCGTCGGCAGCCAGTCGCAGCCGGTCACGAGTTGTTGGCGCACGGCGTCTTTCGGAAGCGTTCCTGGCCAACTGATCAAGCTGACGACGCGAATGCCGCCCTCGAACAGGCTGAATTTGGCGCCGCGGTAGGGGCCGGCGTTGCCACCGCCGCCAAAGGCGCGGTCTTCGGTCGAATGCCCGTGATCGGATTGGAGGGCGATGATCGTTTTTTCCGCCAGTCCCAGCTCTTTCACCTTCGCGATCACCTGGCCGATCAACTCATCCAGGGTCGAGACGCTTGCCGCGTACATCGACCGCGGCGATGGCAGGTCCTTGTAATGCTCGCGCCATTTTGGCCGTCCCTGAAGCGGATAGTGCGGCTGGTTGATCGCCCAGAACAGAAAGAATGGCTTCCCCTGATTGGCGTCGAGAAAGGAATGGCACTGGTGGACCATGAGGTCGCCGATGTGGATTCCGTCGCGCCAGATTTCTCTGCCGTTTTGCCAGAGGTCGTGTCGGTTAGGGCCGTCCCAGTAGAAAAAGTGCGAATAGTTATCGATGCAGCCGCCCATGTGGCCGAAGGATTCGTCGAAACCTTTGGCGTTGGGCATGATCTGTGGCTGGTAGCCCATATGCCATTTTCCGACGTGCCCGGTGGCGTAGCCGCAATCCTTGAACATCTTCGCGAGCGTTATTTCATCGGCGGGCAAACCCGGCCCGCCGGGGCGGGAACTGGCGTTGTCTGCAAGTCCCGCGCGTTGCGGGTAGCGCCCGGTGAGGACCGCCGCCCGCGAGGGAGAACAGACCGGGGCGGCGGAACAGAACTGCGTGAACCGCACCCCCGACTCGGCCAGCGCGTCGATGTTCGGCGTCTCCAGGTCCGTGGACCCGTAGCAATTGGCGTCTACCGATCCCAGGTCGTCGAGCATGATCAGGATGACGTTGGGTTGAGATCGTTTCGACGGGCCCGTCGAGCTCGGCGACGGCGCCGATGCGAGCGCCAGCGTTGGCACTGCGCTGATGGATGCGGCGGCTTTCACGAAATCGCGGCGGGTGAGATGCAGGCTCATCTACTTCTTCTACATTGGCAGCGAATTCACGTTATCGCGAATTCACAAGGCCCATCGCTGCGTGTTCTGCCGCTGCGCGACCGTGATTGCGGCGCCTACAGTTGCCCATGCAATACCGCAGGTTGGGCAAAACGGGATTGGTCGTGTCCGTCATTGGCATCGGCACGTGGCAGTTCGGCGGGGAATGGGGCAAGAATTTCGAGCAATCCGAGGTCGATCAAATGTTTGAGAGGGCTCGGGAACTCGGCATCAACCTGGTCGACACGGCCGAGTGCTATGGGGACCATCTTTCCGAACGGCTCGTGGCGAATGCGATCCGGCGCGATCGGGACAAGTGGATCGTCGCGACCAAGTTCGGCCATCACTTCCACGGCTATCTCGACCGCACGACCGTCTACGACCCTGCCGACGTGCGGCAGCAGCTCGAGGCGTCACTCAAGGCGCTTCAGACTGACCACGTCGATCTATACCAGTTTCATTCGGGCAACAACGAGATGTTTCAAACGCCGGGCTTGTGGGAGATGCTGCGCGAACAGGTGAAGGCGGGGAAAGTCCGGCGCCTGGGCATCTCGGTCAGTCCGAACGACAATATGTTCCAGGTCGACCGCGCAACCGACGTGGGGGCGGAGGCAATTCAGGTGGTTTACAACCGGCTGGATCGCAAGCCGGAGGAGGGATTGCTCCAGTCCTGCCTGCGGCAGGACCTTGGTGCGCTGGCGCGGGTGCCGCTGGCCAGTGGGCTTCTCACGGGAAAATACAAGCCCGGCACACAGTTTCCTCCCGACGACGTGCGGTCGACGCAGGATCGCCAGAGAATCGAGCAGAAGCTGGCAGAGGTGCAGCAGATCATCGCCACGGAAGTTCCCGTAGTTATAAACGTGGCCCAGTGGGCGCTGGCGTGGTGTCTGCGGCACGAGGCGATGACGTGCGTGATTCCCGGGTGCAAAGACGTGAAGCAGGTGGAATCAAACGCCGCGGCGGCCGAGCTCGTTGACAAGAATCATCCCTTGGCGGTCCACTGACCGGTTCTCAGGGAACGTTCTGCTCCAGCTCGTCCAGCCAGACCTGGGCGTCCGAATCGCTGGGGGCGCGCCAGTCCGAACGCGGCGAGAGCGATCCGCCCGAACCGACCTTCGGCGCGTTGGGCATCGCCGATCGCTTGAACTGGCTGGTGGCGAAGAATCGCACGAGAAAGACGCGCAGCCACTTCTTGATTTCCGGGAGTGTATATTGCGTTCGCTTTCCTGCCGGATAACCGGGCGGCCAGAGGCCGCGGTCGCGGTCCTGCCAGGCATCGAGCGCCAGAAACGCCACCTTGCTTGGACGAAAGCCATAGCGCAGCGTGTAATACAAGTGGAAATCCTGGAGCTCGTAGGGGCCGACGCTCTCCTCGCTTTTTTGCATGGCGCCCTGGCCGGTCGCGGGCACGAGCTCGGGCGAAATCTCCGTGTCGAGGATCTCGGTGAGGACGGCCCTCGCGTCGGCGGAGACTTCCTCGCGATCGACCTCCCAGCGGATCAGGTGCTGCACCAGCGTTTTTGGCACGGAGGCGTTGACGTTGTAATGGGACATCTGATCGCCCACGCCATAGGTGTTCCAACCCAGCGCCAGCTCCGAAAGATCGCCCGTGCCGACCACGAGGCCGTTGTGAAAATTCGCCAGGCGGAACAGATGCGCCGTTCGCTGCCCGGCCTGGACGTTTTCGAACGTGACGTCGTGAACGTTTTCCCCGCGGGCGAAGGGATGGTGGATGTCGCGCAGCATCTGAAGGGCGGCGGGGCGGATGTCGATCTCTTCGGCGCTGATGCCCAGCGATTTCATGAGCTTCCATGCGTTGTTCTTGGTTTTGTCGCTGGTGGCGAAGCCGGGCATGGTGTAGCCCAGCACGTTCTGGCGGGGCAGATGCAGGCGATCCATGGTGCGACAGCAGACGATCAGCGCCTGCGTCGAATCCAGGCCGCCGGAGACGCCGATGACAGTTTTTTTGATGCCGGTGGCGGAAAGCCGCTGCGACAGCCCCGCGACCTGGATGTTGTATGCCTCGAAACAGCGTTCGTCACGCTCGGCAGGTTTGCCTGGCACGTAGGGAAAGCGGGCAACGGATCGCCGCAGCGGAACGCTCGCGGTGGGGATGCCGATCTCGAATGGAACGTGACGAAAAGCGACGATGCGCTCGCGGTGGAATCGAACCGAGTCTGTGAAGCTGGTCAGCCGCATCCGCTCCTGCCGCAGACGATCCAGGTCTACGTCGGCGGTGATGCGCTGCTCGGCGTCACTGAACCGCTCGCTTTCCGCCAGCAGGTTGCCATTCTCGTAGATCATCGCGTGCCCGTCCCATGCCAGATCGGTGGTCGATTCGCCCTGTCCGGCGGCAGTATAGAGGTAGGCCGCGACGCATCGTCCCGACTGGCTGGCGCACAGCTCGCGCCGATATGCGGCCTTGCCGATGGTGATGTTGCTGGCCGAGAGATTTGCCAGAACAGTGGCGCCGGCCAGCGCGCCCCAGGAGGAGGTCGGGATCGGCGTCCAGAGGTCCTCGCAGATTTCCACGTGGAGGGCAAAGCCGGGAAGATCGACGGCGTCGAAGATCAAGTCGGCGCCGAACGGCGCATCCTGCCCGAGCAGTGGCATTTGGCGTGTGACCGCATCCGCCGCCGAGGCGAACTGCCGCTTCTCGTAGAACTCGCGATAGTTGGGAAGGAATGTTTTGGGGACAACGCCGAGGATGCGGCCGCGATGGATCACGACGGCGCAGTTGAAAAGCCTGGCCTCATGGCGAAGCGGGGCGCCGACGATCATCAGCGTCGAAAAATTGGCCGTCTGTTCGAGGACCTGCCGGAGTGCCGTTTCGGTCGCGTCGAGCAATGCGTCCTGGTGGAACAGGTCTTCGCAGGAATAGCCGGGCAAACCCATTTCGGGAAAGATGGCGAGGACCGCATGGTCCGCCGCGGCGTCGTGCGCCAGGGCGATCGTGCGCTCGGAGTTGAACGGCGGAGCCGCGACCTTCAGCCGTGGGACGCACGAGCAGACCCGCACGTAACCATGCGTATAGAGCGATGAAAATGGGGTCGGCGGCGCAGGCATTTACTCCATAGTTTAGCATGCGGGACGCATCATTAGGTGACGGGGAGAAGGTCCGATAACCATTCCTTCAGGCGGTGAAGATGAACTCAATTTCTACCGCGGCGTCGAGCGGGAGGGTGTTCACCCCGACGGCAGCGCGGACGTGCTTACCGGCCTCGCCGAAGAGCTCCAGGAGAAGCTCGCTGGCAGCGTTGGCGATTTTGGGCTGCTCGATGAATGCCGCATCGGAGTTGATGAACGCCCCGACTCGGGCGACGCCGGTCAGTTGGTCGATCGAGCCTTCGATTGCCTTCACGGCGGCGAGCGCATTGATCACGCACTGCCTTGCAGCGTTCCGGGCCTGGTCGATCGAGCACCGCGACGGTACTTGGCCGATAGCAAGGAGCTGGCCGTCCTTCATCGGCAACTGTCCCGCGACGTAAATGAGGTTGCCAACCCGCTTGGCCGGCAGGTAAGCGCCAAACGGCCCGGACATCGCCGGCAACTCGATCTTCAGTTCCGCCAGCCGTTCAGAAACACGCATCGGCTCTCCGCCACCGACAATAGCCGACTCGGAAACTGCGTCAACTGACGGTGAAAGTGGTTGCACTCACCAGGAGGGTGTCGGGATCGCTCACCAGGGGAAATGTCGCGGCGGGATCGAGGCGGACGAGGATGAAATATTTCCCAGCCGTCGTCGGCGCCAGCAGTTTGCCCAGGGTGATATGGACCGTTTTCCCCGGCTTGATGCTGATCTTGTGGTTCTGGCTGGACAGTTGCTGGGCATCGGCCAGCAGCCCATCGGGGGATGCGTAGACCAGAAGCGGAAGCGAGCCGGTCGCGGGAACGTTGCCGTTGTCGCTCACCGAGATCGTCACAGGGAGCGGCTTGCCGGCTTTGGCGGTGGCGGGGATTTTGAGCACGCCGCCGGCCAGAACAACCTGCGGCGCACCGATGGTGATGGTTTGGCCGGCGGCGGCAAACGCGGTCACGTCGCCTGGCTCCGTAACGTTCACCAGCAGCTCATAGGTCCCGTGCGGAATCGATGCCGGCAGTGACGCAAGCCTCACGTGCAGCGTCGAATGCGCCCCGCTTTTGAGGTTCAAGGTTTTGGTGAGCGATTGCGGCAGGGCGATGGCCGTCCTATCGAATGGGGCGCCGACCGCGGAGAGATAGAGGGATTCGTTCACGGTTCCTTTGAACGCTGCGCCGACGGCGGTGAACGTGATGATCGGATTGACCTTGACTTTCTGGCCCGCAACAACCGACGAGGGGATCGTTCCGCCCAGGGTCACCGCCAAGGGTGCGGGAGCGGCGATGGTGTAGGTTTGCCCGGTGAAGCCGCCGCCCTGACCGTTGGCCAGAAGCACGCCGATCGAATTGGAAGATTCGTTGGCGGTAACGATGTCGAGTTGCCCATCGGAGTTGAGGTCGCCGACGGCAACGGAAGCCGGGAACGCGCCTGTGGCGAAAGTCCTCTGAATCTGGAACGTGGCATCGCCATTGCCCACCAGGAGGCTGACCGAGTTGTAATCGGCATTGACGACGACCAGGTCGGGTTTGCCGTCGCCATTGATGTCCGCGGCGACAGCGAACTGAGAATTGTAGCCGACGGCGAAGGATCGTGGCGCCTGAAAAGTGCCGTCGCCGTTTCCCACCAAGACGTTCGCCTGGGCGCCAGACGAGTTGGCGATGACCAGATCAGGCTTGCCGTCCCCGTTGAGGTCGGCAACGGCGACCGATCGCGGAATCTTACCCGCGGCGAATGTGTGCTGGGGCACAAACGTTCCGTTGCCGTTGCCCAATAGAACGCTGACGGCGCTGCCGATGGTGTCGGCGACGATGATGTCGGGCTTGGAATCTCCATTGATGTCGGCCACGGTTACGCCAAATGGCGCCGAGCCGGTGGCGAAAGTCTGCTGCGGCTGGAACGTTCCGTTGCCGTTGCCCAGCAGGACGCTGACGGAGTTGTCGGCGTAGTTGGAGACGATCAGATCGGGCTTTCCGTCCCCGTTGACATCGGCGATGGCTACGGATTGCGGCACCGTCCCGGTAGCGAAGGTCTGGGCCGGCGCAAACGTTCCGTTGCCGTTGCCCAGGAGAACGGCGACGTCATGCGCGCCGCTGTTGCTGATCGCCAGATCGAGTTTCCCGTCGCCGTTCAGGTCAGCGACGGCTACGGTGTAGGCGCCGGCCCCGGATTGGAAAGTCTTTTGGGATTGGAACGTCCCGTTGCCGTTGCCCAGCAGAACACTGACCGCTCCGCTGCCGTCGGCGGTGATCAGGTCGGGAATCCCGTCGCCATTCACGTCGGCAATCATGACCGAGCGGGGGTATGGGTTCACCGCGTACGTCTGCACGGGCAGGAATGAGGTCTGCGCGTTGGTCGACGAGAGAGGTTTATTTGCGGCATCGTGGATGCCGGTCGCGGAGGAGAGATTCAATCCCAGGCTGCCATTGCCGGAAATCCCATCGATCGTAACAGTGTAGACCGAGCCGCTGTTGGCCGTCACGGTCAGGTTGGGTGATGTTTTGACGCTTCCGGTGGCGGCGACGGCAAAGTCGGATGCGGCGACGCCGGTGACGGCTTCGCTGAAGGTGACGGTGTAGCTGACCGTGGCCGACCCCGTGTTCGGGCCGGCAGGAGTGGCACGGTTGATCGAGAGCAGGCTCGGGCCCGCCGCCAGCAACCGCCGGGGCTCCAGGGCTTCGGGCCGGAAAGACGCGGCATTCGACCCGGATTTTCGTTGCCCTCGACGACCGCTCCGCCGATTTCTGATCAAGTTGGCAAGTAATTTGAAAGACGATTCCCGTCCGATTGCTTCCAGCCAATCATTCGCTGACATTTGCCCTCGCGCCGAAACGAAAGACCGTTCTTCCTGCCACCGGTCCCAAGTCGCATTCCGTTCCATCGAGCGAATGCCAGCCGGGACGAAAGGAAATCTATACGGCAATTATGACACGTCCACCAGAGGCCGGAGGTTCATTCGATGGCTGCGGGATGCGGATTACGGATCTGTCGGGGATCCTGATGAGGAATGGGGGGAGTTTGCGGTGCATGCGGATAAAGCTGGCCTGGCCGCTTTGATCGTATGACAATCCGGCCATGGGCAAAGGCGCTTACGGATCGACGCGGCGGCAGTTCCTGGGTCACTCGGCGGTGCTGGCTGCAATCGCGATGGGCGGGAAGGTAGGGGTGGATGCGGAGCAAAAGTCAGAGACGCAGCCGGCTGTCCCCTGGTATCGGCGAACGTATCGCTGGGGGCAGACGAACATCACCGAAGCGGACATCGGGCGGTATGACATCGGCTGGTGGCGACAGTATTGGAAACGAACTGCGACACAGGGGGCTGTCATCAACGCCGGTGGAATCTTCGCCTACTACCCGAGCAAGTTTCCGCTGCATCAGCGGGCGCAGGGGCTGGGGGATCGCGATCTGTATGGGGAGCTTGCCGCGGCGGCGCATGACGACGGGCTGGTGGTGCTGGCACGAATGGATTCGAGCAAGGCGCACGAGGAGTTCTATCGCGCCCATCCCGACTGGTTCACGAAGGATTCACGCGGCAGGCCGTACCGATCGGGTGATTTGTATGTCGCGTGCCTCAATGGGCCGTATTACGAGCAGTATCTGCCGGACGTTTTCCGCGAGATCATCGAACGCTCGCACCCGCAGGGGTTCGCCGACAATTCCTGGAGCGGCCTGGATCGCGGAAGCATCTGCTATTGCGAGAACTGCGCGAAGCGTTTCGGAGAGCCGCTGCCCAAACGCCACGACTGGGACGATCCCCCCTATCGCAAATGGATCGAGTGGAGCTACCAGCGACGGCTGGAAGTGTGGGATTTTTTCAATCGCGTCGCCCGCGAGGCGGGCGGCGTTGATTGCCTGTGGCTGGGAATGAACAGCGGCAGCGTCACGGGACAGAGCCGGTCGTTCAGGGACGTTCGCAAGATCTGCGGGCGATCGCAGATCGTGATGCTCGATCATCAGTCGCGCAGCGATCTGGGCGGCTTTGCCGACAATTCGATCACGGGAAAGCTGATTCATGGCGTGCTGGGGTGGGAGAAGCTGATTCCCGAGAGCATGCCGATGTACCAGGCGGGCCGGCCGACTTTCCGGCTATCGGCCAAGCCGGCCCCGGAGGCGCGGATGTGGATGCTGGCCGGGTTTGCCGGCGGAATTCAGCCCTGGTGGCATCACATCAGCGCGTACCACGAAGACCGCCGGGCGTACCTGACCGCTGAGCCGGTCATGCGATGGCACGCCCAGAACCAGAAATACCTGGTAGACCGGACGCCGGTGGCGAGCGTTGGTGTCGTCTGGTCGCAACGCAATACAGATTACTTCGGGCGGGATAATTCGGAGGAACTGGTCGATCAGCCGTGGCGCGGTGTCACGCAGGCGCTGGTTCGCGGGCGGATTCCGTTTGTGCCGGTGCATGCCGACGACATCGCACGCGAGGCGCCGAAGCTGGCCGTGCTGGTGCTGCCGAATCTCGGGGCGATGTCGGATTCTCAAGTGGCCGCAGTTCGGAAATTCGTCGAGTCGGGCGGCGGCATCGTCGCGACCGGGCAAACCGGCCTTTACGATGCGTGGGGCGATCCGCGGGCCGATTTCGCACTCGCGGACTTGTTCGGCGTGTCGGGAGGGAAACCGAACCGCACGGTTGAAAACGCTGCCCGTCATACTTATATGCGGATGAGCGTCGAGCGTCGGGGGAAAGTGGGCGGGCCGCACGTTTCCGGCGAACCCGCCGACGAGGCTCCACGGCATCCGGCGCTCGCGGGTTTCGACGAGACGGATATCCTGCCGTTCGGAGGGACGCTTGGGCCGCTGAAAGTGAGTCCAGGGGCCACGGCATTGCTGACATTCGTTCCCTCATTCCCGGCGTTTCCGCCGGAGACGGCGTGGATGCGCACGCCCAGGACCGACATCCCGGGCTTGATCGTCAACGAGCCGGGGCCGGGACGGGTCGCTTTTGTTCCCGCCGACATCGACCGGCGCTTCGCGATCGACAATCTTCCCGATCATGGCGATCTGCTGGCGAATCTGGTGCGATGGGCCTCGAAGGGAAACCTCCCGCTGGAAGTGCGCGGTCACGGCCTGGTTGATTGCGAGCTTTACCGCCAGCCGGGCCGGATGATTCTGCACATGCTCAATCTGACCAGCGCCGGCACCTGGCGGGCGCCGGTCGACGAGCTGATCGCCATCGGGCCGCTGCAAGTGCGCATTCGGCTCATGGATGACGTGCGTCCCAGGACGATAGGGATGCTTGTAGCTGGAGGGAGCGTGGACGCGAAGGCCGAGGCCGGCTGGGCCCTGTTCCAGCTCGCGTCGCTGTTAGATCATGAGGTCGTCGTGGTCGAATGATCAACCGGTCGAGCGCTACCAACCGTCTTGCTTCGATGCGTCAGCAAGCAGGCGGCAATGAAGTCCAACGGCTACTGCTGGATTAAATCGCCAAAGGCGCCCAGCAACTGATACTTCTTCTGCCACGGCGTATACATGAATCCCCGCACGTTGGTCCGGTCCTTGGCGAGGCGCATCCAGCCTCTCACGTCTTCGAGATTGTCGGCGTCGTAGTAGCAGGCGATCAATTCCCCGAATCCCTGCTCGGCGAAAATCCGGACGCTTTTTTCCCGCGGCGTTCCACCCCAGATGGCGATCACCAGGTCCTTCGGGACATGGTTCCACGACCCGGCGAAGCTTCCCTGCGCCAGGTAGTAGTTGCCGTGCGCATTGTGGTTGGGATCGAGCATGTCGGACCAGATGTAAACCTGAGCGTCCGGCATGTATTTTCGGAGGATTTGCACCTGCTTTGTGATGCACTGGCCGAGCAGCTCCCCCAAGTCGCGCCCGCGGCAGGCTTCACACGTCCCGCCCATGCGGATCTCGTCCATGTTCAGCAGCACGCGTTTTGGGTGAAGGTGCTCGGCAAGGGCCTTGGCCTCGCGGTCGAAAATCTCGTAGAGCTCCGGCTCGGCCATGCAGACTGTGACCTGGCCGTCATTGACGACCATCGGGTGATACCAGCTGACTTTCAGGCGCTGGCCGTCCTTGATCCGGCCCGAGGGGAGAATTCGCAGAGGCACTGCGGCGCGATCAACGAAGTTGAAGTTGAAATTTGGATCGAGCAGCGGCGCAAAATCCTTTCCTTCGTCATATGTCGTCGCGCCGTCCTCGCTTTTCACGCCGACGGGCGTGCCCGGGCGACGCAGCACGTTGATCGGCCCGATCTCCTGGAGGCTCCAGTCGTCGAGCCAGAACTTTCCCTGCTTTGCACCCCATACGCCGGCATAGACGTTAATCGACTCCTTGTCGAGGCTGTTGACGAGCATTGTGATTTTTCGCCAGTCTTGCGTGGCGGGAATGCGAAACTCGCGCGGGGCCAGGTCGCGGCCGTCGGCCAGGGCGGTGACGCGAAAGGCGCCCGGCGGCTGCAATGCCTCGGTCTTCACCCAGATCGTCATCCGATAGCAGCGATGCGGATGAACGCGGATTTTTTCCATGATCCGGCCGTGCCCGTAGGGGTTGGCGGTGAAGTTCTCCAGTCGGATCGAGGCTTTCCCGCCGCGGTGGATTTCCGTGTCGGCAAAGCTCACCTGCCCGGGCTGGTCCTGCATGGCCAGGCCGTTGAAGCGGTTGTTTTTGAACTGCTCGAAGTCGCCGTTGGCGATCTGCTCGGAATCCTCGGACATCAGGCGAGCTGCGTTGCCGCGCACGGTGAACGGTGCATTCTCGACGCTCACTCCATCGGCGAGCATTTTGTCGACCCCCAGCGCCGAGCTGCCGTACCCGACTGAGAACCCGGCGGGAATCAGCTCGATGTGCAGGCGGTCGCAAGTCTGCCTGACCGTATCAAGTCTGCGGAAGTAAGCCGGCGACTGGCGGGTCATCGAATCCATTCCCGCCGAGAGCACCGCGCCGTTGATGCCGTGTTTTGCGCCGTCCTCGAGAACTCTGTTAATGGCATCGACATCGCTGTCGCGCGACAGGTTCCAGCCGAACACCCAGACGAAGCGGTCCTGGTAAGGCGCCGCTTTCAGCGGCATTCCGAGGGCCGCAATAATGAAGAGAGTCATGAGGGCGACGGGCTGTTTTGTGGCACGGGTTTTCCCTTCGGGTCTGAGCCTGGGGCTCAGCCTCAGGGTCGAAGACAACCCGTGCGTAGGCCCGTCGAAAAGCGATAAACTCGCCTTGCAAGATTTCTCAACATAGCCACCCGCTCGCACGGCTTGAAAAGCCGTGTCACGGGAAAGCTGCCCACTGTCAACCGCCATCTTGACCTCCGCGCTGCACCGCAAGTGACTATTGACGAACGAGCGTGGCGTTGGCCGCGCGCGTCGGGGTTCTGTAGAATCCCACCGAAGGCAGGATCCATCATGAAACAAAGCCGACGGCAATTCCTCAAGGCGGCGGGTTCGACGGTGGCGGCGTTTACGATCGTGCCGCGGCACGTGCTGGGCGGTGCGAAGTTCGTCGCGCCCAGCGAAAAAGTAAACGTGGCGATCGTCGGTGCCGGCGGGCAGGGCCGCACCAACGTCCGCGAGCTGTTCCCGCTTTCCAACGTGCAGATCATCGCCCTGGCCGACCCGATGGAATCGGTCAGCCTCGACCGGTTCTATTTCAAGGGCATGGCGGGGCGAAAGCCGGTGCGGGCGGAGATCGAGTCGCAGTACGCCAGGAACACGCCCAACTTCAAATGCGCCGAGTACGAGGATTTCCGCGAGATGCTGGAGAAGGAGAAGGCGATCGACGCGATTTTGTGCGCCACGCCCGATCATCTGCACGCATACGTGACGCTGGTTTGCCTGCGGTCCGGCAAGCACGTGTTCTGCGAGAAGCCGCTCACCCACAACATTGCCGAGGCCCGGCTGGTGGCGAAAGTGGCGAAGGAAACGGGGCTGGCGACGCAGATGGGGAACATCGGGCATTCGACCGAGGGGATTCGCCAGACGGTCGAGTTTCTCCGCGACGGCGCGATCGGCACGGTTCGCGAGGCGCATTCGTGGGTGCCGGCGTCGCGCTGGAATCCGACCCTCCAGGGCAGGCCGACGGACGAGCCGCCGGTGCCGGCGGGGTTCAACTGGGATTTGTGGCTCGGCCCGCGCGCGGTGCGGCCCTACAACCCGGCGTACGTGCCGGTCACCTGGCGCGACTTCTGGCACTTCGGGTGCGGGGCGCTGGGCGACTTCGGCTGCCACGACATGGACGCCGCAACTTGGGCTTTCGATCTTCCCGCGCCGACGCGCGTCGAAGTTCTGCCGGCGGGGCATTCGGATTCGGAAATCGCGCCGTACGGGGAAATCGGTTACTACCACTTCCCTGCGCGGGGGGAGCAGCCGCCATTGAAGCTGACGTGGTACTCGGGCGGCTTGCGCCCGCCCCACCCCGACGCGATGCCGGAAGGCTCGCGGCTGGCCGATCGCGGCATCATGTTCGTGGGCGAAAAAGGTGTCATCCAATGCGACGGGGCGGGCGGGGCGCCGCGGCTCTATCCGCTGGCATTGCGCAACAGCTACAAACGGCCCGAGAAAACGCTGCCGCGTTCCAACGGGCATCACCGCGACTGGATCGACGCGATCAAGGGCGGCCCGCCGGCCTCTGCCAATTTCCAGTACGGCGCCCATCTCACCGAAATCACCCTCCTGGGCGTCATGTCGCTGCGACTGGGCGGCAAGAAGATCAATTGGGATGCAACCAACATGAGAGCAGTTGGGCTTCCCGATGCCGATGCGATCGTCCACGAAACCTATCGCAGCGGCTGGGAGTTAGAATCGTTGGGTTGAGTGGACCGGGAGGGCGAGGCGGGCGAGGCTCCTTGCCGAGCCGGACGTTTTCCCACCGGAACCCGGCTCGGCAGGAGCCTCGCCCGCCTCGCCCTCCCGCCTGACGGTGTCCGGCCTTACCACCCGAACCGTTCCTCATTTCATGGATTACCATGCATGTTCCCAGAAACCGGGGGCGTCGGCGGCGCGGAGCTCGATGCCGCGCAGCCATTTGGCTTGGCGCTTTTCCACAGGTACAGTCGGGGAATGAGGCCGCGGAGCGGGAGGCCGTGCTCGGGCGTCAGGTCCTTGCCCTCCCATTGATACGGGGAAATTACGCTCCGCGGCGGCGTTTCCACTGGATCCCCGCGGCGGAACGCGCAGCGGTGAAGCTGCCGAACAACCGCACCGACGCCCCATACAGCGCCGGATGCTCGCGCCGCACCGCGGAATCCGACAGCGCCTTGCCTGCCCGCTGCGCCTGCTTGAGCCCGCGGATCACCTGCTCCCGCGTCCAGCTCCGCCGCTCGCGCACCTTCTCGGGATCGACCTTGGCGGCGCGGAGGGCTTCGTCGTAGCTGGAGAAATGCCGGACCGCCGCCGCGTGCAGGCCCGGATCGTCGCGCTGGATGGCGCCGCTGTTGAGCGGCTCGTGATCGCGATAGCGCTGTTTCAATTCCGCGACAATGCTGTCCTTGCTCCACTTGCGGTAGCGGTTGACCTCGTCGGCGTCGAGGCCGGCGCCGTGCAGGGCCCGGTCCCAGCTTCCAAACAGCCTCGGCTGAAGCGAAGCAAACGCGGCCTTGGCCAATTCGTCGCGGCGGCTGGTGACGGCGGACCAGTGCAGGTTCTCGTCCTTTCGCCGGGCCTGCTTGATGAGGTTGATGATCGCCCCCTTGGTCCACCGCGGCCGCCGGGTTACTTCCGCGTAGTCGATGCCGGCCCGTTCGATCGCCTTGCGGTAGGACCCGAAGTGATACGCTGCCGCCGAAACCAACGACTGCCTTCGCCGGGCCAGCGCGTTGTACGACAGGTCGGCGCCGGTCCGGTGCAGTTTCTTGAGCGCTCGAACTACTTCATCCTTGTCCCAGATCATGTCAAACCGCAAGACATTACTGCTTGTTCTTCGGACGCTCAATAAGCAAAATGTGCCGCGCGCGGCGGAGCGCCTATTTTGAATGCTTCCAGTCGTCGCTCGATGCCTGGGCCGGCTCGGGTTACAATATACATTCGGGTGCGGGTTTCAGCTTCTCACCCCGCAGGAAATCGGGTGGTCGGGCCGCCATCCTTTCTGGCTCCTTGCCGCGGGCAGGGACCGGGGAAGGCATGCGTGAGCCGGTTTGAACTGATCACATCGCCGACGGTGCTTCCGCGGGTTCGCATGGGCCGAGCGCCGCGGGCGGTGCTGTTCATTTTTCTCCTGGCGGCCAGCGTAGCGATCCTTGCCGCCGACAAGCTTGTCGGGGTGCTCGCGGATTGGCGGCAGGTCGCGAGCCTGAGCGTTTTCGGCGGCGTGATCTGGGGAATCCTGCTGTACGAGGACCACCGACTGACTGTCGGCTTGAGCGCGGTTGCCGCGATCCTGGCGATGGGGTTGTTCACCAGCGCCCGTCAATTCGTTTCCGCGGCGGGAATCGACGTTATCCTGTTCCTGCTCGGGACGTTTCTGGTCGCCGGGTATCTGGAGGAGAGCCTCTTCTTCGAGCACCTGGCGAGCCAGATCGTGCGTCATGCCGGCCGCGGGCCGACGAACCTGATGGGCGCGCTGATGCTGTCGGCGATGATCGCGTCGGCCATCGTCGGCGAGGTCGCCGCCATTCTTTTCGTCGGCGGGGCGATGCTCCACATCGCCCAGCGCTACCGGCTGCGGCCGATCCCGTTTCTCATCATGCTGGTATTCGCCACCAACATCGGCTCGGCGGCCAGCGCCTTCGGTCCCGTCGGCATCACCATCGCGATCAAGGCCCACCTGACCGTCCTGGATTTTTTCCGCTGGGCCACTCCGATTGCGCTGGCGGTGCTCGTGCTGACGCTGGCGATCTGCCGATGGTG
Organism: Tepidisphaeraceae bacterium; assembly: GCA_035483795.1. Taxonomy (GTDB): domain Bacteria; phylum Planctomycetota; class Phycisphaerae; order Tepidisphaerales; family Tepidisphaeraceae; genus DASXMX01. The sequence continues at coordinate 1,811 of DATHPP010000330.1, read as the reverse complement.
GTTCGCGCGGGATTGGCAGGCGCTGGGCGAAGCGATGTGTCAGGGCAACGTTGCCGGCAGCGTTCCCGATCCCAAGCGGCACTCGGTGGTGCCGGCGTGGATTCTTGCCGGATCGATGACCGCGTTATTCGTGTTTCACGAACAGATCGAGCGGTTGCTGCGCCTGGGACCGCAGATCGAGCTACCGGCAGCGGCGCTGCTGGCCGGTGGCGCGGCGCTCCTCCTGTCGGGATCCAGCGCCGGGAGAGTCATCCGCAGCCGGGTTGACTGGGGAACCCTGGTGTTCTTCCTGACGCTGTTCGTGGTGGTCGGCGCGATGGAAGCGACCGGCGTCACCGGCGCGGTCGCCAGGCAATTGCTGCGCGGCGTGGGCCGGCATCCGGCGGCCCTGGTCCTGGCGGTCGGCTGGGCGACGGGATTGCTCAGCGCTTTTCTGGCCAACGTGCTGGCGGTCGCCGCGTTTTTGCCGATTGTCGCCGAGCTGAAGAATCACGGCGCCGCCTGCCCCGACGCGGTCTACTGGCTCATGCTCTTCGGCGCCACCTTCATGGGCAACATGACGAGCATCGGCTCGACCTGCAACATCATCGCCTGCGGCATGGCCGACAAGCGCGGCCACGGCACGATCTACTTCCGCTCCTGGCTGAAAATCGGCCTGATCATCAGCCTCTCCTCGATGGCCCTGGCGACGCTGCTGCTGGCGATCGAAACCCGCGGGTTCCGGGCGGGATAAGGCGAATACCTGAATCTCACGCTGAGGCGCAGAGGCGCAAAGAGGAAGGAAACTTGCGGTCTCTGGCCCTGGTAACATCCCTGTTCCACTTCTCCGCGTCTCTGCGGCTCTGCGTGAGAATTCAATCTCTTCACACTCGCCGCACCACGACGAGCCACGCGTTGGGACCGCCGGGCGTGAAGGTGCTCTCCTTCAAATCGGGCCGGACCTCGAACCGGATCGGCTCGATCAATTCGACTTTCCAGCATTCGGCAAATGCGTCTTGGATTTCCTGTCGTGACACTCGGCGCGGCCCGTGCGTTCCCGGCTCATCGTCGCTAAAGCAGAGCAAGAACAGCCTGCCGCCCGGCTTCAGGACGGAGGCCAGCCCCTCGACGTAGCGCCTCCGGTCGGTGTCGCTGAAAACATGCAACAGGCCGCTGTCGATGACGTTGTCGAATCTCGCCGGCCAGCCTTGAGCGTCAGGGCGTCCATGACCAGGAACGTTGCCGTCAGCCCCCGCTCAGCCGCCTTCTGTTTCGCCCTGGCGATCGGTTCAGCCAGGAAGTCGATGCCGGTGACTTTGTTTCCGCGTCCGGCAAAGTAGAGGGCGCTCTCGCCGGTGCCGCAACCGGAATCCAGCAGCGATCCCGTGATCTGCCCGGCCATCTCGACGAGCGCCTTCTGCGGCCTGCCAATGTCCCACGGCGCCAGTCCCGCATAGGCGCTCTCGAATCGGGCTCGGTCGGGAAGAGCCATGTTGTTTCTCCGGTTGTGGTCTCAATCAATTCCATCGAAGGATCGCGGCGGGATTTTAGCTCACGCCGAGACGCCGAGACGCGGAGGGGAATTTCGCGACCCGGGCGGTGAAGCTTTCCCCTTTCCAATCCGGCTAAATTCAGATCAAAGGAGGGAGAACACACGCGGGGGCCGTGTCAAAACGGGAGGGGGCGAGGACGTTTTATCCGGCGCGCGTTGAACCGGCGTGATATCCGGGTCGCACAAGAATATGATAAATGTCCCATTTTCCGGCTCATCCGGTTTTTGCGTAGGTAGCTGGGGCTCCGCCCCAGACCCCGGAGTTTAGCGCGGAGGTGCC
>DATHPP010000329.1:0-3520 GCA_035483795.1 Tepidisphaeraceae bacterium | reverse complement strand
CATCTCTAACCTTTGGTGCGGCGCTGCTCTCATGGGGCTCGGCACCGGCAGCCGATATCGAAACGGCAGCGCTGCCAACCTTTGAATTCGGCGCTCACAAGAGAACGGATGGCTGGGTCGATTTCGGATTGCGCGCGCCCGCGGCCGATACCTCGGAGCTGCTGATCTACGACACAGGAGACGCCACGACAGCGGCGAAGGTCGTGCCGATGATACGCGACGGTGCCGGAGACTGGGGTGTCCGAATCCGCGGCCCCGGGGTGGGTGCCGGCACGTTTTACATGTACCGCCTGAATGGTCACGGTACGGCCACAACGAATGCGCCCTTTGGCACCGTGCTGAACGGCAATTTTGTGCTCAACGACCCGTACGCCTACCGTACGGAGGAGGTCGGCTATTCGAAATTCTACCTCTCTCCGCCCTTCGTCGACAGCGACCACTCCATCTATGCCGGAGGCGGCAAAAGCATGGTCTACGATCACAGCGGCGATCCTGCTCCGAGCCATGTGGAGGTAAGGCCCGAAGATCTTATCGTTTACGAGTTGCACGTGCAGGACTACACGGCGCAACTCCAGGGCCTGGCGCCGGCGCTGCGCGGCACCTATCCCGGTCTCGCGCAGGGCGGGCTGAAAACGCCGGGCGGCCTGACCGCCGGGATCGATCACCTCGCCGAGCTCGGCGTCACCGCGGTCGAGCTGATGCCGGTCATGCAATACGACAAGGAGACGACGACAGCGCCGGGCCGAGTGAATCACTGGGGGTACATGACCACAAACTTCTTCGCGCCCGAAACGCGCTATGCGTCGCGATCCGGCGACGAGGTCATCGAGCTGAAGCGGCTCGTCCAAGCATTCCACGACCGCGGCATCGCGGTGTTCATGGATGCGGTCTACAACCACACCGCCGAAGGCGATTGGGTCCAGGGTGGACGCCTCGCCGACAAGTGCTACAATCTGTGCGACGACATCCCCGAGATCTATCGCGGCACCGGGAACGGGTTCTTCGCCAACGCCAGCGGCACCGGCAACGATATCGACTTTTCGGATGGCGCCCGTTTCACCAAGCAACTCGTCCTCGATTCCCTGGCCTTGTGGCACACCGCATATGGCGTGGACGGGTTTCGCTTTGATCTCGCCCGCATATTGGCAGACGGTTCGACAGATGCCGCCGCCTGGGTCAGTGCGGATCCCCGCTTCGCCCGCGCGCATCTGCATGCCGAGCCGTGGGACCTGGCTGGGCAATGGTGGGACTTCATGGACAGCCCGCCCTGGGATTGGACGAACAACCGCTGGGCCAAGTGGATCGGCAAATACCGCGACGGAGCCCGGCTGTTCTCCAAAAGCGATCTGCGTGACCCCGCCATTTTGAAACGGCTCATCGAGGGCCGCGGTGCCGTTCCCGGAACGGACGCTCCCGCTTCGAGCAAGCCGTCACGCTCGATCAATTTCATTGCGATCCACGACGGATACACGTTGCGGGACTGTATGTTCTTCAATGATTCAGACGGCTCGCAAAACTGCTGGGACAGCGGCGGCGACGAGGACCTCCGCCGCCGACGTGAGAAACTTTTGCTGGGCTTGCTTCTCACGTCCAATGGCGTCCCCTTGCTGCAGCAAGGGGACGAGTTCGGCCGCACGAAATCAGGTGCTGGGCAGGAAGGGGCGAAGAACAGCTGGGACTGGGAATCCACCTCTGGCGACGCAACGGTGAATGGCGTCAATTGGGTCGACTGGGGGCTCAAGGACGGCAATGTCAGCGGTTCTCCCAATGGTCCAAGTTATGGGCGCGAATTGTCGGATTGGACGCGCGGCCTGATTGCGTTGCGGCGGCGCTGGACACAGTTTCGCCAAGCCGATTTCCCCGAATATGCTCCCGCCCCGCGCACCGCCCCCGGCGACCCGGCCAATGACGGCCGTCTGAGCTACAGTTGGGAGGGCCCTGCGGCTGGTTCGCCTAGCCAGCTCGCGGTCATTCGCTGGGGGCGGCCGGGCGAGCCCGATCTGATGGCGCTCTACAACGAGAGCTGGTTGCCGTTTTCGGCCACCAACCTCGGCGACTGGTCGTCCCGGCCGTGGAAGGTGCTCGCCCGTTCCTGGCTGCCGCGCGGCGATGATTTCTGCGGGCTGCCCGATTGGACCGCCTGTCCCGATGCCGGCCCGGCTTTCACGCTCGATGGGCGCGCGATGGCGATCCTCGCGGCCTCCAGAGATTAGAGCGCTCACGCTCCGATCCCACTACCGCCGCTGGGCGCCCGACGTCGAGGCGCTGCCGCAGCCAGCGGCGGCCGGTGACCTCGACGAAGCGGAAGCTGAGCGTCGCGAGCGCAAGGCTGACGGCGATCAACACCGCGATGAGGGCGAGCGAGGGTGCAAGCGTCAGATTCGCGAAGTCGAGACCCGGCAGCCGCCGCGCGATTTCGGTCGTGACGAACAGCACGAACCAATGCAGGAGGTAAAGGGAATAGGAGATGTCGCCCAGCCACACCAGCGGCGGGGAATTCAATAGCGGGGAGAACCGGCCCGTGTTGCGGACGGCGGCCAATATCAACAACGGAAAAAGCGGGATGATGGCGAGATCCGGCGCGCCGAGGTGAAGCAGCACTGCGAGCAGCAGCAGTACTGCCGCGAGCGCCCCGTCGGTCGCCAGTACGGAAGCGAAAATGCCGCTCTGATAGCCGCTGTACAGCAGCATTCCGGCGAGGAACTCCGGCAAGCAGCGAAGGATCGCATAAGCGCCGTTCCATTGGTTGAAATAACCGCCGGTGCGGCAAGCCAGCCATCCCAGCGCCGCCAACAGCAGGCCGCCGAGCCCGGCCTTGGCGGCGGGGCCGGCGCGCCACAACACCGGAAACGACAACGGGAACAGGAGATAAGCCAGGAACTCCAAGCTGATCGACCACGACGGATCGTTCCAGCTGAGCTCGCGCGCCCACAGGCCCTGGAGCATCACGACATTGGCAAAGAACCCGCCGATAGAACGCTCACCAAGCAGCGGTATCGGCTCGAACGAGCCTCTGAGCGCATAGCTCGCGGCGCGTTCCACGGTCGCGGTGGCGACGAACAGCAATAACACCGTGATGTGCAGGGGATAGATGCGCGCCACCCTCGCCTTTAAAAAATCGCGGTAGCGCCGGCCGGTCACCCGTCGCGCGAACCCCTCCTTGTAGACATGCGTGATGACAAAGCCGCTCAGCACAAAGAACAAGTCCACCGCCAGATAGCCCTTGTACACGGCTCCGGTGTAGCGCTCGGGGTGAACAGCCGGGAAATACCAGCAAAAATGAAAGATCACGACCCACAGCGCGGCGATGCCGCGCAACGGCGTCAGCGAGGCAAGCAGCTCCGGCGATCCGGAGGGCCGCTGCCGTCCGTCGTCGCCGGCCCGCTCTCGCTCCGAGGCGACCCGTCCACCCATCTTCCCGAAACCGGTTGCTGATTATTCCCCCGGAGCACAACGACGGAGGCGCCGCTCGCGTTCCGGCTTTACCGGATCGGCGCCAGCGGCGGCATGGTCAGCACGC
>DATHPP010000328.1:0-6069 GCA_035483795.1 Tepidisphaeraceae bacterium | reverse complement strand
GCTGAGTTGCTGGTCGAGCTCCGGGGACTGGATTTCCGCCAGCAGTTGCCCGGTTTTCACCCGGTCGCCGATGTCCACGTATCGCTTGATGAGGTATCCGCTGACGCGGGCGTAGATGATGGCATCCTGAATGGCTTGAGTTGTGCCAGGCAAAGACCAGTCCGGAGCGCCGGATGCCACCGGATGAACGACGTACACCTTCGGCGGCGTGTCCGCCACCTGAGCCGCCGCCGACGCCAGATCGTGCCCTTGCCGGGACCGGGCAACGATTCCCCATCCGAGGAAGACCGCGAACACGGCAAGCACGCCGGCGGCAATCAGCAGAATCGTTCGCGTCCGGGCGGGCTTGGGAGGATTCGAATGCGATTCCATCGGAGGCTTTCCGTTTGTCGCCGGCTCGGAACGCCGTAGTTTAACGTCGGTGGCTTCCATGGATCAGCCCTCCTCCTTCGCTTCGCCTTCGAAATCCTTCGGCGGTCGACGGCGCATCAGGCTGTACATGACCGGAACGAACAGGAGGGTGTAGACGGTGGCGACGGTAAGCCCGCCGATCACGGCGCGGCCGAGCGGCGCGTTCTGCTCGCCGCCCTCGCCCAGGGCCAGGCTCATTGGAAGCATGCCGATCAGCATTGCCAATGCGGTCATGAGGACGGGCCGCAGCCGTGTCCGGCCGGCGATGAGTGCGGCGGCGCGGGCGTCGCGACTGCCGAAGGCCGGCTGCCGCTGCTCGTTGGCAAACGTCACCATCAGGATACTGTTCGACGTAGCCACCCCAATCGACATGATGCAGCCCATCAGCGCCGGCACGCTGATCGTGGTTCGCGTGATGTACAGCGCCCACAGAATGCCCGCCAGGGCCCCGGGCAACGCCATGAGAATGATCAGCGGATCCGTCCAGGACTGGAAATTCACGACCATCAGGAAATAGACCAGCAGTATCGCGAAGCAGATTCCCAGTCCCATCTGGAAGAACGACTGGTTCATGCTCTGCACCTGCCCGCGAACGACGATGGAGCTGGCCTTGGAGATCTGTCCGTTATATTTGGCGATGATCCGGCTCACCTGGTCGGAGACGGAGCCGAGGTCGGTGCCCTGCACGTTGGCGGCCACATCGAATACCGGCTGCACGTTGTAATGGCTTAATGAAAGCGGCGTGGTGGTCCGGCTGAGCGTCGCCAGGTTGCTGAGGAACTGCGGGCTGGATTGTGAAACCAGTGAGATCGGCGTGCGATTCAGCTCGTCCATCGATTTTACCCGGTACTGCGGCGTCTGGACGACCACCTGGTAGCTGACGCCGTTCTTATAATTCAGCCAGAAGTTGGTCGTCGCCGTGCCGCTGCCGGTCAGGGAGATCGACAGGCTGTTCGCCAGGTTGCTCTCGGTCAGACCGTTCTGCTCCGCGATCGTGCGGTCGGTGTCGACCATGATGCGCGGGGATTTGGTGATCTGCTGGACGTGGACGTCCACCGCGCCGGGCACCGCGGCCAGGTCCCTGGCAATCTGCCGGGCGATTGTGAAGTTCTTGTCCGATTCCTGAATTGGGCCGGTCACCTGGATGTCGATCGGAGCGGGCAGGCCAAAATTGAGAATCTGGCTGACGATGTCGGCCGGTTGGGTAAAGAGTTGGAGGTTGGGGAATCGCTGCGGGAATTCAGCGCGAATCCGTTTCAGGTAGTCGGCGGTGGGATGATGATTGGCGTTCAGCGCCACGAGGATTTCGCCGTCAGAGGGGCCGGCGGTAACACTGTCGCTCCGCGCCAGATTGATGTTGTTCGGCAGGCCGATGTTGTCGTCGATGACGCTCAACTCGTTGGCGGGGATTACCTGCCGCAAATAGTCCTCGACGCGCTGGAAATACACCTCCGACTGCTCGATGCGGGTGCCCGGCGGGCAGTCAATGTGAAGGCGCAATTGGCCGGCATCGACAGACGGGAAGAAATCGCGGCCGACGAAAGGATAGAGAAGCAGTGACGAGAGCGCGAATCCCAACAGCGCCGTAGCGACCGTTCCTCGATGCTCCAGCGTCCAGTCCAGTGCGCTTTCATAGCGGCGGGCGAGTGCTTCAAAACCGGCCTCGAAGCCCTCGCCCATTCGTCGAAACACCGACCGCCGGGCTGGAGGCGGGGCCTTTTTCTGACGCTCCTCCGCCGCCAGGAGATACAGGACCATGGTCGGCACCAGAGTCCGCGACAGGAAATAGCTGGCCAACATCGCGAAGACCACGGCCAGCGCCAGCGGAGAAAACAGATATCCGCCCACCCCGCCGAGAAACAGAATGGGGACGAAGACGATGCAGATCGACAGCGTGGCGACGAACGCCGGTGTGGCAACCTCCTGGGCGGCATCGAGGATCGCCTGCCGAAGCGGCGTGCCCAGGTCCATGTGGCGGTGGTCGTTCTCGATCTCCACGGTCGCATCGTCCACCAGGATTCCCACTGCCAGCGCCATCCCTCCCAGCGTCATGATGTTCAGCGTCTCGTGCAGCGCATTGAGCACGCAGATGGAAACGAGGATCGACAGCGGAATCGACGTGGCGACAATTATCGTGCTGCGCCAGGACCGCAAAAACAGCAGGATCATCAGGCCAGTCAGACAGGCGGCAATCACGCCCTCGCGAACCACTCCCGAGATCGAAGAGCGGACGAAAACGCTTTGATCGAAAAGGAAATCGATCTTCAGGCTCTTGGGCAGGCCGGCCTGGATCTTCGGGACCAGTTGCCGGACGCCCTTCACAACCGACATGGTGGAAGCGCTGCCGCTTGTCAGGACGGGCAGCAGCGCCGAGGGTTTGCCGTCCCGGCGGACGAGATTGGTCTGCGGCGAGTACCCGTCGTGCACAAACGCCACGTCGCGCAGGTAAACCATCGCCCCGTTCACATAGCGGAGGGGGATCCGGTTCAAGTCCGCCAGCACCTCGGGGCTGCTGTTGAGCGCGACGTCGTATTCGATGGGTCCCATTTTCACGGTGCCGGCCGAGACGATAACGTTCTGAGTGAGGATGGCGTTGGTGACATCCTGAGGAGAGATTCCCCGCGCGTAGAGCGCATCGGGGTCCAAGTCGACATTGACGACCCGGCTTTTCCCGCCGTAGGGAACTGGAATCGCGGCGCCCTGCACGGTCACCAGCTGCGTGCGGATGAAGTTGTTGCCCAGGTCGCTGATCTCCTGCTGGGAGAGAATTTCGCTGCCGAGGCTGAGCTGCACCACGGGCACGTCGGCGGCGTTGTAACGGATGATCAGTGGCGGAAGGATACCGGGAGGCAGCGGCCTGAGGATCTCCTGGCACAAGGCCGTCACCTCCGCCTCCGCCGCGTTCACGTCCGCGCTGGGCTGGAAGTAGATCTTGATCACGCTGGTCCCGCGGTAGGACTGCGACTCCATGTGCTCGATATTGTTCACCGTCGTCGTCAGTGCCCGCTCGACGACCGTGGTGATGCGGTCCTGCATCTCCGTGGGCGACAGCCCGCCGTAGCTCCAAATGACGCTGACTACAGGAATGTTGATACTTGGGAAAATGTCCGTCTGCATCGTGACGATCGACAGGATCCCCAGCACCGCGATGAGCAGGGCCAACACGACGAACGTGTAGGGGCGGCGAAGTGCAAGTCGGACAATCCACATATCTCTGCCCTGCCTGGGGTTCTACCGATCCGCTGAAGGTCGCCTGCGGAACCGCAAAGCAACCCCCGCGCCACTCGGCGGGACGAAGCGCGCAATATGAAGAATCACGTGTTTTCAGGGGGAAAAAAGCGAGTCGGGCGGGTCAATATCGCTGAGTGCGCGGTCCGCCGGTAAGGCTATTGCCCGAACGGAAGGAAACTGCCCCAACCGCAGGCGCTTGGTGGCCCGCCGCCGCGCTTCCCCGTGACACGGCTTTTCAAAAGCCGTGCTGGCGGTGTGCCCGGAGAACAACGCTGGATGGCGCGTCTTTTGGCGGCAGGGGCGTGCCTTTGAACATCGAGCCGAGCGTCGCCGCAAAATTCTCCGGACGAACGATGCGGACCAGCCCGTGCATGGCGATATTCATGCCCAGCGTAATTCGAAACAGAGCGTAAGCCAGTGCGGCATCCGTGGCGGTATTTCGTCACCTCGGGACGCTCGATGCTAAATGGAGAGAACTCATACCAAAGCCTGTCTCAGCATGCCTGAACCGGCACTCTGGCGACGGGCTTCCTGTGGCACGGGCTTCCAGCGCCTCCAGCCCGTGCAAGCGGCGCGACCAAAGGAAGGACCTGCTGATGCGAAGTCTCGTTCATCGATAGCCGTCAGCACGGCTGGGAACCCCTGCCACAGGAAGCCCGTTCGGCGGCGCATCTATCCGCACGGTCGCTTTAGAGCGGAGCGTATGAGGCTGCGTCTGCGTTGGACATTGCTGCGTCATTGGCGCCCTGAATCTCTTGGACGTCCGCATCGGTCAGGTGCAGATCGGCGGCGCCGATGTTTTGCTCGACTTGCCCGGCGTTGCGGGCGCCGACGATCGCGCCGGTGACGGCGGGATTGTGCAATACCCAGGCAACCGCGACTTGTCCCGGCTGGCGGCCGTAGCGCCGGCCGACGGCGCGCAGGCGCTCGACCAGTTCAAGATTCCTCGTGAGCCTGGGCTCGCGGAATTCCGGATCACGACCGCGCCAGTCGTCCGCCGGCAGCGACGTGGCGCGCTGGCGGGTCATCGCGCCCGTCAATAATCCGGATGCCATCGGCGAATAGACGATCACACCGATTTTCTCGGCCATGCAGAAGGGGAGAATCTCGCGCTCAACTTCGCGGCGGATCAGTGAGTAGGGGGGCTGCAACGACGTGACTGGAGCGATCTGCTGGGCCAGGCGTATCTGCGGCACGTTGAAATTCGACACGCCGATCCACCGCACTTTTCCCTCGCGCTGGAGCCGGGCCATCATTCGCCATCCCTCGGCCACCTCGGCCGGGTTCTCCACGGGCCAATGCATCTGATACAGATCGATCGCATCCGTTCGTAGCCGACGCAGGCTGTCTTCGCACTCGCGGCGAATCGAGTCCGCTTTTAGCGTCCGATGAACGTTCCCGTGCTCGTCCCAGCGGAGGCCGCACTTGGTGAAAACGTAAGGACGCGGCCCCGACCAGTCGTCGAGCGCGCGGGCGACGACCTCTTCGGAGTGCCCCATGCCGTACACGGCAGCCGTGTCGATCCAGTTGACGCCCAATTCCAGGGCGCGGTGGATCGCGGCGATCGACTCGTGATCGTCCTGTCCACCCCATGCAAACTCCCATCCCGATCCGCCAATGGCCCACGCGCCAAAGCCGATCGGTGTTATGTGCAGGTCCGAGCGTCCGAGCCGGCGCTTCGAAGCGATGAGCGCGCGGCTGGGATCTGATGTCGTCTGTGTTGTCTGGGTATTCATTTCAGTGCTCCTTTCAAGTCTCTTTTGTGGTTGTGCGATGTCTCATGCGAAGTTCGCGACCGCATCCTTCGCCGCGAGCTCTCCGATGGCCGACCAGTCCAGCTCGTTGCCGCCCTGGGCGAGAAGCCGGACGAATCGGTCGTGGAGCAGGCTGGCCAGCGGCATGGGGACCCCGTAGCCCTCGGCCGCGGCAATGGCGAGGCGGATGTCCTTGAATCCCAACGGAGCCGCAAACTGTGCCGGCTCGAAATGCTCCTCGGCGATCAGGCCGCCGTACGTCTTGTAGACCGGCGCGGCGAACAGGGTGGAAGTGAGGAATGCGAGATACTCGCGCCGATCGATGCCGGCCTTGCCGACCAGCGCCATCGCCTCGCCGAGCGCCTCGATGACGGACGCGGTGAGGAAATTGCCGCTCAGTTTCACCAGGTTGGCCAACTGCGGTTCGGCGCCGACGCGGAAAACGCTCTGGCCGATGGCGCCCAAGAGTGGCGTGCAAACCTCTACGACATCCGGCTCGCCGCCGGCGACAATGAACAGTTTTCCCGCGGCGGCGGCCTCGGGTCTTCCGAATACGGGGGCCGCAACATAACGCCATCCTGCCTTCGCGTGAGTTGCCGCAAGTCGCTCCGACAGCGCGACACTGATCGTGCTCATCGAGATGTGGATGGCGCCCGGTCGCAAGCTCGCGAGC
>DATHPP010000327.1:0-5743 GCA_035483795.1 Tepidisphaeraceae bacterium | reverse complement strand
AAAATTGCGCCGCCTCGCGACGCTGCGCCAGATGTCCCACGTCACCGCGGCCACCTCATGTCAAACCCGCGCAATGGTTGACGCGCTGGAGCAGCGGGTGCTGCTCAGCGCCCTGAGCAACTCCTCGTGGACGCCGATCGGTCCGGCGCCGAGCCAGGACGGCCCAGTGGCAGGCGGAGGCACTGTGAGCGGACGGGTCAACGCGCTTGCCGCGGACCCGGCCGATCCGAACACCCTTTTTGCCGCCGCCGCCGCGGGCGGCGTCTGGAAGACGACCAACGGCGGAGCTTCATGGACCCCGCTCACCGATTCCCAGGCCACGCTCAACATGGGAGCAATTGTGATCGCCCCCAGCGCGCCCAGCACGATTTACGCGGGGACCGGTGACCCGACCAACTCGACTCAATCCTTTTACGGACGCGGCGTGCTCAAAAGCACCGATAGCGGCGCGACCTGGACGCTTTTGGGTAACTCCGTTTTCAACCGTCGGACCATTTCCCAGATCGCCGTCGATCCCACCAATGCCAATACGGTCTACGCCGCGGTTGCCGGCGGTGATGCCAATGGCCTTACGGGCAACACCGGAATCTGGAAGAGTACCGACGGCGGGACCACCTGGGCCAACACCACTGCCTCCATCGATTCGGTCGACCGCTACATGGACGTCGAAATCGACCCGGGCAATCCGCAGCATCTTTTCTTTGCTCTTAACAGCGGCGACGGGGCCAACGGAATCTACGTAACAAACAATGGCGGAACAAACTGGTCGTTAGTCAGTGCGCTGCCCAACGGGCCGGCGCTCGGGCACACACTGGTTGCCTTCTCCAGGTCAAACTCACAGGTCGTCTACGCGTCGTTCTCAACCTCCGATAGCCGGCTATTGAGCTTGTGGAGGAGTGCCGACGGCGGAGTGACCTGGTCGCAGTTGCCCAATCCAGCGGACTACCTCGCCGGCAACTCCTGGTACTCCGACACGCTCGCCGTCGACCCGTCCAACCCGAACACGGTGTACGCCGGTGGTGAGGACGGTTTATACCAGAGCACCGACGCCGGCCAGCATTGGACCGACATTACGGTTGGCGCGGGCGGAACGACCGGCACGCACGCCGACCATCACGCGGAAGTATTCGACGCCAGCGGCCGGTTGATCGACGCCACCGACGGCGGTATCTGGCGGCTCGACAACGCCACGCCCGGGTCGATCTCCTGGGAAGACCTCAACACCAACCTCCAGATTTCCACCTACCTCCGCGGTGCGCTGGATCCGACGAACACCGGCAACGCCTTTGCCGCCGGCCAGGACAACGGGACGGCGCAATTCAGTGGCGGCCTCGCCTGGACGCAACGTGACCCCAGCACCGATGCCGGCGTGATTCGCATCGATCCGCAAGATCCCAGCCGCATCTATCACCAGGTCGCCAGCAACAACCTCCTTTCCGGGAATTTTCTCCGCCGCAGCGATGATGGCGGCGCTACCTGGACCACGATCACCAGCGGCATCGATCCAAACGAGCCGCAGTTCTACTACGCCGGTTTTGCCGTCGACCCGGCAAACGGGAACCACCTCGTTTACGGCACTGACCGCGTCTACCAATCCCTCGACGGCGGCAACTCATGGACGCCGATCAGCACCCCCGGCGCCAACGGCTGGACGGCAAATTCGACCGGCACCATCAGCAACCTGGCCATTGCTCCCAGCGATCCCAACACCATCTACGCCACCGATTCCGGCCACATCTTTGTGACTACCAACGACGGCGCCACCTGGGTGCAGCGCGATTCGTTCAGTTCACCCTACGCCCAGATCGTCGTGGATCCGTCCAACCCGCAGGTTGCTTATGTCATGAGCTGGGCCTTCGGCACCAACAAAGTGATGCGCACCAGCGACGGCGGCGCCACCTGGGAAAACGTCAGCGGAAATCTTCCCGACCTGCCGACCTTCACACTGGCGATCAACCAGGGAACACTCTACGTCGGCAACGACAACGGTGTCTGGGCCAGCACCGACGATGGCACGACCTGGGCCCCCTACGCGACCGGATTGCCCAACGTGCAGGTCCACGATCTGGAATTCGATCCTGTCAATAACATCCTCGCCGCATTCACCTACGGACGCGGCGTGTGGGAAATCTCCACCGCCATCGCGGCCCCGCTCATCGTCAACACGCTTTCCGATCCGGGAAGTCCCAGCAATGGTGTCTTTTCCCTGCGAGAGGCCATCTCCACCGCCAACAGCACCGGACAATCGATCGGCTTCGATCCATCGCTGGCGGGCGGGACCATCAATCTCGACCCCGCCAACGGTGGCCTGGTGGTTTCAGACTCGACCACCATCACCGCGCCGGCAGGAGGAGCGATCACGATTAACACGGCAGGAAGCCCTGTCGAGATTTCCAACAACTCGGCCGTGCGGCTGATCAACTTCTCGCTGGGCGGGACCGGCACCGCCCTTCAGGTCGATGCCGGCAGCCAGGCACAGTTGCAGAACGTCAGCATCAGCTCCCCCGTCACCGACAACGGCTCGCTCAATTTCTTCGCGTGGGGAAACTGCACGGTTTCCGCCTCGATCAGCGGCACCGGCAGCCTGACCAAGAACGGGCCAGCCACGCTGTTCCTCTCCGCAACCAACAGCTACGCGGGGGGGACCACTGTCCGTTCCGGAACCCTTGACGGCAGCACCAGCACGCTGCTCGGGAACGTATCCGTCGGCGGTGGGGCGGCACTCCTGTTCGACCAATCCTCCCTGGCTGGTGCCTCCGGTTCGTTCAGCGGTACCGTTACCGGAAGCGGCACGGTTCACGTCACCGACGGAACCGTCGTGATGGGAACGACTCCCGCCACCGCCCACTCCACCTTCGCCAATACCGGCCCGACGATCGTCGACGCCGGAGCGACGCTGACCGGTGCGGCCGTGAACGACTGGCCGACCACGTCCACGTTCACCATCAACGGCAGCCTCAATCTCGGAGGCTTCGATCACACCATCGGCCTGCTCAGCGGATCAGGGGCGGTTTACAACATGAGCGTCCAGGCCAACCCGCTTGCTACGTTGACGGTGGGAACCAGCGGCAGTTCGACCTTCTCCGGCGTCCTCGAGAATGTTCCCCCCTCATCGGGCGCGACCGGCGTTCTGGCACTGAAGAAGACCGGCAGCGGACTCATCATGTTGGCGCCTCCGACCGCCCCCAATACCTACACCGGCGGCACCACCCTGGCCGGCGGCTTCCTCGTCGGAAACACGCTCGGCGATCAGGGGGACTTCACCGCCAGTGGCGGCGCGCTCACGCTCGACCAGTCGCTCGGAGGCCTTGGCTCAGGCGTTTTCTCGGGGACCCTCGCCGGCAACACGAGCATGAACGTCAACAATGGAACGGTTCAACTTGCACCGTCCAGCAGCATCAACATCAATGGCGGCGTTTTCGTCAATGGGGCCCTGCTCGCGGGGGCGCCGAATCAATTCGGCTCAACCACTTCATTCGGGGTGAGCGGCTCTTTTGACCTGGACGGCTTCAGCGAGGCGGTCGCCGGCCTGTCCGGCACAGGTGCCGTATACAACTCGGGCGGACCCGCGCAATCTGGAACAGCCACCCTCTCGATCGGCGCCAGCAACGCACTGTTCAGCGGAACCCTCGAGGACCACATTCCCGGGTCCGGAAGTCTGGGCGTGCTCGCCGTGAGCATCAACCAAATTGGAGGCAATCCTTTCACGCTGACGGGCGCTAACACTTACTCCGGCGGCACCACGTTCACCGGCGGTAGTCAGGTCAATATCGGCCCGTCGACCGGAAATCCTCTGGGAACCGGTCCTATCGCACTGAACTCCGGCGATGTTTCATTTCAGGGGCAGGTCAACCAGACGCAGCAGGTGATTCCCATTACCGGATTCAATCGCGATGTGATCGTCGAGGCGTCCGCCACCAATCCGGTGAGCGCCACGTCGGCACCCTTCGACGACCCCAGTGCCGGCGGAAATACGGACTGGTACGAACAGGGTTTCGGTAGCGCTGCGGCGCAGGGCACGGGCTTGCCGCCCAGCGGATCAACCTTTACCAGCCTCGCAAATCCCGCCGTCACCTTCCAGCTTCAACCCTACAACGCCAACAACGTCATCATGCTTCCGGCACAGGGTACCGGCTCCATCACCGTACCCCTCGCTGACCCAGGACAGTTCTCGACGCTCAATTTCCTGGCGGATTCGGTCAACGGCGGTTCCTCCTTCAGCGCGCAATTAAATTTCGCCGACGGTTCGACCGCCACCGCCGCTTTCAATGTGAGCGACTGGTTCGGCAGTTCCCCTCCCGCCCTTGTCGCTGGCGGCCGCATCGTCCGAGCCGTCGGTGCTTCCGTGTCTCTCTCGGCGGGCGATCCGCGAATGTACGAACTCGATTACACACTTTCGCCGACCAACGAGGTTAAAACACTCGACAGCATCACCCTGACGCAAACGGGATCTACCAAAAGCGGCAGCGGCATCGTCAGCAGGGTCGGTCTGTTTGCCCTCAGCGGAATCGGGATCACGCTCTTGCCAACACAAACCTATGGCAACCCCATTCAATTCGCCGCCGGCAGTACGATTGACATGCGGAATTCGCAAACCGCTGTATTCGGAGATGTCACGGTCGACAATGGGTCCGGCCCGATCACCGTCACCGGCTCCGGAACACTGCTGTTGGGACGGGTCACCTTACAGAGCTTCGCGGGCCTCAATGTGGCGTCACAGGCATCCGTGTCGCTTGCAACAGTGACGGACAATGGCGGTGGGTTCGGAATATCGCTCGGCGGCAGCGGCAGCCTTGTACTCAATGGCCCGGATACCTATGCCGGTCCGACAACGACCAACGGAGGCACAATCATCGTCACGGCCGCCTCCGCCATTCCCGCCGACACACAGATCTATGTGTCGGCCCCTGGAACGATCCTGCTCCAACCCAGCTCTCACCCCTTCATGATCCAGGTCAGCTTGCTCTGGAACAACTCGGGCGGAAAAATCGACATCGGCAACAACGCCATTCTCGTCAACTACGGCTTGGGCACCGATCCCGCCGGTGACATTCGGATGTCCCTGGTCAACGGCTACAACGGCGGAACGTGGACCACCGGATTCGGCGCGCCAGGGTCTCTCGGGTCGATCGTCTCTTCCTCCGCCGCCAACGACCCGCAACACCGCACCGGCATCGGCTTCGCGGATTGGGCCGATGGTCAGGGCGTCAACACCACGCCGAATTCGGTCGAAATCAAATACACCCTGTACGGCGACGCCAACCTTGACGGGCAGGTCAACAGCGCCGACCTCCAGATCCTCCTGTTCGGCCTCAATCGGCCGGGCCTGTGGGACCAGGGCGATTTCAATTACGACCAGCAGGTCAACAGCGCCGACCTTCAGGCCCTGCTGTTCAACCTGAACACGAGTCTGGGGAATCAGGTTGCTCTGCTTCGGCGCGGCAGGTGGTCCCGGCATCACGACGCGCGCGAAAGCACCGCTAGCCAGTGCAGACTTCCAGCCTGCGTCGGAGTTCCCGCACCGCAGAATTCCGACTTGGCGGGCGTTTTGCCCGCCTCATTTTCTGCCGCTGAATTTGCCGTTGACAAACTTCATATACCGTCGATACGTTGCCCCCCACATATTCCACATTCGGGGATCGGTTCAGGGGAGCCGTTCCGAATCAGGCCCAAACGAGACGACGTGCCGCGAGAGTGCGGCAAGGAGGGAACCATGAAGCTCGGACGAAAATTGCGCCGCCTC
>DATHPP010000326.1:0-4511 GCA_035483795.1 Tepidisphaeraceae bacterium | reverse complement strand
AACACCTCGATACCGTTCTTGCAGAGCGTCCGTTCGATGATCGGCTCGGTCAGGTCCCACCGTCCGCCGACCAGGCCGCAGCCGATGCGGGGCAGGTGCGGTCTCGTCCGGGCTTTGGCTTCTGCGGCGAGGGCGGCTTGGATCCCATCCGCGCGATCCGCCCCATCCGCGGTCAAGTCTCTTTCTGCGTCCACGGGAAGACGGCGCAGCGAGAATCCGGGGCGGCGCTCCGCTTCCGCTGCGCTGTGCCCCGGCGTGGGGTGTTGCTTTGCCATGCGGACGTGCTGAGGATGTTGTCATGGCCGCGCTTGGGAAGAAATGGCGTCACGTCATCATCAACGCGCGGTCGTCGTGGCTGCACGGGGATGAGCGCGGGTTTCGAAATCGGGGGCACAGGATTCACTCATCGGGACTTCGACCAGGGCCCGGGCGCATGGACGTGGTCATTCAGGGACGATACCGAAGAAGGTCGCACCGGACGGAAGCGCTCCTGACCCGAGTACACCCCACGCCGGGGTAGAGCGCAGCGGAAGCGGAGCGCCGCCCCGGATTCTCGGTTCGCGGTGCTTCATCCCGCATACGGCGTATGGGGGGGGGACGGAGCGGGCCGCGCCGCCCACGACGATCTCTCCCCGTCGCTATCGCTGAATTCGTTTGGGCGCGGCGCGGGAACTGGTTATATTGCCGCCCCGGTGGCCGATGTTATCAAACACGATGTTGTCATCCTGGGCGGCGGGGGCGCCGGGTTGCGTGCGGCCATCGCCGTCGCGGAGCTGAATCCCAAACTTTCCGTCGCCATCGTCTCCAAGGTCTATCCGATGCGGAGCCATACCGTGTCGGCCGAAGGCGGCGCGGGCGCGGTCATCAAGGGCAACGACAGCTTTGATGCCCACGCATCGGACACGATCCGCGGGTCGGACTGGATGGCCGACCAGGACGCCGTCGAGCTGTTCGTCAAAGACGCGCCCAAACAGCTCATCCAGCTCGAGCACTGGGGCTGTCCGTGGAACCGCGAGCCGGACGGGCATATCGCGGTGCGGCCGTTCGGGGGAATGAAAATCGAGCGGACCTGGTTCGCCGCCGACAAAACCGGGTTTCATCTGCTGCACACGCTCTTTCAGACGTCGCTCAAATACGAGCAGATCAAACGCTATGACGAATGGTTCGCGACGAAGCTGATCGTCGAGGACGGTCGCTGCACGGGGCTGACCGCCATCGAGATGCGGACCGGGCTATTACGCTGCCTCGCGGCCAAGGCGGTCATCCTGTGCACGGGCGGCGCGGGGCGGATTTTTCCCTTCACCACCAACGGCGCCATCAAGACCGGCGACGGGATGTCGCTGGCCTATCGGGCCGGGGTCGCGCTCAAAGACCTGGAGTTCGTGCAATATCATCCGACCGGCCTGCCGGGCAACGGAATCCTGATCACCGAAGCGGCGCGCGGGGAAGGCGGAATCCTGATCAACAAGCACGGCCGCCGGTATCTCCAGGACTACAACCTCGGCAAGCCGCTCGACGTCCACGACCCGAAACATCCGCAGAAAAACACCATGGAACTGGGCCCGCGCGACAAGCTCTCTCAGTGCTTCGTTCACGAGCGGGAAAAGGGAAACACGATCGAAGGCCGGTACGGGGACGTCGTTCATCTGGACGTCCGCCACCTGGGCGAGAAGAAGATCAACAAGAAGATCCCCTTCGTGCGCGAGCTGTGCAAAAACTACGTGGGGATCGACCCGGTGCACGAGTTGATCCCGGTGCGGCCGGTCGTGCATTACATGATGGGCGGGATTCATACCACCCTCGACGGCGCGACATCGCTTGCGGGCCTGTACGCGGCGGGCGAGTGCGCGTGTGTCAGCATCAACGGCGCCAATCGCCTTGGCTCCAACTCGCTGGCCGAGATCCTCGTCTTCGGCGCCCGCGCCGGGGCTTCGGCGGCGCGATATGCAGCGGAGGGTGCCACCCCGAAGAATTCTGCGGCCATCGAGACGCAGTTCGCCGACGAACAACAGCGCATTGCCCGTGAGTACATCAGCAAGGAAGGCGGTACGCACCGCGTCGCCGATCTCCGCCTTCAGATGAACCACGCCATGGAAAACGGCGCCGGGATCTACCGCAACGAATCCTCGCTGCGGCAGACCGGTCAGACGCTTGCGCATCTGCAAGAGTCCTTCCGGGACGTGCGGCTCGAGGACCGCAGCCTCTGCTTCAACACCGAATTGATCGCGGTGCTGGAGCTGGGCTGCATGCTGGACATCGCCGAGGCGCTGGCCCATTGCGCGCTGGCGCGCACGGAATCGCGCGGATCGCACCAGCGCACGGACTTTCCCAAGCGCGACGACATGCAGTTTCTCAAGCATTCGCTGGCGTATCACCGGCGGGACGGCACGCCGCGGGTCGATTACCTGGACGTCGTGATCACCCGCTGGCCGCCCGGCGAACGCGTGTACGGCGATACATAGGAGACAGTGGAGAGATGGCTGACCAGCACATCACGCTCTCGGTGTTTCGCTACCGCCCCGGCGACGATGTCGATCCTGTCTTTCAGGATTACCAGGTCCCCTACCACGACGACTGGGTGGTGCTCGACGCGCTCAACTGGATCAAGGAAAGCGTGGACGGCACGCTGGCTTACCGGTGGAGCTGCCGCATGGGCGTGTGCGGAAGCTGCGGGATGATGGTAAACGGCAAGCCGCTGCTGTCCTGTGCGGCGTTTCTGCGAGACTACTATCCCGAGCCGATTCGCGTCGAGCCGCTCACCAATTTTCCGGTCGAGCGCGACCTGATCATCACGCTGGACGGTTTTCTGGAGAAGCTCAAGAGCGTCAAGCCGTGGGTGATCCGCGACGACGTCAATGGCACCGACAGCGAATTCCTTCAGACGCCCGCCCAGCTTTCCCGTTTCAAGCAATATTCGATGTGCATCAACTGCATGCTTTGCTACGCCGCGTGCCCGGTGGTGGGACTCGAGCCCAAGTTCGTTGGCCCGGCGGCGCTGGCGCTGGGGCTGCGCTACAACCTCGATTCCCGCGACCACGGGAACGCCGAGCGACAGAGTGTGCTGGGAAGCGACGAAGGGGCGATGAGCTGCACGTTCGTTGGCGAGTGCACCACCGTCTGCCCCAAGAACGTCGACCCTGCCGGCGCCGTGCAGCAGGAGAAGGTGGCGAGCGTGAACGACTGGTATGCCAGCGTCCTCATGCCGTGGGGGCGACGATGAGAAAGCCTTACTGGCGGGAGATTTCGTCGACGTGGTATCTGAGCAGTTGGCCCTATCGCTGGTTCATGGTGCGCGAGATGACCAGCGTGTTCATCGGCGCTTACCTGGTGTTGCTGGTGATGTGGCTGTTTCGGCTGGCGGCCGGGGCGCAGTCGTTCGAGCAGATGCTGGTCGCGATGCGGAGCCCCCTTTCCGTCGTATTTCACGCGATCGTGCTGGCAGCGGCGCTCTACCATTCGATCACCTGGTTCAACCTGACGCCCAAGGTCATGCCGGTGCGGATCGGCGAAGAGCGGCTGCCGGATCCGCTGGTCGCGATCGGGATGGGATACCTGCCGTGGGTGGTGCTGTCGGCTCTGGTGGTCTGGGGGGTGTTGCGATGAAACGAAGCGGAACCCGGTCGAACGAAGCTTTCTGGTGGTCGCTGTTCTCGGCCGGCGGAGTGATGTCGGCGCTTTTCGTTCCGGTGCTGATCGTGCTCACCGGCTTCGTGCTTCCCTTCGCGGGAGATCCCGCCGCCAGCTACCACCGCGTCGCACACGCCCTGTCGTTCTGGGTGGTGCGGATCGTGCTGCTGGGGATCGTGACACTGTCGTTTTTCCATTGCGCCCACCGCATCCGGCACGTGCTTCCGACGGTCGGATTGCGGATAACGCCGGGGTTGCTTGCTGTGCTATGCTATGGAGGTGCGTTTGCGGGGTCGGTCGCGACGTTCGCCGCGCTGGTCCGGCTGTGAGCTGCATCATTTTCCGGGGGCAAGGCGGTGCCGCGTGTTTCAATTGAAACCCATATCTGCCGATGCGATTCCCAGCGCCCTGGTGAAGGCGGAGCGATACCGGCTGCTCAACGAGCCGGTGGAGGCCGAAAGCATTTGCCGCGACGTGCTCGACATCGATCACGACAACCAGCCGGCGCTGACGACGCTGCTGCTGGCCCTGACCGACCAGTTTGGCCAGAACAAGGGAACGGCCCGCGTGGAAGCGGAGCAGTTGCTCCCGCGCCTCCAGGGCGAGTACGAGCACGCCTACTACGCCGGCATCATCTGCGAGCGATGGGCCAAGACGCAGCTCGACTCCGGCACTCCCGGGCACGTCGTGCATGACTGGCTGCACGTGGCGATGGAATGGTACGAGAAGGCCGAGCCCCTCGCCCCGCCCGGCAACGACGACGCGATCCTGCGCTGGAACGCGTGCGTGCGATTGATCGCGGGCAACGAGCAGATCAAACCGTTCGACGCGCAGTTCAGCCTCGCGGACGACTTTGGGAATGACATGATGTATTAGGCCTCAAC
>DATHPP010000325.1:0-21457 GCA_035483795.1 Tepidisphaeraceae bacterium | reverse complement strand
GAGGCGGCGCAATTTTCGTCCGAGCTTCATGGTTCCCTCCTTGCCGCACTCTCGCGGCACGTCGTCTCGTTTGGGCCTGATTCGGAACGGCTCCCCTGAACCGATCCCCGAATGTGGAATATGTGGGGGGCAACGTATCGAGCGCGCACGATGTCTGTCAATGGGAATTTTAGAACGGGAGGGCGGGAGCCTCACCCTGCACAATTACAGCGACTGGAGTTCCTTCAATACGCCTTCGGCTTCGCTTTCGGGTTCGACCGGGCGCTTGCCCAGCTCGGACAGGGACCTGGCCAGCGAAGGCTCGGTGACGTCTTCGAGGCGGAGAAAAACGCCGTGCTTCTGCTTCGCGATGAACAGATGGTGGCTGACGATGCCGACGCGCTCCGTGCCGATCGCGTCCAGCGAGCCGCCGGGCTGCTGCGATGAGGCGCGGAGGATGCATCCGAGCAATTCGGATGTTCTTGTCGAATCGTCGATGACGCACGCGATGTGCTGGATTGTTCCAGGCGTAATCAGGAAAAGCTTGGCGTTTCCCTGCCTGGGGCCATGCTGAAGTGAGACGAATTGAAAATCGGCGAGGCGCCGGGCGTGGCGGAAGGCGCCCTTGCCGAGCTGCGAAAGCTGCTCGACGTATGCTTTGATTTTCGCGGCGGTCTCGAAGCGCAGCTCGACGGCCGCCTGCTGCATACGGACCCTGTGCGTGCGGATGGCGTCCGCCGGGTCCACCAGCGTGCGAAGGCTCCATTCGATCAGGCGGTGATACTGCTGAATCGAGATCGATCCATCGCACGGCGCCGGGCACTTGCCCATTTCCTTGTAGGCGCACGCCTTTCCGTTCGGCGCTTCGACGAGGATGTTGTAATAGCGGCACAGGTCGAACAGGTCCTGGGCCAGCTCGATAAGGCGGGCGGCGGCGTGCTTGTCTTCCAGCGGGCCGATGTACTCTCCAGGGCGTGAGAGGTCCGTCGTCTTGATGTAGCGCGGGAAAGCGGTCGCCGGGTTGACGTGCACGAACCACGCCGGACGAAAGCCGATCATACCCTGATACGTTCGCGGGAAAAGTTCGCGGGCGATTTCGCAGTAGAGCCAGTCGGCTTCGAAGCCGCTGTCGACGCGGCGAAAATGAATGTTCCGTACGACCTCGCGATAGTTCACCCGCCGCGACGGGCCGATCTGCTCGTCGGAGCCGAGCCGTCGCCGCAGGCTCGCCCGCAGGTTCTTCACGCACAAAAGCTGGAGCGGCCGGTCCTGCTCGTCGCCAAGCAGGTAGATGACCCACTTGGCCGGCACATCCTGCAAAAACGCCTCAAAATCCGCCGTGGGATCGAACGTGACGCGGTGATCGAGGATCGGCGGAATTTCCGGCATTCCGAAGGGTATGGTAGGATCGACAATCGCGAAACTCGAAATCCGAATGGCCAGAACGGTAAATGACGAAACTCGAATGACGAATGACGAATCAAATTCAAATGACCGAAACTCGAATGACGAAAACGCGCGTCATCGAGCAGTCATGGGTTTCGTCATTCCGTCATTCCTATTTCGGATTTGATTCGTCATTCGTCATTCGTCATTCGAGTTTCGTCCTTTGAACTCGTGGCGTGGTATCGAACATGACTCCCCTCGTATCCGTCATCATGGGCAGCAAGTCGGACTGGGAGACGATGCAGCACGCGGACGCGATGTTGACGCAATTCGCCGTCGAGCACGAGTGCCGGGTCGTGTCGGCGCATCGGACGCCGGAGCGGCTGGCGCAGTTTGCCCGCGAAGCGGAAGGCCGGGGCGTTGAGGTGATCATCGCCGGGGCCGGCGGGGCGGCGCACCTGCCGGGCATGGCGGCGGCTCAGACGGTTCTTCCCGTGCTGGGCGTGCCGGTGCAGAGCCACGCGCTCAATGGATTGGATTCGCTACTTTCGATCGTGCAGATGCCGGCCGGCGTTCCCGTCGGCACATTGGCCATCGGCAAGGCCGGCGCGACCAACGCGGCTCTGTTGGCTATTGCTATCCTCGCCAATTCACGTCCCGGGCTCCGCGAAAAACTCCGTAAATTCCGCGACGAGCAGACGAAGAAAGCTCTGGACGATTCGCTGCCTTGACCAGCGCGGTGGTATGCCTGTGACACGGGTTTTCAACCAGGTTTTCAACCCGTGCCGATCGCTTTCTTCTGCGAAATCGCGCCGGAACGGGAATTCCTCGTCAACGATGCGGTGACAGCACGGCTTGAAAAGCCGTGTCACATGAAAGCTTGCCTAAGATTGGTCCCTCATGCACGTGGCGGAGAATTCCCTTTCTTTGACCGAGCGCGATCGGCGGCCGATCGCGGAGATGCTCGCGCTGGCCGTGCCGACGGTCGCGCAGATGGCGTCGTATACGCTCATGCAGTTCGTCGACACGCTCATGCTTTCGCGCGTCGGAGAAACCGAAGCGACTGCGGGTTCCAACAGCGGTTTGCTCGCGTTCTCCATCATCAGCTTCGGGGTCGGCGTCCTCTGGGTCGTCAATACGCTGGTGAGCCAGGCCTTCGGGCGGAAGGATTGCACGGCGTGCGGCAGATACCTCTGGCAGGGCGTCTGGTTCGGCCTGCTGATGTCGGTCCTGCTGGCGCCGATGCTCCCGATCGCGCCGCGCATCTTCCGTGCACTGGGTCACGAGCCGATCCTGGCTCAGCAGGAAGCGACTTACATCCAGATCGTCCTGGCCGCGACGGCGTTCAAGATGATCGGCACCGCGTTCTGGCAATTCCTGCTGTCGGTCGACCAGCCGGTCGCGGTGATGAGCGCCACGATATGCGGCGTGGCCGTCAACGCCGTGGCGGCGTGGGCCATGCTCTTCGGACATTTCGGATTCCATCCCATGGGTGTCGCCGGGGCGGCCTGGGGACAGAACGTCGGCGTCTTCGTCGAGATGAGCCTGCTGATCTTCTTCGCGATGCGGCCGCAATTGCGCAGGCTCTACAACCTGCTGGACTGGCGGCCGCGGTGGGCGGAAATGAGGACGCTGCTGGCGGTGGGAATCCCGTCGGGGCTGCAAATCACCGCCGACGTGCTGGCCTGGTCGCTGTTCAGCGTATGGGTGATGGGGCAATTCGGCACCGGCGCGATGGCGGCCAATACGTTCATGATGCGGTACATGGTGCTCAGCTTCATGCCGGCGTTCGGCATCTCGACGGCGATCACGGCGCTGGTCGGGCGATACATCGGCCGGGGCCGGCCCGACATTGCCGTGAAGCGCGCCAACCTCGGCTTTGCCGTCACGGCGGTCTACATGATGACCTGCGGGCTGTTTTTCCTGCTGGGACGACACGTACTGATCCGGCTGTTCACGAACGATCCCGAAGTGCTCGCTACCGGGGCCGAACTGCTCATCTTCGCCGCCGTTTATCAGTTCTTCGACGCGCTTTACATCACCTACAACGGCGCATTGCGCGGCGCGGGAGATACGCTGGTCCCCGCGATCGCGACCGGCGTGCTCTGCTGGGGGATCACAGTGTTCGGCGGGTACGCGGTCGCTCAGCACTGGCACGAGTTCGGCCCGGCGGGGCCTTGGGCCGTGGCGACGATCTATGGCATCATCCTCGGCCTGTTCATCTACTTCCGCTTCCGCCTGGGCGGATGGCGGGCCATCCATTTGGAGCCGCCGCCGCAGACCGATAGACTACCGGACGGAATTGGCCATGGAGAGCACGGAGACAAATACCAGTTCGCCACAGATGGACACGGATGAACACAGATAAGACAAAATGACAACGGAAACGGCACAAAAGAAGAGCTACAAAGACACCCTCAACCTGCCCCAGACGGCCTTCGCGATGGAAGCCAAACTGGTGCAGAACGAACCGGCGCGCTTGAAGAAATGGCGCGAGATGGACCTGTATCACCGGGTCCTGGAGCAGCACCGCAACGATCCCAAGTGGGTGCTTCACGATGGCCCGCCGTTCGCGAACGGCGACATCCACATCGGCACGCTGACCAATAAGACGCTCAAGGACGTCATCATCCGCTTCCGCACGATGCAGCGGCACCTTTCCCCCTACGTTCCCGGGTGGGACTGCCACGGCCTGCCGATCGAGCACAAGATCCAGGAGGAGATCAAGAAGGAAGGCAAAAACATCCGTGAAAT
Organism: Tepidisphaeraceae bacterium; assembly: GCA_035483795.1. Classification (GTDB taxonomy): domain Bacteria; phylum Planctomycetota; class Phycisphaerae; order Tepidisphaerales; family Tepidisphaeraceae; genus DASXMX01. Next base: position 17,338 of record DATHPP010000325.1, on the reverse strand, counting down.
CCCGGTGCTCGATGTCCGCAAGCGGTGCTTTGCGTACGCGCAGAAGTTCGCGCAGGTGCAGAGCGAGCAGTTCCAGCGGCTGGGAATTCTGGGCGACTGGGCCAATCCGTATCTGACGATGCTGCCGGGATACGAGCAGGCGATCCTGGAAGTGTTCGCCGAGTTCGTGCGGGCCGGGCTGGTGTACAAGCAGCTCAAGCCGGTCCCGTGGTCGGTGGCGAATCAAACGGCGCTGGCGGATGCGGAATTGGAATACAAGGACATCGAGGACGCGACGGTTTACGTCGAGTTTCCTCTGGTCAGAGATTCGGAGCTGGCCAAAACGTTTGCCGAACCGGCTCACCTGATCGCCTGGACGACGACGCCCTGGACGCTGCCGGCCAATCTGGCGATCGCGGCGCATCCGGATGTGCGCTATGCGTTCGTGACGTACGTGCGCGAAGGCAAGACCAGAGTCGGCATCGTTGCCGAGGACCTGGTCAAGGCAGTCTTCGAGGGCCGACGGGGAATCGACGCCTATCGCGTCGCCCAGCAGACCCTGACCGGACGGGAACTGGAAGCGATCGGCGCCGAATATGAGCACCCATTTGTCGAACGCCATGGCAAGCTGGTCACCGCCGACTACGTCACCACGACCGACGGCACGGGCCTGGTCCACACCGCGCCGGGTCACGGCGAGGACGACTACAACACCGGCGTGCGCTATGGGCTCGACGTCTACAGCCCCGTCCTGGCCAGCGGCCGCTTCGACGATACCGTTCCCGAATTCATCCGCGGCAAGAGCACCAAGGAAGCCAACCCGCTGATCACCGACGAGCTGCGCCGGCGCGGCCTGCTGTTCGACGAAGTGAAGATCCTCCACAGCTATCCGCACGACTGGCGGAGCAAGACCCCGATTCTGTTCCGCGCCACCGAGCAGTGGTTCGTCGCGATGGACAAGCCGTTTACCGCGGCGGGAGAATCGGGCGGGCAGCAGAAATCGCTGCGCCAGCGTGCGATCGAGGCGTGCAAAAACCAGGTCGAGTTCGTCCCCGACTGGGGCCGCCACCGGCTTCTGGGCATGCTCGAATCGCGCCCCGACTGGTGCGTGTCGCGCCAGCGCGCCTGGGGCTTGCCGATCCCGGTCTTCTACAACAAGAAGGGCGAGGCGCTGCTGACGCCGGAATCGGTGCTGTCGGTCTCGAAGCGATTCGGCCAGAAGGGCTCGGACGCCTGGTTCACCGATTCGCCGGCGGAGTTGCTCGGATCGGGGTTCCGCTATCCGCCCGGTTTTTCACCGGAAGACCTACGGAAGGAAAGGGACATCTTCGACGTCTGGTTTGAGAGCGGCAGCTCGTGGCACGCCGTGCTTCAGACCCGGCCGGAGCTTCGCTTTCCCGCCGACATGTACCTGGAAGGCTCCGACCAGCATCGAGGATGGTTTCAGCTTTCGCTGCTGCCGAGCCTGGGGGCGACGGGCCGGGCGCCTTTTGAGCAGGTGCTCACGCACGGATTCGTCGTCAAGCCGGATGGCACGAAGGTCAGCAAGAGCGACAAGGAATACGTAAGCGCTACCGCCGAGATCGAGCGGCACGGGGCCGACCTGCTGCGGCTGTGGTGCTGTAGCGTCGACTACCAGAACGACATCCCGACCAGCCCGCAGGTGATCAAGGAGTTTGGGGACAAATACCGCAAGATCCGCAACACCCTGCGTTTTCTGCTGGCCAATCTTTACGATTTTGATCCGCCGGCCGATGCGCAGGAGGTGCCGGTCAATTCGCTGGACGGGTGGGCATCGGCCGAGCTTGATGCGCTGATCGCCGAAGTGATCGAGGCCTACGACAAATACCAATTGCACCGCGCGTTTCGATTGTTGCACGATTTCTGCTCGGTGCAGGTCAGCGCGATCTTCGGCAACGCGCTGAAGGACCGGCTTTACTGCGACCTGCCCAATTCGCCGCTGCGGCGCCGGGCCCAGACGGTGCTGCACCGGATGCTGATCGCCCTCACCAAGCTGCTCGCTCCCATGATCGTGTTCACCGCAGACGAGGCGTGGGAGCACATCGCGCGCAAGCCGGACGAGGACGCCGGGCTGCCGAGCGTGCACATGGCGTCTCTGCCCCAGCCGTCGGGAGTCCTTGTCCCGCAGCAGCAGCGAGAGGATTGGAAGATACTCTTCGAGCTGCGCGACCAGGCGCTGCTGCAAATCGACACCATTACGAGGGAAGTTGGCAAGTGGAAGGCGTTGAACGCGGAGATCGTTTATCAGATCGAAGACGACGCTTTGCGAAAACGGCTTGAGATGTTCGGCGTTGACCTGGAAGATTTGGTGGGCGCAGGTTTCCACTCATTTGCTCCGCCCAGCCCGGGCAGCCCGCGCGTCAGCGTCAAAGTCATCGATCGACGGGACACGCACAAGGCCTGCGCGCGGAGTTGGAAGCGCCGCCCCGACGTTGGCCAGGACGCAGAATACCCCGACCTGTCGCTACGTGACGCCGCCGCGGTCCGCACGCTTGCAAAAGCTTCGTGAATGGGACGGCGAGGCTCCTGCCGAGCCGTTCCGCCGCCGAAAGGTTCGGCTCATCAGGAGCCTCGCCCTCCAGTCCACGGCATCTACGACAGCGAAAGCCTTGCCCGCTGGGCAACGGTAAGCGCCTTGGTCGTCAGTCCGATCTGATACGTTGTTGCCTTCGCGCCGGTATAGGTGACTCGCACATAGTACGTCCCGGCGTTCAGCGGCTGGGCAAACGACGTGGATTTCTTACCGCTTTTCCCCGCGATGGTGTTGAAATTCGCATCCAGCAGTTCCAGCGTGATGCCCGGCTGGGCGGTGGAAAGCTGCAAGCTTGCCATCGACGGGGCCGCCAGCGCGAAGGATACGTACGTCGCGGCGCCTGTGGCGGCCAGCGTGCCGCTCTTGGTGTGGTGGCCTTTGCCCGGAATCGAGGGCGGGGCGATGTTGATCGTGAACGTTCCAAGCGTTTCCGCGGCGACCGGATTGCCCGAGATGTCGGTCACGGAATTGGGCTGCATCCAGACGGTGTAGATCCCGTCGGCGCTGTAAGTCCACGCCCCGCCGGGCGGGGTGAGGATGTAGGCGGCGGTGATCGACGGCGCATTGGACGTCGTGCTCAGACCCGACAATGTCGCCAGCTCGCTGAATCCGTTGGGGCCGGTGACCAGGACGTTGCCATTGCCCAGGGTCGCCTCTTTGACGGAGACGTTGTCGCTGTAGGTGACACTGAAAGTATTGTGCGATGCGACGCTGCCCAGAGAAGCGCTCGCGGTCGGCGGGGTCGTGTCCGGAACCGGGTTCACCTGCACACTCAGGCTGTTGGATGCGAAGGTGGCGGTGTTGTCGGTCACGCTGGCGTTGATCTGGTAATTCCCCGGTGCGGCAAACGCGTGGGTGACGCTTGCGACGTTGCCCACGACCTGGGCCGGCGAGCCATCGCCCCAGTTGATCGTCCAGCCGGTGATGGCATGGCCGGGGTCAGTGACCGAGAGATTCAGCGTATAAGCGGCGGGCAGGGTCACCGAGCCGGCGCCCGAGATCGCGACGGTCGGGGGAACGTGCAGCACCGACACGACCTGCGAATTGCCCGCCGGGTAAGTGCCGGTGTCGTCGGTGGCGGCGGCGGTGATGCTGTAGGCGTTGGGGCCGGCGGCATAGACGTGCGAGACGCTTGCGGGGTTGCCGGTGATTGTCTGCACCGCCGATCCGTCACCCCAGTTGATGGCCCAGGAGGAGACGGTGTGGCCGGGGTCGGTGGCAAAGAGGCTCAGGGTATAAGGGGATTGCTCGTTAACGCTGGCGGGGCCGCTGATGTTGAAGACCGGCGTTCCGCTGCTGGCCTGCACGCTGACGGCCACCGTCGCGGCGGCGCTGTAGGTGCCCACATCGTCGGTGGCGGTGGCGCTGATGGTGCAACTGGCCGGGCCCGAAGCATACACGTGCGAGACGTTGGAAGGATTGCCCGAGACGTTCTGAATGCTTGAGCCGTCGCCCCAGTTGATGGCCCAGGAGAGAATCGTATGGCCGGCGTCGCTGCTGGAGAGGTTGAGGGTGTACATCGCCCCGGCGGTGACGCTCGACGGACCGGAGATGCCGAGCGTCGGCGGCACGTGCAGGACGCTGACGGCCTGTGTTGCGGCGGCGGCGTAGGTTCCCACGTCGTCGGTCAGGTTGGCGCTGATCGTATAGGAGTTGGGGCCAGTGGCGAAGGTATGGGTAACCGACGGGGGATCGCCGGTGACCGTCTGCACGGCTGAGCCGTCGCCCCAGTTGATGGCCCACGAGACGATCGTGTGACCCGGATCGGAAGCGGTCAGCGATAGCGTGTAGGTGGACTGCTCGTTGACGCTCGAAACACCGGAGATGGAGACCGTAGGCGGCACGTGCAGGACGCTGACGGCCTGCGTGTTCCCCGCAGCATAGGTTCCGACATCATCCGTGACGGTGGCGCTGATGGTGTAAGAGTGCGGGCCGGTGGCGAAAGTGTGCGTGACGGTGGGCGGATTGCCCGAGACAGTCTGGACCGCCGAGCCGTCGCCCCAGTTGATCGCCCAGGACAGAATCGTGTGGTTGGGGTCCAATACGCTCAGGTTGAGCGTGTAGGCGGCCAGCTCGTTGACCGACGGCGCGCCGGAAATGGACGCGATTGGCGCAATGTGCAGCACGCTCACCGGCTGCGTGCCGCTGGCGTTGTAGGTCCCGGTGCCGTCGGTGGCGGCGGCGGAGATCGTGTAGCTGTTCGGTCCGAGGCTGTACACGTGGCTGATGCTGGAGGGGTTGCCGGTCACGGTCTGGATCGCTGAGCCGTCGCCCCAGTTGATGGCGCAGGAACTGACGGTCTGGCCGGGGTCGGTGGCCGAGAGATTCAGCGTGTAGCTCGACCCCTCGTTAACGGATGCCGGGCCGGAGATGGTAAAGGTTGGCGTCACCTGTGCCGTGGCCACAGTTCCGCTGACGGTGTACTGGCCGACGTCGCCGTACTGGCCGTAGCTGTCGACCGACAGGTAATACGTCCCGGCGGCCAGCGTCGCGGTGATCGTCTGACCCAGCGTGTTGGCATTGGCGGCGGTGGCGATCAGCGTTCCCGAAGCGTTGAAAAGCTGCAACTTGGCGTGCAGCGTGGCCCCGAAGGCAATCGTGTTCACGTTCAACGTCACCGAGCCGGCGGCGGTGCTGAACGAGAAAAAGTCGGTGTCGCTGGTCTTCTCGATGATTCCTGAGCCGCTGACATTGGCGCTCGAGACGCTTAATGCATTGGCGGTCGCGATGGACTGGCCGTGGTCCTGGGGTCGGTAGCCAAATCCGTTGGTGGAGGAGGAGATCACCGCCATGTCGTCCTGAATGGTGGTGCTGGAGACGTCGCTGGTGCCGTCCCACCACAGCCCGCGCTGAGCGCCGTAGCTGTCACCCATGATGGGTGCGGTGAGGCTGTTGCCGGGGTTGTACTCGTCGACCAGGGTGGTGCCGCTCCAGACGCTCTGGTGGTTGAGTCCGAACTCGTGACCGGCTTCGTGCGAAGAGGCTTCGCCGCAGTAGAAGGGGGCGTTGGCCAGGTTGTTGGAGAAGACCCAGGAGACGTTGGGCTCGAAGGAGTTGCTGAATGCGCCGGTGTAGGAGAGTCCGCCGTAGCTGCCCCCGGTCCAGGCGCCGTTGCCGCCGACGACGATTTCCAGGTTCTGGTTGTGGACCAGGGAGGCGGGGGCGACAGTGGTGACGTCGATGTTGAAGGGGGAGTAAGCCTCGGCGACGACGGCCCAGATCTGCTGGATGGCGGTGATTTCGCCGCTGGAGAAGGTGGTGGGGTCGCCATCCTGGTCGAAGGCGGGGGTGGCCGGGACGGAGTAGGCACCCCAGGTTTGGGCCGGGGCGCCGATGAAGTCGAGATAGAGCTGGTCCCTGGCGCCCGGGTCAGAATGGAGTTGGGGGACGCTGGAGAGCGGGAAGGTGGAGGAGGCCCCGGTGGGGCTTTGGGTGACGACCGGCGTCAGGCCGGTGGGGGCGGGGGAGCCGTCCGGGTCGTCGGGGCAGGGGCCGTTAATGGTGGAAAGAAGCACCCGCGGCTCGAGGGCCTGAATCGCCGCCGAAATCACCTGCCGGCGTCCCCGGCGTCCTAAACGCTTATCAGCACTCCGCATAACTCCTCCAAAAGCATCGCGATTCCTCGCGACACAATCAGGATCGAATTAAGGAGTGAGTCGGGGCGCTAATTGCGGATTGATTGGGCTTGGGAAACGGGGGCGGGAGGGGGTTAAAGGCAGAATAGGCCGCGCCGGCTGACCAAATTGTCGCCATACGAGCGTTACCGGACTGGCCGCTGCCGAGGCCGGGGGGTCTGACGAATGCCGCGCACCTCAAAAAAGCTGGGTCTCCGAACTGCAAGACCGGACAATCATGAGGTCAGCTCAAACGAAGAGCCCATGTTGGAAAACCCGTTTGCGAACCACATGGCCCAACCCAAGGATGCCCAGCAGAACGCAGCCTGAAGCGAAAGGAGCAGGTAGCGGCAACGTCGGTCCCGGCGCGGGCGAGGGCAACCCGCCGAAAGTGGTGTCGCTGCTCGCAGTTCCGTATTGGAAAACCACGTCGTCGATGCCAGCGAGCGAGGTGATGCTTACACCTGAGACTGTATACACTGATTACCCCCGGGGTTCGACCCATTTATCGTAGGAATAAGGCCGCCCGGCGGACCGTCTGGGCTATCCGGTGGCGAGTTTGTCCCGTTCTCCGGGACGCCTCCTAAGCCCAACAATGGATTGGTGAAGTTGATATCCAACCCCGTTGACGACACAACATAACTGCCATTTTTATCGCCGGAGTTCGAGGCATAGCCGAACAAGCCCGCTTCCCCCGCCGTCGAGCCCGACGGCACCAGAATCGAACCGGTACCCATCTCTACATCTGATAATGTACCGCCGATCGCGGTGCTGTCCGACCAGAATACCGCAGTGAGGATATTGCCATTGTCTGTCGCCGCCTGCGTTGCGGTATTCGTCAGCGTGACGGTGAGCGTATTCCCGGTCAGTGAAAAATCGACCTCTGCGGCGAGATGGGGCGAGACGGACGTGTCGGAGCCGGTGAAGCTCGCCGTCAGCGTATTCGCTCTAGAAATTGCGGGCGAAAAAACGGCCACTCCGGCCATCAGCGCCCAAAAATGTACCAAATTCCTGCGCAACATGAACTCCCATTCCTTTCCTAACCGAGTCAGAACCCTAGTGATTGCCCGGCGCAGTATAGCGTGCTCGAGGATTCAATGTAAAGACAAATTCTTACAAAATCGAACCGCAAATCTGCCGCTGTGGTTTGGGGACTTCTACGAGGCGCTGCCATAATAGCAACCTGTTCCAGTGCAGGCACTTACATACCACCACCGGTGAGAATGACGCCAATGGCGTCGAACGGGAGCCCTCAGCTTTCTCGTTTTCATTTTATTGCTGACAGCGTCGGCCGGGGCGGACTCGACGGTCGTGCCAGGGTGGGATTTGTTCGCGACCCTAGTAAAGCAATCATTGCAGGAATAGTTCGCCGATCGTGTATATTGCCCGCAGGATTCGTGAAAACGGTGACAAATGAAAGAACACCGCGTTTTGCGAAAAGGGAACCGGTCCAGCGCCTGCTCCATCGAGTTTTTGGAGGCCCGCCTGGTGCTGTCTGGGGCGGCAGCTTCGGCGCCGCTGGCGTGGCCGATTCTGGACGCGATTCCGCCGGCTGCGGGAGAACCCGCGACTTCATCGACACCGCCATCCACCGCCACGACACCTGGGCAAATGAGGCACTTTTACGGCGTGGACAACCTCAACTTTGATGGAATCGCCGGCGATGGCAGCGGCCAGACGATTGCTATCGTCGATGCGCTTGACGATCCGAACGCGGCCTCCGACCTGCACCAGTTCGACAGTTACTACGGCCTGCCCGATCCCCCCAGCTTTGAGGTCTTGGATGAATACGGGGGCAACAACCTTCCCACAAACGACGGCCCCGGGCCGATCAGTTGGGAAGTTGAAGAGTCGCTGGACGTGCAATGGGCGCACGTGATTGCGCCGGCCGCCAGCATCGTTTTGATCGAGGCCAACTCGGCGTCACTCGACGATCTGCTTCAGGGCGTGCAGACCGCCGCCGCGCTGCCCAATGTCGTGGCCGTCTCGATGAGCTGGGGTGCTCCGGAGAACCAGATCACCAACGAGACGTCGTACGACTCTTCCTTCATTCATTCGGGTGTAACCTTCGTAGCGGCCAGCGGCGACGGCGGTTCCCCCGGCGACTATCCGGCCTTCTCTCCCAACGTCCTGGCCGTCGGCGGAACCACGATCTCATTCGCCCCTGACACCACCGACGGAACCTACGGCTCGGAAAAAGCCTGGTCCAACGGCGGCGGAGGATTCAGCGTTGTGGAACCCCAGCCCGGCTATCAGCGTTTCATCAAATTCGGCAACAGCCGCGCCATTCCCGACGTCTCGATGGACGCCGATCCTCAGACGGGTGTTGCCATCTACGATTCGTTCGATTTCGGGTCGTCCACGCCCTGGGCACAGTATGGCGGGACCAGCCTGGGCACCCCCATGTGGGCCGGACTCATCACCATCGCCGATCAGGGCCGCGCTTCGGTCGGCCTCTCTTCGCTGGATGGGAGCACGCAGACGCTGCCCGCGCTCTATGCGCTGCCCGTCGGGGACTTCCACGACATCACCACCGGCTCCAACGGCGCCTTTGTTGCCTGGGCCGGTTATGACGCGGTCACCGGAATCGGGACCCCGGTGGCAAGTAAGCTGGTGAACGACCTGGCGACCGTTCCCGCATCCCCCGTCCAAGTCGCTGTGAACGCTTCGGATGGCATCACGCTGATGCAGTCGCCCGATCACCTGTATATTGACTGGGTCGCCGGGTCGATCAACGGGCCCGTTTCCGGCAGGATTCTCATCGGCGACACCAGCGGCCTCATCATCAATGGTGATGGGGGTAACGATCCGATTCTGCTGGACGACTCCAACGGCGATGCCCTGCCGGCAATGTTGTCGTTCCAGGGGACCTTCACCATCTACGGCGTGCCGACCGCTGATCCGCTGGCGGGACGAACGATGAACATCAACCAGGGCACGCTCTACATCAATTATGCCGGCGGCGCCGATCCGATTGCCTCGATTCGCCAATTCATTCAAAACGGATACAACGGCGGAAACTGGACGGGAGGAAGCACGGCCACCGGCGCGATCACCTCTTCGGCCGCCCAGGCCAACCTCGGCTACGGGATCGGCTTCGCCGACTCTGCCGACGGCGTCGTTTCCGCTTTGCCGGCCGACACCATCGAGCTGAAATACACGCTTGCCGGCGACGCCAACCTCGACGGGCACGTCGATAGCGCCGATCTCCAGATCCTGCTGACCAACCTCAATCGCCCCGGCGGCTGGGACCAGGGCGACTTCAACTACGACGGGAACGTGAACAGCGCCGATCTTCAGACGATGCTGTTCATGCTGAACACGAGTCTGGGGAACCAGGCCGCGGAGATGACGACCGCGGCGGCGGTCGACGCGCGACGCCAGGCCGCCGCGCCGGCAACCACTTCTACAAACCTCAGTCACCGGAATGTCGTCTCGGCGCCGCCGGTGCCCATCGCGGTGAGGCGCGCCGCCCCCGCGCGCCGCTATCGGTCTCCTCATTGATTCTCGAAAGGCGTTGCCTCGCCCAGATTATCATCCATCCACCAGCAAAAAAAATGTTTAGTTGACGACGCGGACCACTGTACACTCTGGCGCGACCCACGGCCGCGCCGCCGGCGTCTTGCGGAGAACCCCGGCGCAGACGCGGCCCAACAGGAGCGGATTATGCGTTTCCGTTCGTCGGGGCACGCCAGCAAGGCACAACTCATCGACAACTTTGCGGCTGGAGAATCGCACAAGCAGCCGCGGAGCGCGCCCCCTGCGGAATCGGAGCTGCTGGAAAAACGCCGGCTCCTCAGCGCCGTCGTGGTCGCGCCGACGACGGCGCCGACCGTCGGCACCGCGCCGCTTGCGCCGATGCCCGGCAAAACCTTCTGGGTCAACGGGTTGGTCAGCAGCAACGCCTGGCAGTTCAACTCCGCCATCACGCCCAACACCACCAACGACCTGGTGCTCAACGTCGCGCCGTTCGCATCCCTTTACAATCCCTGCTGCGAAGGCGGCGACGCCGCGCCGGGAAACACTGGACAAGCTGCGCAGCTGCTCACCAACGGCCTGACGCAAAACCAGATCGGGCCGTTCCCCTCCAGCGGGGCGGTGGCGGCGACGGGCTCGGGACAGATCAGCGACGCCTCGAGCGGCGCCAACGTCCTTTCCGATCTGGCCGATGCCAACTGGTTCATGGACTTCAATCTCGGGGCCCAGCCCGGCGCGACGCCCAGCCCAAGTGGCTATGACATATCGGAAATCGACGTCATCACCGGCCACCAGGACTATCGCACCGGCCAGAACACCGACATTCAGGTGCTTTTGGTCGGCGGCGCCGACTGGATTTCCCTGAGCAATGGAAGGAATTTCAACTTCACCGCCGATCAGACCGGCGCCGCGCTCAACCGTGGCGCAGCGCAGATGGCGGTGGTGAATTCGTCCGGCGGGGCGATCATCTCCAACGTGCAGGCCGTCAAATTCGTCGCCAGCAACACCAACACCTGGTATCGCGAACTGGTCGTCACCGGCACGCCCAGCAGCGCCCTGCCGGCGGCCCCGCCCAGCGCGCCGACCGGCGTCAACGCCGTCAACGATCCGGGCAATCCTGACAACGTCGATCTCAGTTGGACCAATACCGCTACCACCAGCGCGAACGATCCTTCGGAATATCAGGTCCTGCGGGCGCCGGTCGTCAACGCGGTCGCCGGATCGTTTGTCCAGATCGCACAGGTGCTGGGAACGCCGGTCGGAACCAATGGCTCGTTCGTCGACCTCAAGCCGCCGCCGGGGATTTACGTTTATAAGATTGTCGCATTCAGTTCGTTCAGCGGCGGGACGTTCAACCCCAGCTCGGCCTCGAGCCCGGTGAGCGTTCACGTGCTGCCGACGGTGCTCTCGATCAACCGCGCCAATCCGTTGGGCCCAGGCACGAGTGCCAGCACGGTCAGCTACGCGGTCACGTTCAATGAGTCGGTGATCGGCGTCAACGCCGCGAATTTCGCCCTGGCCCTGAACGGCGTAACCGCCACCATGCCGGTCGTCGTCAGCGGCAGCGGCGCGAGCTACACGGTGACAATCAACGGCGTCTCGGGCAACGGAACGCTCGGCTTGAACCTCGTCGACAACGGCACCATCTCCGATCCCGGCCGCACGCTGACCTTTGCCCCGGAGCAGACGCTTGGCACCGGCGCCAGCCCGCGGGCGATCGTCGCCGCCGACGTCAACGGGGACGGCATCCCCGACCTGGTCGTCGCCAATCTCGGCGGCCGCTCGATCGGCGTTCTGCTGAGTAACGGCAACGGCACGTTTCAGCCGCAGCGAACGTTTGCCGTCGGAACGTTCCAAAGCTATCCGACATCGGTTGCGGTGGCGGACATCAACGGGGACGGCAAGCAGGACCTGATCGTCGCCAACGACAGCTTCAGCGGTTCGGTGAGCGTGCTCCTGGGCAACGGCAACGGGACCTTTCAGCCGCAGCAGGTGTTCCCCGCCGGCACCAATCCCTATTCGGTCGCGGTCGCGGATGTCAACGGGGACAACAAGCAGGACATCGTCGTGGCGAATAACGGCGCCGGCTCGTCGGTGAGCGTGCTGCTGGGCAACGGCAACGGAACGTTCCAGCCGCGACAGAGCTTCCAGACTGATCCTTATCCGCGATCCGTGGCGATCGCCGACGTGAACGGGGACGGCAAACCCGATCTGATCACCGCCAATTATTCGAGCAACGACCTGAGCGTCCTGCTGGGCAACGGCAACGGAACTTTCCAGCCCCAGCGCGTGCTTTCCGGCGGCTCCTACCCGCAATCCGTGACGGCGGCCGACGTCAATGGCGACAACAAGACCGATCTCATTGTTACCAACTACGCCAGCAACACGGTCAGCGTGCTCTTGGGCAACGGCAACGGGACTTTCCAGGGCCGGCGCGCCTTCGGCACTGGCGCGGGGCCGATCGCCGTCACCGTGGCCGATCAGAACAAGGACGGCAAGCCCGACCTGGTTGTCGCCAACGACGCCGGTGGCACCATCAGCTATCTGCTGGGCAACGGCAACGGGACGTTTCAAAGCCAGCAGACGTTCGTCGCCGGGCCCGGTCCGGTGGGCGTTGCGGTTATGGATTTGAACGGGGACGGCAAGCCCGACGCCGCCGTCGCCAACTTCAACGGCGCCTCCGCCGGCCTCTTGATGGACAATTCCAACCTCAATTTCGTCGGGCAGACCTACACGATTTTTCCCTTCCCCGACACCATCGCCGGCACCAGCGGCAACGACAGCATCACGCTCACCCAAGACTCCGACCTCGTGCACATCGACTGGACGATGGGCGCGCAGAACGGCCAGTTTGCGATCAACGATCCCAACGGCCTGACCGTCAACGGGAACGGCGGCAACGACACCATCACGCTCCTCTACACCCATGGCGATCCGCTTCCCAATACGATCCATCTGAACGGGACTTTCACGATTCTGGGGCTGACCGGCACCAATCCCCTGGCCGGGACGACCCTCGACATCGGCCGCAGCACCGTTTTCGTCAACTACGCCCCCGGTTCCGATCCGATCGCGGCAATCAAGAGCTATCTGGCAACGGGCTACAGTGGCGGCGCCTGGACCGGCGCCGCCACCGCCTCGACGGGCGCCATCACTTCGACCGCCGCCAAAAACGCCGTCAACCACAACACCGCCATCGGCTACGCCGACTCATCCGACGGGAGCGGCGTCGACACAACGCCGAACACCGTCGAGTTGAAATACACCCTCTACGGCGACGCCAACCTCGATACCACTGTCAACAGCGCCGATCTCCAGGTCCTGCTCAGCAGTCTCAATGTCGCGGGCGCCTGGGACACGGGAGATTTCAACTACGACGGCGTCGTCAACAGCGCCGACCTCCAGGCGCTCTTGAGCAACCTGAATCTGTCGCTGGGGAATCAGACGCTGGGGGCGCCGGCGCCGACGCAGACTGCGGGTGCACAGAATCAGAGCGATCCAGGATCGAGTTCCGGGGTCGTGCCGCAAGCGACGCCCGCGCCGCTGGTATTACCAGCGCGGCGCCGCCACAAGCACCCGTGAAATTGGGAGCTTTCCCGGACGCGGTAGCTGTGCCGCCGGTGCCCTCACGTGCCCTCACCGGCGGTCTTTGCCGCGCAGACGTGCCGTCGGATTCCGCCGGTGAAGGCACGTGAAGGCACCGGCGGCACAGCCACGGACGTCGCTGCAAGCAGCCACAGCTTTCGGGGAGATTAATCGCGCGACTGCCCGATTTCCCGTTGACAGCCGGCGCGGCGGTCGGGCATCATCCCATTCCACCATTTACATGGGGAGACTTTTAATGCGAAGCTATCGGAAACCGCGCCGGGGCGCCGCAAAATCCGTCTCTGCGCCGGGAGGCGCGGCGCATTGCGTCGAGAAGCTCGAGCGGCGCATGCTCCTCTCCGCGGCGATCGCGGCGTTCCAAACCCAGCAGGTCTTCCCCACCGGCGCCGATCCGGTCGCCCTTGCCGTCGCCGACCTCAACCGTGACGGCAAGCCCGATCTCATCGTCGCCAACAACACCGACGGAACGGTCGGCGTTCTCCTGGGCGACGGGACGGGCTCGTTTTTGAACCAGCAGACCTTCGCCTGCGGCGCCAACCCGTTCGCGATCGCCGTCGCCGACGTGAACGGCGACGGCAAGCCCGACCTGATCGTCGCCAACTACACTTCCTCCAGAGTCAGCGTGCTGCTGGGCAATGGCGACGGCACTTTCGGGCCCCCGCACAGCTTCGCCACCGGCAACGGACCGATCGCCCTCACCACCGCCGACGTCAATGGAGACGGCAAGCCCGACATCCTCGTCGCCAACTACTCCAGCGGCACGGTCAGCGTGCTCGACGGCAACGGCGACGGCACCTTCCAGAATCAGCAGACCTTTGCCGCGGGAAAAGATCCCATCTCGATCGCCGCGGCTGACTTGAATGACGATGGCAAAACTGACATCGCCGTCAGCAATTACACCAGCTCGACGGTGAGCGTCCTGCTGGGTACGGGCACTGGGAGCTTCTCGGCGCCGCAGAGCTTCGCGGTGGGCGGCAAGCCCCGCGACCTGGCGATCTCGGATGTCAACCGCGACGGCAAGCCCGACCTGGCGGTGGTGAACAAAACCGATGGGACCGCAAGCATCCTGCTGGGCAATGGCGACGGTACGTTCCAGGCGCAGACCACCTTCGCCGTCGGCCCCAGCCCCAACGCGATCGCCGTGGCCGATGTGAATGGAGACGGCAAGGAAGACCTGGTCGTCGCCGGCGGCGGCACCGCCTATCCCGCCGCCGCGGTCCTGCTGGGCAACGGCGACGGCACCTTCCAGCCCACCGTCACGTTTGCCACCGGCTCCAACCCCTACGCCCTGACCGTCGCCGACTTAAACGGCGACGGCCGCCTCGACCTCGCTACCGTGAATCAGCGCGACAACACGGTAAGCGTCCTGCTGGGCGACGTGCCGCCGACAGTTCTTTCCATCAACCGCACAAACCCGCCGGGGCCGATCGTCGGGCCGGGCAGCGTCACATACACGGTGACATTTAACGAGCCGGTGACCGGCGTCGATCCGTCCGACTTTACGCTCCAGTTGAACGGGGCCACTGGGATGACGCCCGTGGTCGTCAGCGGTAGCGGTGCCGTTTATACCGTGACCATAAATGGTGTTGCTGGGACCAATGGCACCCTCGGCCTGAACTTGATCGACAACGGCCGCATCAAGGACGCTGCCGGCAATCCGCTCCAGCCGGGAGGCGTGGCGTCTTTCCAGCCGCAGCACACATTTGCCGCGCTTGGCTACGTGCAATCGATGCAGCTTGCGGATGTGAATGGCGATGGTAGGGCCGACCTGATCGTCGCTGGCCAGTCCGGTGTCAGCGTCCTCCTCGGGAACGGAAACGGAACCTTTCTACCAGGTTATACGGTTGGGGTCGGTGATCCGGGCTTTGAACAGAGAAGGACCCTTGCGGTGGCGGACGTGAACGGTGACGGCAAACCCGATCTTATCGTGGGCAACTATTATGCTAACGACGTGGCGGTTCTTCTGGGGAATGGCAACGGCACGTTTCAAGCGCCGCTGACGTTCGCCAACACGTCTCCGTATTTAATTTCCGTGGCGGACATTAACGGCGACGGCAGGCCCGATTTAGTGATTGCCGATTTAGGGCCCAACGCTGAGGACGTAAGCGTACTTTTGGGCAATGGCAATGGGACATTTCAAAGCGCACAAACCGTTTTTCACCCCCTCTCAAACCGTTTCTCCTTCACAGTGGCAGACGTAAATGGCGATGGGAAACCCGATTTGCTCGTCGCCCAACCGTATGGCTATTATCGTGGTATCAGCTTACTGCTCGGGAATGGCAACGGAACATTCAAAGCCCCGCAAACGCTCAACGTTGGCGGCAGTTATCCGGTGAGTCCGCGGAACGTCGCGGTGGCGGATGTCAATGGGGACGGCAATTCCGACTTGGTGGCGGGCCAGCCCACGACAAGCGTATTGCTTGGTAACGGCAATGGAACGTTTCAAGCTCGCCAGACGTTCTTCGCCGGCGACTATCAGTCGGCTCCTGTGGTGTGTGACCTGAATGGCGATGGAAAACCAGACGTGGTTCTGAGTAATGATAACAGCGTGAGTGTGCTGCTGGGTAACGGCAACGGTACATTCCAAGCGCGACAGACGTTTGCGGCGCCGGGGGCAACCACGAATGTCGCCGCCGTCGCCGCCGACCTCAATAACGATGGTAGAGCAGACGTGGTGGTCGGCTCAGTGGCCGGCGTGAGTGTTCTCCTGGCCAGTTCGGATGCGGGTTTCGCCGGTCAACTGTACACCGTGGTGAACGGCCCGCAGGACGAGATATTCGGTACCAGTGGTAATGACACGATTCGGATCAATCGAGCGCAATCGAGTCCCGATATTGTCTGGGGCCTCAACGGTGGCCCGGCGTTCGGCGATATCCCAATTAACGACCCCAATGGTTTGACCATCAACGGGGACGGGGGCAACGATACCATCGTCCTTGACTACACTTACGGCAACCCGCTGCCGAACATTCTGCACCTGAACGGCTCGTTCACGATTACTGGCCTCCAAGGCACTAACCCGCTGGCCGGCGTGACACTCGACATCGGCAAGAGCACAGTCTTCATCAACTACGCGAACGCGGCGTCCGATCCCATCGCGGCGATCAAGGGGTATCTCCAGGCCGGCTACAACAACGGCGGCTGGAACGGCTCGCCCACCGCGACGACCGGCGTGATCACCTCGCTGGCGGCGGCGGGCAATCCGAATCACAACACCGCCATCGGCTACGCCGACTTTGTGGATGGGCAGGGGGTGAACACCACGCCGAACACGATCGAGCTGACCTACACCCTTGTCGGTGATGCGAATCTCGACCACCAGGTCAACAGCGCCGATCTCCAGATCCTGCTGGCGTTCCTCAACCGCACCGACTCCTGGGACCAGGGGGATTTCAACTACGATGGGCAGGTGAACAGCGCCGATCTTCAGTCGCTGCTGTTTACGCTGAACACAAGCCTGGGCAACCAGGCGGCGCCGGCGCTGGCGGCGGCGAACTCCGGCGCGGCGGCGCAGAATCAGGACAACTCCCACGGCACGTCGGCAGCGCTGACGCCGACCGTCTCGACCAAACCCGCGCCCACGGTTCATCCCAAGCTGCTGATCGCGCGACGGGCTCATTCCAGGCCGCATCGATGACGGGGAAAGACCAGGAGATTCGTCCACAGATTTCGCAGATTCCGCAGATTAAGGGATTAAGGAGCGCCCAATCTGCGTCATCTGCGTCATCTGAGGATCATCCATTCTGCATCATCCCCGGCCGAATAAAAAAGAGTCTTGAATTGACATAAGTGCCGGTTTATAAATAGGTTATTGCAATATATCGATCCAAATGGGCGGGTAGCGAATGCATCATTCATGCGTCATCTCGTGTCATTAAGAGAAGTGCACCGTAATTTCGATTAGCTATTTATCGACAGGTGCTAATGTATATATCTATTTAAGTGAATGCATCATTTTGCATCCAAATGCTAATCCCGTTCGGCACACGGTTCAGCGCAATTAGCAATACTATGCATTTCAGTTAAATAGCAAGAATATGAATTGCGCTTCTGTCGGCTTGGCGGCATGATGCTTCGCGACGTGGTGCAGCAGGAGTTGAACGACAAG
>DATHPP010000324.1:0-30784 GCA_035483795.1 Tepidisphaeraceae bacterium | reverse complement strand
CGTCTGCGGGCGGCGCTGCCCGTGGGAACCAACCGCGCTTCGCGACCGTCATGTCTGACGGATCTGCCCCACGCAAAAGCGAAAGCGGTGCCGTGGGTGGAACCGAGTTGCAAAACCGTCGATGAGCTGGAAATTGATTTGAAAACGGCGGTCAGTGCAAACAATGACAAAAGGGGGTGAGAAGATCGTTGCCGGTTTTGTGGGCAAACAAGGTCCGGACCGCGAGTGTGGTGAGCAACGGCGGGCGGAGAAAGATGTGATTAAGATTGGACGGTTGAATTAACGTCGGCCCGTGCGGCGACTATGGAAGTGTGAGCGTAGCCGCCTGCTGCGGCTGCCGCGTTATTGCCGATTGTTCCAACAGGACTTGCAAGCGAGGCTGCTGAGTCCGGGTCAAGGTGCTGGGGATAGACGAATGAAGCAAACGATGTGGAGATTCAACATAGTAATGGTGGGTGTCATTGTCTGTGGCGCTGGCCGTTTGGCCCACGCGGCGCCGCCACCGCCCACCAAAGATGGTTTGGAGTTTTTCGAGAACAAGATCCGGCCGGTCCTGGTCGGCAAGTGCTACGAGTGTCACAGCCAGGCAAAGAGAAAGATCAAGGGCAAACTCCGTCTGGATGATTACGCCTCGATGCTCAAAGGGGGCGACTCCGGCAAGCCATCGGTGGTGCCGGGCGATCCGGACAAGAGCCTGATCATGCTGGCCTTGTCCTACACCGACAAGGACACGGATACGCATGATGCGCTGCTCATGCCGCCGCCAAAGAATGGCAAGCCGCGGAAGCTGGCGGACGAGGTGATCGAAGATTTCCGCCAATGGATCAAGATGGGCGCGCCGTATCCGCAGGAGCGGTCTAATTCATCGCAGGCCGCGCCGGTGGACAGAAAAAAGCACTGGGCGTTTGTGCCGCCACGGGAGCCGGATGTTCCGGATGTGAATCTGGCGGCGTGGGTGAAGGGCCCGATCGACAATTTTGTCCTGGCGAAACTGGAGGAGCATAACCTCCACCCTTCCAACCCGGCGGATAAACGGACCCTTATCCGCCGGGCAACTTTCGATCTGATTGGCCTTCCGCCCACGGAACAGGAAGTGAAGGCATTCGAAGCCGACGATTCTCCCGAGGCTTTTGAGAAGGTGGTGGACCGGCTACTGGCGTCGCCGCAATACGGCGAGCGGTGGGGGCGCTACTGGCTCGACGTGGCGCGCTACGCCGACACCAAAGGCTACGTCTTCGAGGAAGAACGCCGCTATCCCTACTCTTACACCTATCGCGACTGGGTGATCCGGGCGCTGAATCAGGATTTGCCGTACGACCAGTTTCTGGTTGATCAGATTGCCGCGGACAAGCTCGATCTGAAGGACGGCAATTCCCCCCTGGCTGCTGAGGGCTTCCTCACGCTGGGCCGGCGGTTTCTCAACCAACTTCCGGACATTATCGATGACCGGATCGACGTGGTTTGTCGGGGGACGATGGCCCTGACCGTCGGCTGCGCCCGCTGCCACGATCACAAGTTCGATCCGATCTCGCAGAAGGACTATTACTCGCTCTACTCGGTCTTCAATAACAGTCCCGAGTCGACCGACCTGCCGCTGATCGGCAAACCGCAGGATACGCCGGGGTTCGAGCGGTTTACTAACGAAGTCGCAGGCAAAGAGAGGGCGCTGGAAGAGTACCAGCGTACGACGCTCCAATCGCACCTGGCGCGGCTCCGCTCGGCCAGGCAGATCTCGGCGTACCTGATGGCCTCGACTCAACCGATCGGCGCCGCCCCGCGCGGCAAGCCGTCGGATGCCGACGCGATTACCCCGTTTATGATCTCGCGGTGGAGGGATTTTCTGGACGGGAATTCCGCTGCCGTGGCAACCGTGTTTGGCGCATGGAAGCTCTATGCCACGATATCCACATCCAAGTTTTCTGCTAAAGCCGAAGAAGTGACCAGGCAGGTCGTATCGAACCAGAAACTGAATCCGCGGGTCGCGGCGTTATTCGAAGATTCCATTCCGACTTCGCTCGGCGAGGTCGCCCGGCGGTATGGCGATTTGCTGGCGGCCTGTGATTCCGATGGTGCGCGCGCGTATCCGGACGAAGAAGCGCTGCGGCAGGCCTTGCGGGCTGATGACTCGCCGACCAGCGTGAGCTTCGAGCAGCGCGCCCGGGTCTTTACCGTGAAGGAGGGCCAGCACGAGCGGGCGATGAAGCGGGAAATCGAGGCGTTCAAGGCGACCGACCCGGACGCTCCGCCGCGGGCGATGACACTGCACGATGCGGCTTCCCGGGCGCCGCAGAACGTCTTCCTTCGCGGCAACCCAGGCAACCCTGGGCCGGGGATAAAGCCCGCGTTTCTGACGATTCTTTCGCAACCCGATGCCGAGCCCTTCACGCAAGGAAGCGGCCGCCTCGAGTTGGCGCACGACATTGCAAGCCGGGACAATCCGCTGACTGCGCGGGTCATGGTGAACCGAATCTGGCTGCATCACTTCGGCAAGGGGCTGGTGCGGACTCCCAGCGATTTCGGCACTCGCAGCGATCCGCCGACGCACCCGGAATTGCTCGACTGGCTGGCCTTGCGGTTCATGGACAACGGCTGGTCGGTCAAGAAGCTTCACAAGCTCATTATGCTCTCGGCGACTTATCAGCAGGGCAGTGATGCCGATCCGGCGACGCTCAAAGCCGATCCGGACAACATGCTGATCTCGCACTTCAACCGCCAGCGGCTCGACTGGGAAGCCACGCGCGACTCGCTGCTTTTCGTGAGCGGCGGGCTCGAACTGAAGATGGGCGGCCGGGCGGAAGATATCCTCGAAACAGGCCGGCGGTCCATCTACGGGTTCATCGACCGCCAAAACCTGCCGGGCGTCTTTCGCGCGTTCGACTTTGCGACTCCCGACGCCACCAGCCCGCAGCGTTTCACGACGACGGTTCCCCAGCAGGCGCTGTTTCTGATGAACAGCCCGTTTGCCATACGGGAAGCCCGCGGGTTGACCAAACGCAGCGAGGTCGCGGCCGTCGAAGATCCACCAGCGCGAATCGATGCCCTTTACCGCATCATCTATCAGCGCGAGCCGACGCCGCAGGAGATTGCCATCGGCCTCCAGTTCCTCCAGACCGACGCCGGCTCGCCAAAACTCACCGCGTGGGAGCAATACGCCCAGGTGTTGCTCGAGAGCAACGAATTCGTATTTGTAGATTGAATCTAATGAATCCAGCCGAACATCGACTTTCGCTTGAGGCCCGGTTTCTCGACCGCCGGCAGTTTCTCGGCAAGTGCGGGATGGGAATGGGCGGTCTCGCCCTGGCTCAGCTCATGGGCGGGCTGGACATGCTTTCTGCGCGAAGCGCTTCGGCGCAGTCGCAATCGATCGCGCTCAACCCGTTGGAGGTGAAATCCTCGCCGCTGCCGGCCAAGGCCAAGCGGGTGATCCATCTGTTCATGAACGGCGGCCCCTCGCACGTCGATACGTTCGACCCAAAGCCGCTCCTGGAGAAGTATGCGGGCAAGCCGCTGCCCAACCCGAATCTGCGGACCGAACGCCGCACCGGGGCGGCAATGCCGTCTCCTTTCAAGTTCCGCAAGTATGGCCAGAGTGGCATCGAGGTGAGCGAGATTTTTGAGAAGACGGCCCAGTGTATCGACGACATCTGCGTGATCCGCTCGATGCACGCGGACGTGCCCAACCACGAGCCGTCCCTTCTCCTGATGAACTGCGGCGAAGCGCGGCTCGTCCGCCCCAGCGTCGGCTCCTGGGTCACCTACGGCCTGGGCTCGGAAAATCAGAACCTGCCCGGCTTCATCACCATGTGCCCGGGCGGCTACCCCATCCAGGAATCGCAGAACTGGCAGGCGGGCTTCCTGCCCGGCGTCTATCAGGGCACCTACATCGACACACAGTACACGCAGCTCGACAAGCTCATCAGCTATATCCGCAACGACTACGAATCGCTGGCGGATCAGCGGAAACAGCTCGACCTGGTGCTTGCGCTCAACGAACAACACCTCAAGAATCGCCAGCAGGATGCCCAGCTCGAAGCGCGCATTCAATCCTTCGAGCTGGCCTATCGCATGCAGATCGACGCCGCCGATGCCTTCGACGTGAATCGCGAGCCAAAGCACATTCGCGATCTCTACGGCCCCGGCACGCAGGCGCGGCAACTGCTGATCGCCCGACGGCTGCTCGAACGCGGAGTCCGCTTCGTGCAGGTGTGGCACGGCCAGGGCCAGCCGTGGGACAGCCACGATGATCTCAAAGACAACCACGCCCGGCTTGCCACGCAGTGCGACCAGGGAATCGCGGCGCTGTTGATCGACCTCAAGCAACGCGGCATGCTTGATGACACGCTAGTGGTCTGGGGCGGTGAGTTCGGACGGACGCCGACCGTCGAGCTGCCCACGCCCGGCTCCAACGCCGGCCACAACAACGGCCGCGACCACAACAACTACGGCTTCACGATGTGGCTGGCCGGTGGCGGGGTCCGCGGCGGCTACGTCCACGGCGCCACCGATGAATCCGGCTTCAAAGCCGTCGAAAAACCCGTCCACGTCCACGACCTCCACGCCACCATGCTCCGCCTGCTCGGATTCGATCACGAGAAGTTTACCTATCGCTATGCCGGAAGGGATTTCCGCCTGACAGACGTGTACGGAAATGTGGTGAACGAGTTGATCGCGTAAGCCGTCATCGTGGGTATTTTCCTGCACGATACCCGCAAAACGCCAACTGAACGTTTCTGAACAAAGCTGAACGTTTTCCGCGTTTTCCATCTCTGAAAGTGTTCAGTTTCGTTTAAGAACGTGCAGTCCTGTCGTTACGAGAGGACGGCTTTAATTGCTTAACCTTCAACGGTGACTACATTTTGAGGATGCACCGCGACATCGATCGCGTCTTGATCTCGCAGAAGCAGATCGCCCAGCGCGTGGGGGAGTTGGCGCGGATGATCATTGAAGATCACACCCCGCCCAGGCTCGATGGCCCGGCTCAGATCACCATCGTGCCTGTACTCACCGGCGGGATGATTTTCTGTTCGGATCTGGTTCGACAAATCCCGATTGCCATGCAGATCGGTTTGATTTCAGTCAGCAGCTATCCCGGACAGACTGTCGCCAGCCAGGGCGCGCAAGTGGTGGCGCAACAACTGGGCTCGCTGCACGGGCGGCGCGTCGTGTTGCTGGATGATGTGCTCGACAGCGGTCAGACGATCCGCCTGGTGCAATCGGTTCTGCGGCAGCAGGGGGCGGCCAGCGTGCGGACCTGCGTGCTGCTCCGCAAAGACCGCCCCGCGGCCCGGGAGGTGCCGGTCGACTACGTGGGATTCGATATTCCCGATGTTTTTGTCGTCGGATACGGCCTGGATTTTGATAATTACTACCGGAATCTGCCGGATATAGTTACATTGAAGGCAGAGGTGCTGAAGCGAAACAATCATGAGCGACCGGCTTAAAGGATGGCGACTGAGGCGAACCGTGCGCGGCCGGCGCGGCGCCCGCGTGGCTCGCGGCAGTTTCTCTGCGTCCCCGTCGATCCCGCTTCACGCCACCGAGGCCGGCGCCGCCACGGCGCCTGCCGAAGCGCCGACCGCCGTCGGAACGTCGCTGGCTACATTGATTACCCGTCACATCCTCCACGACGGCGAAATCATTCTCCTGCTCCTCAAGCCCTCGCTGTGGTCGATCGTTTTCGCCTCCATGCCGGCGCTGGCGGTGGCGTTGATCGTCATCATCAGCACGCGGCTCTGGGCGCCGCACCACGCCCACATCGGCATCGAGGCCGGCTTGATGCTGATTGCCATCCGCACGGGATGGGCGATCATGAGTTGGGCGGGAAAACTGTACCTGCTGACTGACCTGCGGATCGTCCGGATCTGGGGCGTCTTCAATCCACAGATCCACGACATTCCCCTTCGCAAAGTGGCGCGGACGCGTTTGATCAGCGGATTTCACGAGCGTGTCTGCCGGGTCGGCTCGATCGAAATCATTCCCGAGAGCGATCAGTGGCCCTGGTCGGTCTGGCAGACGATCGCCAGCCCCGGCCGGGTGCACGAGACGATCCGCCGGGCCGTCGCGCGGGCCAAGCAGGGGGGATGCCACGGCTCAACCTGGTGAGCAAGGCCTTCCTCCGATCCACGTCTCCGCCGGAACCAGGTTTTCATCCAGAATATGAGTCTGCGGATCGCTCGCTTGCGTGGCGAACAGCACCATGTCCGCACGCTTTCCCTCCTCCAGAGTTCCGACCTGGCGATCCATCTGAATCGCCCGGGCTGCGCGAATCGTGGCCATCTCCCAGAGCCGGGCTGCGGGAAAATTAGGCGCGATTCGCCGGAGGACTCGAAGCTCCTCGAGGAGATTCAGGTCCGGCGAGCTGGCGCAACTGTCGGTTCCGATAGCGACATTGATCCCGACGTCGAGCATCGCGCGCCATCGATGCGGCGGATGGTCAAAAAACGCATGCGTCCGCGGGCAATACACCACGCTCGCCTTGCCGTGCGACAGCAGGGCCATCTCGTCGTCGTCACAGTAATTCACGTGCGCCAGGAGCGTCGGATAGTCCAGAAGCCCAACCTCGTGTGCCATGCGGATCGGCCCGCCGGAGAACCTGGGAACTTGGTCGTCCCACGCACCGATATGACCCCATAGATCGCGGAACGGGCCGGCGTGTTTCTCCAGAAACGTCGCTTCATCGGGTGTCTCGGCCAGGTGCGTCGCCAGCGGCAAACCCTTTTCCCGCGCTACCGCCAGACATCGACGGTATCCTTGGAGTTCGACCGAAAAGGGAGCATGAGGCGACAACCCGATCCTCAGAGAATCGGAAGCAAACGTCTCATCGATCGCAGTGGCGATGCGCTCCTCGAGCAGCGCGCGGCGTTGCGCCATCGCCTGCACCTCGCCGTAACTGACCACCCGGAGCGCTCCGGTTCGCAACCGCGGCCGGGAGACCGCGCAATGCCGGCTGATGTCGCCCACACAGGTCACGCCAAACCGCAGGCACTGCGCCACCCCCAACGGGATCGATCGCGCAACCGATGCTCGGACCGATTCTGTGGTCGTCTGCCCGCGGGGCACCAGTCGCATGATCCAGTCGACGAAACTTGCGGGTCGCGCGCCGCAGTGGAACTCGCTCAGCTCCAAGTGCGTGTGCGGGTTGACCAGCCCAGGCATGACCGTGAATCCGGGCCGGTCGAGGGTCCGTATATCGGGATGAGCGGTAGCAATTGCCTTCCCCGGGCCGACCTCAAGGATCTGATCACCGGCGAATAGGACTCCGCCGTCTCTGATGGGCCGGCCGCTCATCGGCACAACCCAGGTTCCCCGTAGCAAAGTCTTGGCCGGCATTCCGTGAATTGTTCAATCTCAAATCAGAATCGCAATTCCCGATCGCGTCGACACCACAAGTGCGCCCCGTTTCGATTCATGGCTGGTCGTCGCGCATCTCCGCCAAGAGCAGCAGTGCGACATGGCGGGCATTGTCGAGGCGCCGGCGGGCGATCTGGCGGATCGGGGCGAAGTGGAAGCCGTCCTTGAGGCGGGCGTCCCAATAGCCGTACTGCTCGCGCTTCTGGAGCCCGTCGGCGAATTGCACGATCCCGTCTCCCTGGCGGGAAGTCTGAATCGCCTGCTGAACCAGCCCGGTGATACCGAAATCGTCAAGATTCACCGCATCGGCCAGCAGTTTTGACTCATCGAGCATTGGCGACCGGTGCGGCATCTCCAGCAGCACGCGCGTGGTGCGGTCCAGAAGCTCCTCGTCGACGTCCAGGTCCAGGCTCAGCAGCAGTTCGGCGGTCTCTTCCGCTCGTTCGCGGAGACTCGTCCGTGCGACTCGGCCGGTGGGAAGCGATCGGGTCCGGCGGGCCTGTAGCTGGATCGCATAGCACGCAAGCTCCAGCGCATCCACGTCAACGCCCTCGGTCACGAGCTTCATCGCCACGAACTTCCCGATGCGCGCGAACAGCCGCACCGCATCGTCGATCAGCCGCGGGCCCATCGTCCCGTGCTCATCCACAACGGCCAAGGCCTGCTGAAGACGTTCTCTCACCTTTTGCTCCAGTGACATGATGCGTCCGTGCTACACCCAATCTGCGCGCCGCCTCTGTCCGGCGAAGTCTGTTCCACGATTATCGGCTGTCTCGTTGCCCGATCTGCGACGACTAGTATGATCGTTCCTGCGCGATCGAGAATTGGTCAACCCCACGCGGATTGTAATTTCTCGGTCGCCGTTAAGCGAACGAAAAACCTGACCACCGTCGTGGCGGACGAATCAGATGCCAGTTTACCGAGCCATCCTCTTTTCACTGGGCGTCGCGGCACTCACCTGCTGCGCCGCGTTGTCTGCCGACGTTCCTGCCGCCTCGCAGCCCTCGGGCACCGGCACAACCACCAGCGAAGCCGATACGCTTTCCGATATCGTGCAGCTCACCCGCGGCTTTGAGCGTGCCGGGGAAGCTTACTTTTCCTCCGATTTGCAGTGGATCATTTTTGAAGCCGTCCCCCCCGGCCAGCAGCATTACCAAATGTACCTGGCCCACCTGAAGTACCAGGCCGGCCAGATCAGCGGCGCTGACGCCCCCATTCACATCAGTCCCGAGCCCTCCCGAAACACGTGCGGCTATTTTTCCCCCGACGGCAAGTCCCTGATCTTCGCTTCAACCGCCGGCAAGGAGGATCGCCGCGAGCCCAGCGAAGGCTATCAGCGCAGCGGCCGCAATTACCGCTGGGCCTTCCCCCATGGAATGGAAATCTTCCGCAGCGATGACTGGCAGGCGAGGGTCCAAAGCGTCAAGCCCGGCGGCTTCGTCAACCTCGCAACCCATCCGATCACCAACAACGACGTCTACGATGCCGAGGGCGCCTACTCCCCCGACGGCAAGTGGCTGGTCTTCTGCTCGCTCCGCACTACCGACGGCGACGTCTACGTCATGCACCCCGACGGCTCCCACGTCGTCCAGATCACCGACAACCCCGGCTACGACGGCGGACCGTTTTTCTCGCCGGACGGCAAGCGCCTCGTTTACCGGTCCGATCGCCACCACAACGACCTGCTCCAGATTTTCGTCGCCGACCTGGCCTTCGACGCCGACGGCAACATCACCGGCAAATCCGCCGAGCGCCAGATCACCCACGACAACAACGTTAACTGGGGCCCTTACTGGTATGCCGACGGCCGGCACATCATCTACTCCACCAGCCGGCACGGCCACGACAACTACGAACTCTACGTCATGCGCGACGACGGCTCCCACAACAACCGCGTCACCTTCTCCCCCGGCGCCGACATCCTTCCCGTCTTCTCCAACGACGGCAAATACCTCATGTGGACCAGCAAGCGCGCCCGCGACAACACCACCCAGATCTTCGTCGCCCATTTCCACCCGCCCAAAGATTGGTAAATCCGGTAAATCCGCGAGAGAAATGAATACGTCTGCCCTCTCACCAAGCAGTAATCGGTGAGAGGGCAACATGAATCGCGCATACTCGTGTCGGTCGCCAACTGTTCCTCGCCGCGGGTTTACCCTGGTCGAACTCCTCATCGTGATCGGGATCATCGCCGCTCTTGTGGCCATTTTGCTTCCGGCGCTCGCCGCGGCCCGCGAGCAAGCCAGGCGCGCCAAGTGCCTGTCCAACCTCCGGCAGTTGACGATGGCATGGTTGATGTACGCCGGAGAGAACAAAGGCCATTTCTGTAGTTCCGAAATGCAGCCGATGACAAACCTCACGAATTATGCGCTGGCCGGCGTCCCGCCCGCCCAGAAGCCCGTTTTCTTCTGGAGCTGGATCGCCGACGCCACCCCCAATCAGGACCTCACCACGGGTGCGCTGTGGCCCTATTTGAAAGACAATCAGGTCTACTTCTGCCCGAACGATTCTTCCGTGCCCAATACGATCTACGTGATCAACGGGCTTCTGGCCGGGCGGATCGGTCGCCCGACCACGCTTTTCAACTTGGGGCAGGTCCCTCAGCCGGAACGAACTTTTGCTTTCATTGAAGCAGGACCTGAGGTCGATTCTGCGGGCAACCCAGAATACACCAACGGCCATCTGAACAGCTCATTTGCGACGCCACTCTATCCCGCCCAGAAGTTCATTCAGTTGCCCGGCACGTTCCACACCCACGGGCCCAACGCCGGGTGCACGATCTCGTTCGTCGATGGCCATGTCCTGTTCTGGCAGTACGCGAACCCCATTTTCTTTCAAGACACAAATAGTGCGGCTAACGTGTTGGCCACCAGGGACACGACGGACGCCTACCAACTTGAGGCCTGGTCCGGCGGCCCGACTCCGCCGGGATCGGTCCCCTGAGCGGCTTGCGGCCGTCTTTCGGAATATTTGAATGCGCCTGGCCCTTAGCAAGGGAGTAGGTTTCGGAAAGGTGCGTAGTGGCGCTAAAGAACTCGGCAGGGTCGGTTGAGTTGGCCGTGAGCGGTCCGCCGCGCGACAGCAGGGCTACCGAACGAACCGATGCCGAACTGCTTCGGCTCTTTGCCGAAGCGGGGCGTCAACGCGCGTTTGCCGAGCTGGTCCGGCGGCACGGGCCGATGGTTCTGGGGGTCTGCCGGCGGTCGCTGCACAGCCGGCAAGATGCAGAAGATGCCTTTCAGGTCACTTTCCTGGTCCTGGCGAAAAAGGCGGCCTCCATCAAAGATCCGGCGCTCCTGGCCAACTGGCTATACGGAGTCGCTTATCGCGTCGCCGCCAAGGCGCGGGCGATCAACGCGCGCCGCCACGCGATGCTCAACCGATTGATACTCATGCGCACCGCCAAAGCCCAATCTGAGCCGCCGGCGCCCGAGCTCGAGGCCCGGCTGGATCAGGAGATTAATCATCTGCCCGCCAAGTACCGCGCCGCCATCGTTGCCTGCTACCTCGAGGGCAAAAGCAACCGTCAGGCCGCCCGCGACCTGGGTTGGCCCGAGGGGACCCTGGTGACCCGGCTCAACCGCGCCAAAGAGATGTTGCGGCGGCGGTTGAGCGACGGCGAACGGCTTTTGTCGGCCAGCGTGCTGGGGGGGACGCTGAGTCGGCATCTCACTTGCGCGGTTCATCCGGCGCTGGTGGCTTCGACCAGCAAGGCGGCCACCGCCTTCGCCCTGGGCGCCCACGCCACGGCTGTTCTCTCGCACCACGCAGCCCTGCTGACGCGCATCGCATTGCGCGGTGCACTATCGGCCCAGGCAAAGGTCGTTGCGGTCGCTCTTCTGACCTTCGCGGGCGCCGCCGCCATCGTGGCGGCAGACCGCAGCGCTGGAGCAACTTTTCCGTTGCGACCGACGCACGCCGCGACTGATATACATCCCGGAGCCTGGCCGGCAACGCTCGCCCCCAGCGATTACGTCTCTCTGCTTGACGCGCCCGCGCCCGATTCTGCTTTGCGCGGGCCGATGCAACAGGCCCGCCAGACCGTCTCCGCCGCCACACACGCCAATTACGGCGTCACTCAGCCGGCAAAGCGATGACGCGTTACCCCCGGTTTGCTTCGCGTCGTCGACTTCGCTTTCTTTGCATCTGATCTGGCCAGTTTCAGCTTCGCCGCCTTTTCGATGATCTCTCTGAGCATTGCACCGGCCTCGCCGCCGCCGGCGGGGCGATGCGACTCCCACACATCCGGTTTCTCCGCGGCCAGGATGTCCGCAAAATCCCCGAAACTTTTCACGCTCTTGTCCAGCGCCGTAACGTCCACTTCCCCGGCCCACTGATCGCGATGCTTGATCAGCAGCCACGAACGCGACTGCCCGTCGGCACCTTTTGGCCCGACGCGGGTGCGCACCAGCACCCACGAGCCCCGCAGCTTCAGTCCTTCGAGCGTGAATTTCAGATCGCCTTTTTTCAGCGCCGCATCGACGTCATCGACTTCCGGAATCCACTTGCCGCGGTCCCAGAGCATGACGATCCCGGCCCCGTACCCTTCTGGAATAACGCCTTCGAAGTCGCCGTATTCCAGCGGATGGTCTTCTACGCGCATGGCCAGCCGCTTGTCGCTGGGGTTCAGTGACGGTCCCTTGGGCACCGCCCAGGAAAGCAGCACACCGTTGTGTTCGAGTCGAAAATCGTAATGCAGTTGGCTGGCAAGGTGTTTCTGCACGCAGAAGTAGTGTTTGCCGGGCTTGCCCTTGGCGACCCGCTTGGGCTTGGCCGTCCCGCTGGGCTCGGGGGATTTCTTAAAATCGCGCTTGGCCCGATATTCCTTCAGCGATTTGGATGTTTTGGCCCCGTTTGCCATATCCGCAAGCTCCATGGAAACACGATCCTAGCAATCCCCTCGATAGCGCGCAACGTCCTATTCGCCTGCGAGATGGCCGGCGGTTGACAGCGCCCGCCCACGTCCATTACTTTCCGACCCACTTGAGTGGCCGGCCTCACGGTCCTGCGGCCTATTCACGGAAGACCGAATGCAAACCAAGCCAGTCGTCTCTCGCGCCAAGGCCTATCTCAAGGTCCGGCAAAACAACGTCCGTGATGCCCTCAAGGAGCTGAAGCTCGATGGTCTCCTGCTGACGCATCCTCCCGACTTGGCCTACCTCACCAACTTCACGGGCGAGGATTCGGTCGGGCTGATCACCGAAAAAGATTTCTACCTCGTTACCGACTTTCGCTATCAGGAGCAGGCCGAGCAGGAAGCCGGATGGCTCAAGCAGACCCTCCGCGAGGGGAAAATGTCGGATGCCGTCGCCAAACTGCTGGCCGGCCTCAAGTTACCCCGCATCGGTTTCGAGGCCAACTTCATCACCTTCGGTCAGGTTCATGCCATCGACAAGGCGGTGAAGGAAATCGAAGGGGCACCGGCAGTCGACCTCGTGCCGCTCGAGGACGTGATGTCGACCATCCGCAAGGTGAAGGACGATCATGAGATCGACCTGATCCGCAAATCGGTCGGCGTCGCGGAGGAGGCCTTCGAGGCCATTCGTTCCGAAATCACCGAAGGCCAGACGGAAAACTACATGGCCGGGCTGCTCGTCCTGGAGCTGCGCTCGCGCGGTGCCAGCAACAGTAGCTTTCCGGTGATCGTCGCGGCGGGCGCCAACAGCTCGCTGCCGCACTACCGCCCCGGCGAAGCCCTCGTCGCCCGCGACCAGCCGCTGCTCATCGACTGGGGCGCGCTCTACAAAGGTTATTGCAGCGACCTGACACGCACGTTGATGATCGGCCGGGTCAGCAGCCGGATGAAACAGATCTACAAGACCGTTCTCGAGGCCCAGCAGGCGGCAATCAAATTCCTCCGGCCCGGCGTCACCACCCGGCAGGCCGATCAGGTCGCCCGCGACGTCATCGACCATGCCGGATTCGGCAAGGAATTCGGCCACGGGCTCGGTCACGGCATCGGCCGCGATATCCACGAACTTCCATCCATGCGAAAGATCGGGGGGGAGGAAGAGCTCCGACCCGGCATGGTCGTCACCGTCGAGCCCGGCATCTATCTGCCCGGCGAAGGGGGGGTCCGTATCGAGGACGACGTGCTCATCACCCACTCCGGGTGCGAGGTGCTGTCCAGCCTCGACCGGAGCTTCGAGGGCTGCCACATTGAGTGAAAAACGAAAACCGAAAAAGCGCCGGGAACAAGCGCCGTCTGCGCCGCTCGCCTCCTCCAGCCCCATGGACGTCAACCTGCTGGCCAAGCTCGTCGAGCTGATGGCCTCGGCCGACCTGAACACCGTCGACGTTCGCGACGGCGACCGTCGCGTCATCCTCAAGCGCGGCGCGGTCTTCGGGACCCTGCCCGCGACACATGCGCCCGTCTCGTCCGCTGCTTCGCTGCCGGCCGCTGGTGCGAATCCTGCGGCCGAACCATCGGCCCAGGCCGATGACGACTACCTGCGGATCACCAGCCCGATGGTCGGCACCTTCTACGCGGCGCCCAAGCCCGGCGAAAAGCCCTTCGTCGCCATCGGGTCTCGCGTCAACGAAGACACCGACGTCTGCATCATCGAGGCGATGAAAACATTCAACAACATCAAGGCCGAGTGCAGCGGCACCATCGTCCGCATCCTGATCCAGGACGGCCAGCCTGTCGAATTCGGGGCGATTCTATTTCTGGTGAAGCCGTCTTAGTAGTAGGCAGTAGGCAGAAAAAATGCGTCAGCTATTCCAACAATTACCGCCGGCCGATTTGTTCACTGCCTACTGCCTACTGCCTACTGCCTACCGACAGCCGTCTGACGCTCTTGCTGCCTACTGCCTACCGCCTTCTGCCTACTGATCATGTTCTCCAAAATCCTCATCGCCAATCGCGGAGAGATTGCCCTGCGGATCATCCGCGCCTGCCGCGAACTGGGCGTTCAGACCGCGGTCGTGTACTCGACAGCCGACGCGGGCGCCGCTTACCTCGAGGTTGCCGACGAAGCCATCTGCATCGGCAACGCCGCCCCCAAGGAAAGTTACCTGAAGATGGACCGCATCATCGCCGCGGCGGAGGTCGCCGACGTGCAGGCGATCCATCCCGGCTACGGATTCCTTTCGGAGAATGCCCACTTTGCCGAGATCTGCCGCGAGTGCAATATCGAGTTCATCGGCCCCTCGCCAGAGGCGATGGCCGCCGTCGGCGACAAAGTCCAGTGCAAGCGCCTCGCCAAAAAAGCCAAGGTCCCCGTCGTGCCCGGCAGCGAGGGCGAAGTCGATGACGAAAAGCAGGCCCTCCGGATCGCAAGGGAGATCGGCTACCCGGTGATCATCAAAGCCGCCGCTGGCGGGGGCGGCCGCGGAATGCGCGTCGCCCACAACGACGTCTCCCTCCAGGGCGGCCTGCGCCAGGCCCAGGCCGAGGCCGAGAACGCCTTCAAAAACTCCGCCGTCTACATCGAGAAGTTCATCGAATTCGGCCGCCACGTCGAAGTCCAGGTGCTGGCCGATCGACATGGAAATGCCCTTCACCTCTGGGAGCGCGACTGCTCGATGCAGCGCCGCCATCAGAAACTCGTCGAGGAATCACCCAGCCCGCTGCTCAAACCCAAAACGCGCGATGCGCTGTGCACGGCGGCGGTGAGGCTGATCCGCCAGGCCCAGTACACCAACGCCGGCACCGTCGAATTCCTCGTTGACTCCGAAGGCAACTTCTACCTGCTCGAAGTCAACGCCCGCATCCAGGTCGAGCACCCCGTCACCGAGGCGGTCACCGGCATCGACCTGATCAAGCAGCAGATTCGCATCGCGGCCGGCGAAAAACTTCCCTTCAAACAGGAAGACATCATCCAACGCGGCCACGCCATCGAGTGCCGCATCAACGCCGAGGACCCGGCGCGCAACTTCGCCCCCTCCCCCGGCGCAATCACCGAGCTGCGCCTGCCCGGCGGCCCGGGCATCCGCCTGGACAGCCATGTCTATGCCGGCTACAGAATCCCGCCCAACTACGACTCCATGATCGCCAAGCTGATCGCGCACGGCCCAACCCGCGCCGACGCCATCGCCATCATGCGCCGCGCCCTCACCGAGTTCCACGTCGCCCCCATCAAAACCACCATTCCGCTCCTGCTCCAGATCATGGACAACCAAAGCTTCCGCCACGGCGAAGTCGACACCGGCTTCATCGAACGCGTCATGCTGAGCAAATAGCTGGGTGCCCATCGAGCCTGATCGGCGGCCGATGTCGTGTATGTCTCACTTGTCTCGAAATGTTCCGCATTTTCGACCCCGAAAGTGGGACATCTGAGACATTCCCCGTCCCGCCTCGACCCATCCCGTCTTCTTGCCTCGCCTCTTTGGCCCAATGGCGCAGGTGGCGCAGATGCGCACCCCTAATAAACCGCGGCAAACTGCGCGACTTATCGAATGATTGCTATCTCGGTGAGCCACTTGTCGTATTCTTGCCAAATCACGCATTTTGCGGATGACGAGATACGAGTTTTATAACTTGATTTTGGATCCGGCTTTACGCTGAACTGGCAGATTGGCTGGACGGCTTGCTCGTGACACGGGTTTTCAACCCGTGCGAGTGGCACCCATGGTAAAGAAACCGTGATCTGCCGCGGGGTTGACGCCTATCGGCATGACCACCATCGGGCCATGGCCCCATCGACCACGCGGCTCCGAGCGGGGGACGTAGACATGGCAAAAGCGGCAATCGTGACTTAAATTCGGCTCGGTGCAATGACACAGAAGCTCTCATATGCCCGGCCAGGCCTTGCGCGGCGCTTGAGAAAGGCGGACGATCTCCCGTGCGCCGTCGTGATGCTGCTGCAATACGCCGTCAGCATTGTCTGCGCGGTGGCGGCCGGCCTGCTGGTAAAGCATTACCAGCGAGTCGAGGGTCAGGAAGTGCTGTGGGGACTGGCGCGCTCGGCACAATATGAGTGGAGATGCATCGAACTCCCGTCAGAAGTTGGGCTCGGGACGCTGCTGCTCACCACCGCCGCGGGGGCGGTCTACTCATTGAGTCGTCGCCATCCGGGCCTGGCGATCCTGATCCTCGCGAACTTCGGAATCGCGTTCCTGCTTTTGCTTGGCCTCATCTGGCCGGAAGCTGGCGTCGTCTACCCCTGAAATCGCGCCCCGGATGGGACGCCACCCTAGCTTTAGACACCCCCGTGCATCGGACATTGATCACTCCCTGGAAACCCACCAAAACCCAGGTCCTCGCCGCGCGCGACAAGCTCGTCCCGGATCTCGCGGCCAAAAACGTCATCGTGCTCTTCGTGGGCATCAACCCCGGCCTCTACACCGCCGCCATCGGCCATCACTTCGGCCGGCCTGGCAATCGTTTCTGGCCGGCCCTGCACGCCGGCGGATTCACGCCGCGACTCTTCTCCCCCTTTGAAGAATCCCTTCTTCTGGACCTCAAGTTCGGCATCACCAACATCGTCGAGCGCGCCACCACTCGTGCGGACGAACTCAGCGACGACGAACTTCGCGCGGGCGGCCGGCGACTCGAAGCCAAGGTCAGACGCTGGCGCCCGACCGTCGTCGCCTTTGTCGGCATTCACCCCTATCGCGTCGTCTCCGGTACCAAAGACGCCCGCGTCGGCCTCCAGAAGGACCTGTTCGGCGGCAGCCACGCCTGGCTTCTTCCCAACCCCAGCGGCCTCAACGCCCACTACCAGTCCGCCGCCCTCGCGAAACTCTTCGGAGACCTCCGCGTCTGGGCCATGGCAGAGCACGGTCGCCGCTCGAGCCGCCGGCCGCCGGGGGAGTGACTGCTCTTGGTGGCGACATGCAGCTGACTGCAAAGTGGCACAGCCGCCCCGGCTTTGTCTTCCGCCGAAGGCGGAACGATTTCAGCGGGTCCTGCTTCGACCATCGGTCGAACACGACTCGACTGAGCTCGTCGAAGTCAGCCGGGGGCGGCTCTGCCACAATGGAATCATCCCGCCAAGGTCACGCGCCTTTGTCGTACTCGTCGTGCCGGCGCCACCACATGCCCTTGTCCTCGTTGCGTCCCTTGGGGGCGCGGTCGAGCCACTGGTACATGCCCCAGAGCGCGTCCAGTCCGCGCGCGAAAGCGGAATAGGTGTGGTAAACGACGCCGTCCTCGAGCACGAACGCGCTCATGCCCGGCCGCTCGCGAATGTACGTCCCGACGTCGGTGCCGGCCATGAATGCGTTGTCGGCGACAGGATTGCCCGACATTTGGTTGGCCATCCCGCCGTCGTCCCGCGCCTGCCACGCCGGCTCGCGCCGGTAGTTGTATTCGATGCCGCCCTCGCGCTGTTGTTGCTCCTCGGTGAACGAGACGCCCAAGTCGGCGTTGAAGTCGCCGCCGAACGACGATGCCCACGGAAACGTCCAGCCCATCCGCCGCTTGTACGCCTGCAATTTGGTCAGCGGCGCCCGCGACACCGCCCACAGCATCACGTCATGGTGGGCCAGATGAATCGCAACGCCGTTGAAGCCATCGGCGATTGTCGAACACGTCGCACAGCCCGCCTTGTAGTCGGGGCCGAACATGTAGTGGTAAACCAGAAGTTGCGAGCGCCCCCGGAAGAGGTCCGAAAGCGTGGCGCTTCCTTCATCGGTCTCGAACCGGTACTGCCGGTCGATCCGGACCCACGGCAGTCCCTGCCGTCGCCGCGCCAGCTCGTCGCTGCGCCGCGTGAGTTCCTTCTCCGCCTGGAGCAGCTCCTTGCGGGCTGCAAGCCATTGCTCTCGACTGACTATTTGGTGTTGCATGATTCGGTCTCCTTTCGAAGGTCATTGATGATCCGCCGCCGCCGCGGCTCGGCGATAGCGTGGAACACGTTGGTGGTCGTTGCCGGTCGGGCCATGACGACATTATATTCCCATAAAGGAATATGTCAAGGCCGGCACGGGCCGGATGCGTCACTCGTCCCACAGATCGATTCCGAGCTCTTCCATCCACTCATCAGGACGCAACCGGATCGCGACAAGTTGGCGCTCCAGTTTCCTGGCAAGTGCTGCCTTGCCTGCACCGGGCAGCCCGCAGACGATGGTCAATTTTGAGCCACCTGCTGTGCCCATACAATTTTCCCTGGCTTGGTTTCCAAACAGCGGACAATTTGTGTCTTCTCTCCCCGAGAAAACTCTGCCCCGAGTGCTTCGGCGAGATCGTCGAAGTGCCTTCTCATAGTGGGGAGAGCCGGACTCAGTACGCTGCCTGAGCAATGGTCGCCACCGTACACCCGACCCCGACAAGGAATTCGCGGAACTCGGAGTTGACGTGCTCGTCGCAGCGGTCGGCTCTTGGAGATGGCCGTCGCGGCGATGATATCCGTGTAGGCGTCGCAGAAGTACGCGTCGAGTGCGCCGACTGCGAACATCCAAGCGCTCCGGAGCAGGTCCGAGCGGAGCAGGGCCTCGGTGGATGTCGCGTGCGGGAGCGGGTCCGCGTGTGCCACGATCGCCCTTGCGCGCCCGATGTCTTCCGTGAAGTGTTGGAGGGCTGTAGCGGGCATGGGTGGACTCCGAAGATATCTAGCCGGTCAGAGTCCGCCGTTTAGTCCGCCTCGGCGTAGCCGATCGATTCCTCGTTGTAATGAATCTTCTTGTCTTCCTCGTCGTACCAGACGTTCCGGTCCGCGGGAAACACGACGTTCCAGAGATCGACAAGCTCCTCCGCCTCAAGCCCACTTCGGACGTGCTTTGCGAGGTCAGCCGCGGACGACACTGCGGTCACCGGCTTCTCCGGGAAGAGCTCAGTGTAAATTTCCGTGACCGTGGCGGGCTTCGCCTTCTCGACGACCTTTGCTAGCCGCTCGGTGGCCTCGTCGGTTGATAATGCCGGCATGACTAATCTCTTCTTGAAGGTGTTCGGATACCTCTCTTCATGGTGCATTGTACCTTGCCTGTGCGTATCGCCAATCCGATCTGAACGGGCTGATCTGAATCGACTTCGTCAAACTAACACCGCGGCCCGGCCTCCCAGCCCAAGACGCCCGCCAGGAAAAGTTGAACTTGTGTCTTGTCACGCCGACCTGAACGTCCATAAAAGCCGGTCGCCAATCAACCCGTTACCGAATCGCCCCCGGGGCGGTAAACTGTCCACCACGGATCAGCCCCTCACCGCCTAAGGATCAATGACATGAAGAGAGGCACAGCACGTGAATCAATCCATCGGTCGTGAGTATCCGCCGGAGTTGCGTCGCTTTCGTGATCCCAAGACCGGACGCCATATAGAGCAACTGACCAGCGGGAAGAGCAACTCCTATCCACTGTACTACTTCATTCCTTCGATCACCGCCGATGGGCGCTATCTGGTCTTCCACGGTGAACGCACCGCCTGGGTGCAGCTTTACCGGCTCGATCTCCAGACCGGTCAGATCGTACAGCTCACCGATGCCCGTACAATGGATAGCGGTTGGGCCATGTGGTGCCAGTGGCGACTGCGCGGTGTCTACGTTCACCTCAGCGCCCTGAATCGGATCACGGAAGAAGTGTGGTATTTTCAGGATCAGGAAGTTCGCGCCACTCATCTGCGGACGCTGACCAATCGCAAGGTCGCGGATCTGCCGTCCGGCCGCATGCCGATCGGGCAGAATGATTTCTCGCCCGATGGCTCAGGATTCGTGTTCATCCATGCCGATCGCGAACGTTACTTGCAGGTCATGCGTCAGCGCGAGGCGCTTGCCAACATGGGTCATGACATCTGGGGTGACCATCAGTCGATGCGCGAGCAGATGGGGTCGGTCACGCTCGGGTACATCGACACGGCGACCGGTCAGTATCGCGAGATCATCACGCGGGACTTTCATTTTCATCATGTGGTATTTGCCGCCCCCAAGACGATGGTGGTTAACCATCCTAAAGGCTGTAACGGGATGTGGTCGGTGGATCTGGACGGCGGCAATGTCCGGCATCTGCGTCCGGGCAACGCCCCCGGCGCCGGTGGCGCAGAGGTCTGTCACCAGGTGATAACGGCGAACGGCATCTTCTATGAAGCCAACCACTGGGACGCCGACAAACGTCGCGCCTGTGTTTGTGTTGGCCGTTATGACCTGGCTGCCGACAGTTTCCGGGAGGTTCGCCTGGGCGATTTGGGATTTGTGCATACCGGCTGGGATCCGGCGGGTCGATTTCTTTTCATCGAGAGCGCTGCCAGGGAGCATCGTTTGCTCTCCGTACACTTTCCGCACGACTCCAGGCGACTGCGATATACCTGCATTCGTACTCTGGCCCCCTCGCGCAGCGAGCAGCGATTCCATGCCCATCCGTTTCTGACTCCGGATCGCAACTGGATGGTTTTTACCGATCTGGCGGACAATGGGTTTGGCCAGATTTTTCGCTTGAACGTGTCCGATCTGGCCAACCTTCCAGAATACTGGTAGCCCGTGCAGGCAAGTGCATTCCCGACGAGGCGCGACTTCGCTGCCTCATCTGGCCGGGCGGTTTGGGGAGAGTCCGATCCTGCGGCTGACCGACGCGCCGATGGACTTGGCGAACGTCGCCCCGGCCTGCCGCACGTCTGGCGCGTCGGTCAGATCCCGCAGCCGCTTCATGCCCGCTCCGATCCATTCGTAGTTGGTCGGATGGACCAGCGGCAGGGGCGCAGCCCCGACGACATCACCGAGCGCCGCCAGCTTCGGGCAGGCCGGCACGACGCTCTGCCTGACGTAGAGTATGGCGTTCTGGGCGTACCACCAGGAGACGTTTTTGTTGGTCCACACCCGTCGCCGCAGGCAATCGACGCATGCGTACGACTGCTGGGCGAACAATCCCGCCCAGTAGTCCGGCCATCGCAGGTTGATGTGGTGGATCCCCAGTTGAAACGGGATCGCCGCCGAGAACAGCACCACGTCCCCCAGCGCGCACAGCGACTGAACCAGCGTCGGGGCCGCGGCCTCGGGCAGATGCTCGGCGACTTCCAGGCACAGGACCAGGTCGAACTTCCGGCCCAGCCGCAGCGGGTGCGTGAGGTCCGCTCCGTGGAAGCGGGACGGGGCAATGCGCAGCTTGTCGCGATCGACGTAATCACCGTCGATTCCCAGGTAATCATCGATCCCAATGGATTCCAGCACCGCCAGCCAAGGCCCCACCCCGCATCCCACATCCACCGCGCTTTGAATGTCGATGAGTTCCAGCAGCAGCGGCAGGATCTGCCTGGCCGACCTTTCCGACGCAGAAGATTGCCGGTCGTAGAACGCCGGGTCGTACAATTCCCGCGCCGGGGTCTGCTCAGCCTTTTCCATCGAAGTCATTTGCCAAAAATGTACGGCCTCAAAATGACTCGCCCACAGTGACATAATACCGCCGTTACGTCCTCATGCCCAGTCAAATCGGATCTCGCCTCGACCGACCACCGATCTAAACCCTTTGTGGTGCAGGCTTTCCAGCCCCAGTGGCCTCAACGCCCACTACCAGCCCGCCCTCGCGAAACTCTTCGGAGATCTTCGCGTCTGGCCCGTTGCAAAGCACGGTTGCCGATCGAGCCTCCGGCCACCGGAATCTCTTTGACTTGTTGGGCTTACCCAGCAAATGTATGGCGATAAACGTTGGAACGGGTCGGTGACAAAGCCGGCTAAAAAAAGCATTGCAGGAGCGAAGCACCGCATAAGGAGGAACGACGTGAAGCCAGCAAAGAACACTGTTTTCCTTTGGTACGACGGCGGCGCCGAGGACGCGGCCAGGTTCTATGCCAAGACCTTCCCCGATTCGTCCGTTGGAGCGACGCACCGTGCGCCGGGAGATTTTCCAGCCGGCAAGAAAGGGGATGTCCTGACGGTCGAGTTCGTCGTGATGGGCATTCCCTGCGTCGGCCTGAACGGCGGACCCCACGTCAAGCACAGCGACGCATTCTCATTCCAGGTCTCAACCGCCGACCAGGCCGAAACAGATCGCTATTGGAATGCCATCGTCGGAAACGGCGGCCAGGAGAGCATGTGCGGCTGGTGCAAGGACAAATGGGGCCTCTCCTGGCAGATCACGCCGCATGCTCTCATGAAGGCGATCACGGACCCCGACCGCGCCGCCGCCAAGCGCGCATTCGAGGCGATGATGGCGATGAAAAAGATCGACATCGCGACAATCGAAGCGGCACGGCGGGGGTGAGCGGTTCACGCAAGGCCGCGCGCGAGATCCGACTGAGGATCGTACAGGGTGGAGTTGACTGCGCCGGTCGACGGCGCGGATAATCCGCCGAACAAGTTTGCCATCCCAAAATCGAAGGAGGATTCGTCGATGCAATTCGATCTCCCGCGCATTTGCAACCATTTGGCAGTCGCGGCGCTGATGCTGATGGCCGCGGCCTCATCGGCCCGCGCCCAGGGCACCTACGCGGTGACAAAGACGCTCAAGATTGGCGGCGCCGGAAGCTGGGATTATGTCACCGTCGATCCGCAGGAGCAGCGGCTCTATCTGACGCGCAGCACGCACACGATGGTGATCGACGCTGCCACCGGGAAGCTCATCGCCGACATTCCGGGGCAGAAGCGCGCCCATGGCGTGGCCCTGGTCGGGCGGGTGGGCCGCGGGTTCATCACCGATGGCGAGGACGGCTCGGTCGCGATCTTCGATCTCAAGACTAACCAGGTCATCGGCAAGCTCGCCGCGGCCGACGACGCCGACGGGATCATCTACGACCCCAAAAGCGACCGGGTGCTGGTCTCGTGCGGCGACTCCGGTCTGCTCCTGGCCTTCCCTCCCGACATCGACCCCAAGTCGGGCAAGGCGCAGCAGGTGGAGCTTGGCGGGAAGCCCGAATTCCTCGCCGCCGACGGATCGGGCAAAGCATTTGTCAATCTGGCCGACAAGGCGCTGGTCGCGGTCGTCGACCTCGGATCGATGAAAGTGCTGGGGCGATTTCCGGTTGCCCCGGCGGGCGAGCCGGTCGGACTTGCCATCGACCCGGCAGGGGGACATCTGTTCGTCGGCTGCCGCAGCCGGAATCTGATCGTCATGAGCACTTCCGACGGCCACATTCTGGCCGACCTTCCGATCGGCGCCGTCAACGACGCCTGCGCCTTTGATCCCGCGACCGGCGACATCTTCGCCAGTTGCGGCGACGGCACGCTCGCCATCGCCCGGGAGAGGTCGCCGGGCAAATTCGCGATCGTCCAGAAACTCCAGACCCGCCGCGGCGCCAAAACCATGGGACTCGATCCTTCCACGCATGCCGTCTACCTTCCGGCGGTGGAATACCAGGAGGGACAGCAGGATCCGCGCGGCCGCCCGGCGGCCAAGCCGGATTCGTTCATGATCCTGGTTGCAACGCCGCGGGGCTGACCAGCGAACTATCCTCGACGGAACATCACTGCTTTTGCGGCGCCCACTGCACCTGGGAACGGTAGCCGCTGTAGTCTTCTGATTTTTCGCGGTTGAACACGTAGTAATAAGTGGCGATGGAAAGCCGCCGGCGGTCGGGGGGGCAGGCCAGGGGCTGGGGATGTCCGTGATAGGACGTCGTGCCTGAACGAAAAATGACCAAGCGGTTGAACAGCGGTGCGATCCGCTGCACGCACTGCTGCGCGTCGCGCGACCACAGTTCCAGATGTCCGCCGTAGCTTTCGTCCCAATCCTGGTTGAGGAAGAGGATGAGGTTCACCATCTGATTGAAGGGGTTGCCCAGGGGATGGCGGTCGGAATCGACATGGACAAGCAGCCGGGCGCCCCGGCCGGTGCAGTGCAGCCCGCCCCCGTTGAAGGAGGGATCGGGAATCAAGCCGGCAATCCCCGAGAGCCTTTCGAGGAACCCGAGAAACGTCGCCGAGTTGAGGCTGTGCAGGAATCCGCGGGTGACGGGGCCCATCAGCCCTTCCTCGGAAATGCCGCGTTTGAGACTCGACGGTTGATCGAGGTCCACATTAGCGCCCGAGCCCCAGACTCGCCACAATTCGCTCTGGATGGGCGGGGTCTCGGCAACGACTTGCCGCAGCACGGCGTCGGGGAAAAGTCCGTCGATAGCGATGTGCGGGAACGGCTGCGCCTCGCGGAATTGCCGCGACAGTTTCTGTCCCAGCTTCATGAACCGCGGCGAGTCGAACTGAATCGCCGCGGCAAGTGAATCGCGGGTCGAAGTTTCCGCCTGATCCAGCAGTTGACCCACAGCCGCCTCGCCGCCAGACATGACAACCACGTCATAATATCGCGCGGTTCCAACTTTCGCAATATGTCGCTATCAAAGTGCGATATGGCGGCGAGGGGGCTTGGAGGGAGCGAAAAACAGCGTCAGGCGCTATTTTCGGTCCGCGACGCTAGAACGAGGAGGCGGCGACGAGGCCCTGGCGTTGCTGGCTGCCGCACCACGTCTCCCACATCCCACGGCAGGCCGCTTCGAGGCTGCGGGTAAAACCGGTGATATCCATCACGGGCGAGGCCTCCAGCTGCGGGCGAAGCGAGGCGCGAAGCTTCGCCAGTTCCGGCAGATTGGAAGCCGTACGGACGGCGATCCTCACGAAATCATCGGACGTGCGGGCAACGAGATCCTTCAGGGCGACATTAGCCAGGAGGCTCGCACCAATCCGCGAGACGCCGGTCCGACCCGACAGGGTGATCACGGGCACTCCCATCCAGAGCGCATCGAGGGTCGTGGTGCGGCCGTTCCACGGGAACGTGTCGAGGCAAATGTCGATCCGGCGATGGACCTCGAGACTGGCCGGCCTTGGTTTGGGGTCGATGATTTCGACGCGATCGGCCCGGATGCCGGATGCCTCCAGAGTATCGAGCAGGCGCTGCCGAGTTCCGCCGCGCGGCGCCGCGATGAGCAGATGCGAGCGATCAACCTGACGCAGGATGGCGGACCAGAGTTCCAGCGTTCGCGAGTTGACGCTGGAAAAATCGCCGAGGTATCCGAAGGTGACAAAGCCATTGCGCGCCGCGGGTGGTTCGGCCGCGGGTGGGTCCTGCGCGGGGGCCGAATAACAGAAAAGCCTCTGCGGCAGGCAAATCGATTGCTCCGTGTAAAACTGCTGCGCCGGCGGGTGTGCTTCCAAATACAGGTCGGTGAAGCGGTAATCCATCGTGAGCATCCCGGTGGTGGCGGGGTAGGCCAGGCCGCTGACCTGGACCGGGGCGGGCTTCTGTGCGAACAAAAGCAATCGATTCCCCGGGCCGTGCATGTCCAGATCGACCAGGACATCGATCCGGTCGCGCACCACCAGCTCGGCGGCCCGCTGGTCGGAAAGCGGCGCGATATCGCGCCAGTTCTCCGCCAGCGTGCGCACACGCTCCGTTGTGGCGTCGGGCTCGCCGACGTTGGCATAGCAGAACAGCTCGAAGCTCGCGCGATCGTGAGCGGCGAGCAGCGGCAGGATGAAACTCGATTGCGGGTGGTCCCGGAAATTCGCCCCGACGTATCCGATGCGAAGTCGTCGTCCGGGCGACGGGTCGTTGCGGTGCACCGGGACCTGCGCGCCCAGCGCCTCGGCGTGGCTCTGGCTCCAGCGCAGATGCGCCTCGTACAACTGACGCGGCGTCGTATCGGGATGAAG
The DNA here is from genome assembly GCA_035483795.1 of Tepidisphaeraceae bacterium. Taxonomy (GTDB): domain Bacteria; phylum Planctomycetota; class Phycisphaerae; order Tepidisphaerales; family Tepidisphaeraceae; genus DASXMX01. The sequence goes on along the minus strand of DATHPP010000324.1, from coordinate 4,991 downwards.
GTAGAGCGAATGAATCAGGTTGCTCGCCCAGCGAACGTCGCGACTGACCATCATGGCCCGCCGGTACGACGCCAGCGCCTCGTCCAGTTGACCCGTCTCCTTCAGTACGTCCGCAAGATGGTTGTGCGCCTCGCCGAACACCGGCCGCAGGGCCAGCGCCTGGCGAAACTCGCCGATCGCTTCATCAAACTGACTTTGGGACTGGAGCAATTTGGCAAGTCCGTTGTGGACTTCGGCAAGGTCGGGCTTGAGGGCCAGCGCCGCGCGGAACTCGGCCGCGGCGGCCTCGGACTGCCGCTGCGCCGCCAGAATCGACCCGAGGTTGGCATGATAGTCCGGCGCTTGTGGATTGATTCCGATGGCATGCCGCAACGTGTGCACGGCCTCGGCCCCGCGCCCGAGTTGCTGGAGGGCGATGGCCAGCATGTGCAGCGCGTCGGCATGGTTGGGCTGCGCGGCGACGATCTCACGATAGAGCGCCTCGGCCTCGCGCAACTGCCCCGACTGGTGCTGACGCACCGCCGTTGCAAACGCCTGCTGAATCGAAATGGGTCCGTTCATGAAGCTCCCCTTGCGCCCGTGCGCTTCGCCGCAATTCTCAGGTGACCACAACCGACTGAAAAACGCCGATCGTGGTCAGAGGCGCCCGGCAGAGAGGACAACATGCAGCCATATTTGTTACTGCCCTGCGGCCCCGGGGTTGAACGCCCACGACCACCGCGTCGCCTCTGCCGAGCCGTTCGAGGTAAACTGCCCACGTGATCCGCCCTTTGCTCACGCTCGCCTCGGCGATCTTTCTGTTGCTTTGTCTGGCGACGCTGGCGATGTGGGTGCGAAGCGGATGGCGGCAGGATGTCGCGTGGATCACCTGCGGGCGGATGTTTCTGCTGGTTGGTTCTAATCCCGACCAAATCGGCGTTGAAGTCGCCACCCGTTACCCCAAACCCGAACCATTCCATTGGGCCAGCGCCGCAAGAGGCCCCGGGAATAACATTTTCAGCGCCGCTCCGGCGCGATCGGTGAGCAGCAGCAACAAGCGATGGAACCATCTGGGCGTCGAGTGCGAGTACGGCGATATGGACGTACATCTCGACCCCGGTGGCAACGTCGTCCGCGATACGGCCCTTCCTCCCGGCGTCACACTCAGGCCGGTATCGATGCCCAGAGCCGACGTGTTTGTCCCGTATTGGATGCCGGCAGTCGTATTCTCGATGTTGCTGATGGTCAGTGCGATGGCGCGATTTGGCTGGCGCTATCGTCCGCCGGCCCATTGCTGTACCCGTTGCGGGTACGACCTCACCGGCAACACGAGCGGTGTCTGTCCCGAGTGCGGCACGGCCAAGCAAGTCCGGTGACTCGGTTTTCTCGCGCCGCGTAAGGAACAATTGTTCAAGCCCGTCCTTTGGGCAAGCTATGATTGCGCTCAAACAGGAGATAACGATGAATGAGCTGACAGCCACATTCGGTGCAGGATGTTTCTGGGGTGTCGAATCCACGTTTCGAAAGATCAACGGAGTGACCGACGTCAAAGTCGGCTACGAAGGCGGCACGCTGGAGAATCCGTCCTACCAGGACGTTTGCACCGACGAAACCGGGCACGTCGAGGTGGTACAGGTCATCTTCGACCCGGCGAAGGTCTCGTACGAAAAGCTGCTGGAAGTTTTCTTCGAGAACCACGACCCGACGACGCTCGACCGCCAGGGCGCTGACGTGGGAACGCAGTATCGATCGGTGATTTTCTATCGCACGACGGAGCAAGAGCGGCTGGCCGAGGCGGAAAAGCGCCGGCGCGATCAGAGTGGCGAGTATGTCGCGCCCATCGTCACTGCCATCGAGCCGGCGCAAACGTTTTACCCGGCCGAGGAATATCACCAACGGTACTTTGAGAAACAAGGCGTGAACTATTCCTGCCACACCGGCAACGGAAAGAAACGCCGCGTCGCCGCGCGATAAACCCAAGGGAAAGGGGCTTCAAATGAACCGGCTCGGTACGGGGGTCGTGATCGGGTTTCTCGCGGGGACGGCGCTCCTGTTCTTTCGCGGCGGGACGCGCGGTGCTGCCGCCGCTCCGGCGCCGGCGGATTCGGCCGCGGAAATCAACCAGCTTCGCGAACAGGTCAAGCATCTGGAATCGATTGTCCCCGATCAGTCGGCGGTGATGACCAAGGTCGCTTACCACTTCACCAACCTTTGGATCGCGGTGCAGCATGACAACTGGCCGCTGGCGGATTACTACCTGGGCGAGGTGCGCAACAACGTCAAGTGGGCCGTGCGCGCCAAGCCGATCCGGACGGTCCGAGCCGGCACGCTCGACCTCAACGGCATCGCCGAGGCGATCGACAATACGCAATTCGCGGATTTGAAGAAAGCGATCGACGCCAAGCAGAAGGAGCAATTCGTCCAGCTTTACGAGCAAACCCTGACGGCGTGCTACGCCTGCCACCAGGCGTCGGAAAAGCCTTACTTGCGCCCGCAAAAGCCCGCCGAGCCAGAGGTGAAGATCGTCAATTTTGACCCAACTGCGGCGTGGCCGAAGTAGCTGCCCCGAAAAACGCGATGAACCACGAAGGCACGAAGAACACGAAGAAATACCAAGGGGGATTTGTTCATGGCCTCGGCTCGGTTAAGAAATCCTGAGTTCAACGCGGCGTGGCCGAAGTCGCGGCTTGAATGGCTTTCGCGCGATCGACGATTGCGGTCATCGCGGCATCGTCCGGCACGTCACGCCCGATCTCTTTCGATCGCATTCCGGCAAAAGTGAGCAGGGTGATGCGCGGCGACGAGGGCGGCGGCAAACCGCCGGGTGGAGGGAAATCCGACGCGAGCTTCTGCGCGTCGTCGATCTGCTGCCTGAGCAAGGCCGCGGCCGCGCCTTGCGGGGTCCATTGGGTGAGATTTCCCGACGGATTGAGCCGCCCGGCGGACCCGTCGGTATAGATCGCCAGAACCTCCGGCGCGCCTTGGCCAGGCAATTCCACGACCACCCCTTGAACCGTTTGCGAAACCGAGGCGTCCGGAATCTCACCCATCTCGCGAAGCAGGTTCCACCCGATGAGCCGGACGAGCGTCGCGGCGTCAGAGGATTCGACCATGCGGTGCAGATCCTCTCGTGCCAGAACCTGATCGCGCATCCGCAGCCGGTCTTTCACCGTGACAAACGCCGACCACGGCGGAGACGGAGACTCGGAACTGGACATGGCGTCGACCATCCCGCGGCCGAAACTCGCGTAGAGCAACTGGCGGCGAAACTCCGCCGACTCCTCCGGCCGCGGCCCGCGGTTTCGCAACCGGAACACGACCAGGATGATCGCCAGGACCACAACGACCGCGACGGCAATCATCGGCTTGCTCATCGGAAGCTCTCCGGGCAGTGGTTCGTACTACACTTCAGCCAACCAACGGCTTGGACGCCACGAGCGGCGGCATGGCGGCCCTGGCGGGCGACGCCGGCCGGGCCGGCGCGGGCTCGCCCTTGAGCTCCCGCTCATGGGCGGCGGCGAGAAGGTTTCGCAGTACCATCAGCAACGTCTCCGGCTGCATGTAGGTGGCCGGCATCCGCAGGTAAACCGTTTTCTCGTCGATCACCCGCAGCGTGCCGGGCGCGCCGGTCAAAGCCGCCTGCGCCTTGGCGGCATCCGAAACGGTGAGCACGACGTCGGGATCCTTCTTGATGATGCTGCTGATGCCATAGATTCCCGCCAGCAGCCGCAGCTCTGTCATGGCGAACAGAAGCACCGCCTGCCGCGGCGCCTCGCCGAACGCGTCCTTGGCGTCGGCCTCGAGCATGTGCAGCATCTCCAGGCTCGTGCAGCGCGTCAGTCGTCGGTACATGTCCATTCGCTGGCGGTCGGCGGCGATCCAAGTCTTGGGGAAAAACGCGCTAATCCCAATCTCGACGTGCGCCTCCGGCTGGGCGGCCTTGGGCTCGTTCTTGAGTTGCCGCGTCGCTTCTTCCAGGAGCTGGCAATACATCTCGTAGCCGACGGCGGCGATGTGGCCCGATTGCTCGGGGCCCAATATATTGCCGGCCCCGCGCAGCTCCAGGTCGCGCATGGCGATCTTGAAGCCGGCGCCCAGGTGGCTGTACTCCTCGATGGCCTTGAGGCGCTTGGCCGCGACCGGCGTCACCGGGCGATCGGACGGCAGCAGCAGATAGCAGTATGCCCGGTGCTTGTACCGCCCGACCCGCCCGCGAAGCTGATGCAGCTCGCTGAGGCCGAAGCGATCGGCGTTGTTGATCAGGATCGTGTTGACGTTGGGAATGTCCAGCCCGCTCTCGATGATCGTCGTGCAGACCAGGATGTCCGCCTCGTGGCGGACGAACTTGAGCATGACGTCTTCGAGTTCCCCTTCGCCCATCTGCCCGTGCCCGGTGATGATCCGGGCGTCGGGGACGAGCTGCTGGATCTGCTCGGCCATGTCGAGGATGTTCGCGACGCGGTTGTGGACGAAATACACCTGCCCTTCGCGCTGAAGCTCGCGGAGGATCGCCAGCTTCACACGTTGCTTGTCGAAGGCCATGACCTCGGTGACGATGCTCCGCCGGTCCTGCGGGGCGGTGGTGAGCGACGAGATGTCGCGCAGGCCCAGCATGCTCATGTGCAGCGTTCGCGGGATCGGCGTGGCGGACATCGTCAGTACGTCCACCGTCTTGCGCATCTGCTTGAGCCGTTCTTTGTGCGTCACGCCGAACCGCTGCTCTTCGTCGATCACGACCAGACCCAGATCGGTGAACTTGACGTCCTTGCTCAACAGGCGGTGCGTGCCGATCAGCACGTCGACCTCGCCCTTGTTGAGACGCTGCACGATTTCCTTCTGCTGCTTGCTCGATTTGAATCGGCTGATCGACTCGACAATGAACGGGTAATTTGCCATCCGCTCGCGAAACGAACGGTAGTGCTGCTCGGCCAGAACGGTGGTCGGCACGAGCACTGCGATCTGCTTTCCGAACTCGGCGGCTTTGAAGGCTGCGCGCATCGCCAGTTCGGTTT
>DATHPP010000323.1:0-12071 GCA_035483795.1 Tepidisphaeraceae bacterium | reverse complement strand
TGTCCACCTCAACGGTCCAACCATCGTTATCCCGTCGAACCTGATAAATCCGGCCTTTTAGTGGATACCCGTTCGCCGTCATGACATCGCGGGCACGGGAAATCAACTCGATTTCCGTCTCCGTCACGTATCTCTGTTCCGTCGTGCCGCTGGAGCAGTCGGTCACGAGGGCGGCGAAGAGGCCGACTGCCTCGGTGGCGCCTTGCTCCATCCGGCGAATGATCTCGCGTACGCGTTTCATAACCTCCCATACCCGTCTACAGCCCCAATTCGGCGCGTCCCGACCATGTCGAGCCAGGTTGAATTCGCTCGACATGATAATCCAAAGAGCCCCAGGGGCGCTATTGCGGTCTCACATCCGCGCCGCTTGGTTTCGCCCCATGGTATAGTTTCCTTATGCCCACGACGCTCGGCATCCGTCGCCGCCGGCTCCGTGCGAAGCTCGGGATCGGCATGCCTGGAGACAACAGCCACATTCTTGCGGTCGCGCGGCGGCTGCGCGACCGCGTGGACGCGGCGGTGCTCGGCGGCATCGCCGTCTACCTGCACGGCGGCGGCCGCTCCACCGTCGATCTCGACCTCTACACGACCGACCGCACCGCCGCCGCAAAACAACTGGAAGACGCCGGCGCGCGCTGGGACAAAGCCAAACGCGAGCACGTACTGACGGCGTCCGCATCCACACCATCACGCCCGAAGACGCTGGCATCACGGTCACCAGAACCTCCATCATCGACGGCGTCCGCGTCGTCACCCTCAAAGACCTGGTGGCGATCAAGCTCCTGTCCGGCCTGAACAACCCCGCCCGCAGCAAAGACCTGGGCGACGTGGAAGAGTTGATCCGATCGGTCCCGCTGGACAAGCGCGTCGCCGGGAAGCTGCCCCGCGAGGTGAGGGCGGAATTTAAGCGCCTCGTTGACGCGGTCCGCGCGAGCGATCGAGGCGGGCCGGGCGGGAGGCGGTTCTAGGTCGTTGACGGTCGCTTGGGACCGGAGTTCGTGGATTGCCTTCCCTGAAAATGTCGCGCACCGGGCTGGTCGGCTCTTCAGGTCGGATTTACTCTATGGCGGAGGTGCGATTTCGATGAGCTACGATCTCTTGGTATTCGATCCCGCGTCCGTCCCGCGAAGCCGTGCGGGATTTCTCCAATGGTATGAAGATCAGCAGCGCGCCGACGAGGATTTGCCTCCTTCCGACGACCCGAAGTCACTGACGCCTCCTTTGCAATCGTGGTTTTCGGAAATGATCGAGACATTTCCGCCGCTCAATGGTCCCCTCGCGACGGACGACGTCGACGATCCGAAAGTCACCGACTACGGGTTGGGTCGCAGATATGTCTACGCCTGTTTCGGTTGGTCCCGAGCCGAGGCGGCTTACCAACGCATGAAGGAGTTGGCGGAAAAGCATTGCGTTGGCTTCTTTAACGTGAGTTCTGATGAAAGCGACGTCTGGTTCCCGGGCGCCGACGGAAAGCTCAAGAAAGCTGTTACGTAGTTCATAGGTGTTGCCTGCGGCCGTCCGCAGGGCCTGCCAGCTAAAATGTTCTGGCACGACTGTCGTGCTCGAAAATCGGACGCGGCTTGAAATATCGCGAACTCATCAAACAAATCGAAGCCAATGGCTGGTACTTCGACCGTATGGGCAAGGGTGACGATATGATTTACCGACACGCCAAGCGACCCGGCGCGATTGTCGTTGCCGGCGGCGGAAAACTGAATCGCGATGTGCCGACAGGCACGCAAAACGCGATACTTCGGCAGGCTGGACTCAAGTGAGGTGCAGATGAAATACGTGTATGTCATCGAGCAGGCGGACGACGGCAGCTTCTCCGCCTATGTTCCTGACCTGCCGGGGTGCACAACGTCCGGAGACAGCGTCGAGGAAGTCCGCCGCAACATCAAGGATGCCGTCGACTCCTATCTCGAGTCGCTGCGCGACCACAACGAGCCGGTTCCGTCGCCTCGGTCGGTGGTTGATGTTGTGGATGCTGCTTGAGGCGCGCCCTATCGCGGCGTGCGGGGGTTGAAAACGTGATTCGCGCGTCCGATCAGCTCAGACGCTTGCCGCCGCAGGTGGTGGCGTGAGCAGTCTTTCCGCGGTGGCGATGAGCTTGTCCATCTTGACCGGCTTGTTGAAGTATTCGCTGACGCCCAGGCTCTCGGCGTACATCTTGTGGCGGGCGCCCTGGTTGCCGGTGATCATGATCACGAACGGCTTGGTGTTCTTTGGCTTGCGGGCCTTGATCTTTTCCAGCACCAGAAAACCGCTGCGACCGGGCAGCATCATGTCGAGCACGACCAGGTCGGGGTCGTTCTTTTCGACCATCTCGACGGCCTTGTTGCCGTTGCCTGCGGTATCGACGGTGGCGCCGGTCGGCTCGAACGCCGCCTGCATGCTGGTGAGAATGTCGTGGTCGTCATCGACCAGCAGGATCCGTTTGTCCTTGAGTGATTCGCTCATGGTTGCTCCGCAAAGGTCCAGGTGGGCAGGCTTGGATTGTCAAGCTCCGATCGGGTTGCGTCCGATAACCCGGTAGGAGTTGACCGTATTCTAGCACGCCATGGCCCCTTCGTCTCCCATCGTCGTCCTGGATAGCGGCCTGGGCGGGCTGACGGTCGTCCGCGCCCTGCGGGGGGCGCTGCCGGGTGAACAGATCCTTTACTTTGGCGACACGGCCCGGCTGCCGTACGGGAACAAGACCGCCGCCACGGTCACCAACTTCGTCCATCAGATCATCAGCTATCTTCTTCCGCAGAACCCCAAGCACGTGGTGATCGCGTGCAACACGGCCACGGCGCTGGCGCTGCCGGCGATCCGCTGCACGTTTCCCACGCTTCCGATCAGCGGCGTCATTGAGCCCGGCGCGCGGGCGGCGGTGGCCGCGGCGGGGGCCAAGCAGCTTCCGACCATCGGCATCATCGCCACCGAAGCCACCGTGCGATCCCGCGCCTACGAGCGGGCGATCGGCCGTCGGCGGCAATGGGCCCGCATCGTCCAGCAGTCGGCGCCGCTGCTGGTGCCAATCATCGAGGAAGGCCGCAGCGGGAACGATCCGCTGGTGCGGCTGGCGCTCAAGCAATATCTCACGCCACTCGTGCGGCAAGGGATCGACGTGCTGGTGCTGGGGTGCACGCATTACCCGATCCTCAAGGACACGATTGCGCAGCTCGTCGGACCGCAGATTCGTGTGATTGACTCCGCCGAGCAGTGTGCCCAAGATGTCGCCCAACGGCTGCGGGCCCGCGGCCTGTTGCGCGACGCGCAGGATTCGAGTGGCCAGCTCGCCAGCTTCGTGACAGACGATCCGGGCCGGTTTAAGCGGCTGGCCGGGCGGTTTCTCGGTCACGAGATCGATCTGCCGACGTGGGTTTCGCCCGATGAGCTGTACCGCGAGCGGCAGGGCGGACCGGTGCCGGTGAGCATTCCCGCGTAGCCGTTGTGAGGTTGCAAGGAAACTGATGCGATACGTGCTGGTTGCGGTGGCGGCGATGCTGGCGGGGGGGTGCGGGGGGACGCCGGTGATTCAGGATGCGCCGCCGCCCATGTCCCAATCGACTTCGATCCCGAAAATAGGGCAGATTGACGACGACCGCGAATACGACGGCACTGAGAATATTTTCATCGCCCTGCTGCTGCTGCCGCCGCGGGCGGTCGGGGGGTTGATCGACTTCACGTCGACGCGGATTGCATTTATGCAGGGCGACACGCCGCTGCAAGCGGCCAAAATGACCACCGACCAGACGTCGGCGGACAACCGGCGCGACGGAATCTACAAGCTCGTGGGCTACGAGTTTGCCCATCGGCCTCCCTATACCACCCGCTACGAGCAGATGGCACAGGTGGACCCGGATCCGACGGTGCGGGCGGCGGCGCTGCGGGCGTGCAGCATCGCCGGCGATACCCACGCCACGTCGGTCTTGATCAGCGGCCTGACCGACAAGAGCGAAATGGTGCGGCTGGAGGCCGCCAAGGGGCTGTGCAATCTTCCCGATGCGAACGCCGTGACGGTGCTGCTTCGCGTGTCGGCAAGTTCCGACGAGAATCGCGACGTGCGGATTGCCGCGACCGACGCACTAAAATATTACCGCACGCAGGAGGTGGCGCGCGGGCTGGTGAATTCGTTGAACAATCGCGACTTCGCCCTGGCCTTCCAGGCCCGCCGCAGCCTGATCTACATGACCCACAAGGACTTTGAGTTCGATCAGGGCAAGTGGCTCCAGTACTTTGCGGGACCGGAGAAACCGCTCGGGTGAACCCGAGCGGAATGACGAAACTCGAATGACGAATGACGAATCAAATCCGAACAGCCAAAGCTCGAATGACGAAACGAAGCTCGGGCGGTGCGTGGCATCCGTTTCGGAATTCGGTCGTTTGTATTTCGGATTTGATTCGTCATTCGTCATTCGAGTTTCGAGTTTTGTCGGTTGAGCCATGCGCGCTTTGTGCTTCGACCCCTCCCTCTCCTTCCGCCCGCGGCAGCCGGAGCCGAAGGCATCCGATGGCGACACGCTGGTTCGCGTCCGCCAGGCGGGAATCTGCGCCACCGACCTGGAAATCACCCGCGGCTACATGGGATTCGCCGGCGTGCTCGGGCACGAGTTCGTCGGCGAAGTCGTCCAGTCTCCCGACCGCAACCTCATCGGCCAGCGCGTCGTCGGCGAGATCAACGTTGTCTGCGGCCGCTGCGATTTGTGCCTCTCGGGGCTGAGCAACCATTGCCGCAACCGTTCCGTCCTCGGCATCCTCAACCACGACGGCGCCTTCGCGGAATACCTTCGACTGCCGGCGATGAATCTGCACGCGCTGCCCGATTCTTTGGACGACGACGCCGCGACGTTTGTCGAGCCGCTGGCGGCGGCGTTTCAGGTGCTCAAGCAGGTCAACCTCGACGCCGGCAAGTGGGTCACCGTTCTGGGCGACGGGCGGCTCGGGCTGCTGGTTGCGCAGGTGCTCCGCGAGGCCAACTGCCAGGTCCGCGTGATCGGCAGGCATCAGGAGAAACTGGCGCTGTGCGAGAAATGGTCGATCCGATCGCGGCCGCTGGCCGATATCGTTCCGCGGCACGATCAGGACGTGGTGGTGGACTGCACCGGCAGCGCCGCCGGGCTCGAGCTGGCGCTTCGGATGGTTCGTCCGCGCGGGACGGTGGTGCTGAAGACGACTGCGGCGGCGGGCGCGGCGGTGAACCTGGCGCCGGTGGTCATCGACGAGATCAACATCATTGGCAGCCGGTGCGGCCCGTTCCGCCAGGCCATTCTCGCCCTGGCCGAGAAGCGGATCGACGTCGCGAGTCTGATCCATCGCCGGATGAAGCTCGATCAGGGCGTCGAGGCGATGGACCTGGCCGGGCGACCGGGAGTGCTGAAGGTGATACTCTCATGCACATGAAACGAAAGGAGAAAATGCTGAATGCTGAATTCTGAGTGCTGAATGGAAAAGCGACGCCCGCGTTTCCATTCAGCATTCAGCATTCAGAATTCAGCATTTGTATTCCGTGTCCAAAGACCTCGCCATCATTCTGAATAATGGGAGCATCAACTCCGCCGTCGCCACGGCGATCGCGGCGCAGCGCTACCGGCTGGTGATGCTGCACATGATCTGGGGGTCGGAGGACCAGGAAGGCGAGAAGACGACGACCCGCGGCCGCGTGGCCTTCGACCAGCAGACGGCCCATTTCAAGCCGTACCGCGAGCACGTGCTCGAGATGTCCTTCCTCTCGCTGCTCAGCGCCCCGGGCGCGCCCAAGCGGACCAGCAGCGAAGGAGCCGAGACTCGCCTGGAATCGCGCCTCAGCGCGCCGCTGCTTGATCTGCTCCCGCTGACCGCCTGCGCCACGCGCTTTGCCGCGCATCACCAGGCCGCCGCGGTTTACTTGGGCCTGCGCGTCGGCACCGGCGTCGACGAGCTGGCCCAGGCCACCGAGTACGTCCAAATCTGGCAGGACCTGATCCAGCTTCCCTGCGGAATTCCGGATCTGGAGTTGGCGGCCCCGCTGCTGGAGATGGAGCCTTGGCAGGTGGTCGATCTGGGATTTCAGTTGAACGTTCCGTTCGAGCGAACCTGGAGCTGCATCGGCGACGGGGGCGAGCCCTGCTGGGCCTGCCGCGGCTGCCGGTCCCGCGAATCCGCCTTCCAGCAAGCCGCCAAGCCCGACCCCCTCCGCCTGGCGCGGAGGGGATGAGTAATCGGCGTCACGCCGGCGTTATTGCGTATAGCAGCATCGACTGCATCAGGTTGGTGGCGGTGCTGGGTTCGTAGCCATTGACTCCGTCCACTGGCTGGCCGACCAGACCCGCGCTGAGGTCCTCGCGGCTGAAGAACACCCCGATCCGCGAACCTGTCATGATCCCGTGCAGTTGCGGCGCCTTCTGGTTGGCCACATGAGCCTGCGCGAAGCGGCGCCATGGGACCGTGCCGAATGTGATTCCCTTCTGATGATAAACGGGAGAATCGGGCGGGAGGAGCACGATCTTGCCTGCGCCGAAGATGTGTTCCAGCTCGGCCTGCGCCGCATCGGCGAAGGCGGCGCCGCCGCCAGCGCTGTCGACGATCAGGGTGCCGCCGTTCTGAACGAACGCGCGGATTTCCGTTCGTGCCGGCTCCGAGAGCGAAATGGTGGTGGTGCCTGTGAGATGCGCGATTTTGACCGCTGCCAGCAGCCCTTCGCCCGGCGCGGCGCTCAGCAGCGTTAGATCGATCTGTCGCTGGTTGTGCAGGATGGCAGACAACCTCCGCCATCCGCCGGGCTCGGGATCGGGGTTGTCGCCGGCCATCAACCGCACGAGCTTGAGCCGTCGCTTGCCCTTGATCGTGGTATCGGCCTGCACGACATACGGGGCGTCCTTGGTCTGAAGATGTTTGCGATCCGCGGCGTAGAGGAACATGCTGACGCCGAGCTCGAACAGCGGTTCGCGCGGTCCCTCCAGATGCGCCTGCCACGCCCGGGCCGCATCGGCGGTGGGGATGAGCATCATCAGTTTCCGCACGCCGTTGGTCATCTGCCAGACCTCCGGCTTGGTCCGCCACTGCGTATATTGCTCGCTCCACAACAGGTCATTGGGGGGAACGGCGCCGAACTGGTATTTGGGGAACAACTCCCGCCCCAGCTTGATAAACGAATCGGAGAACCCCGCCTGCCCGCAATCGGCGTTGCCGACGATCATGCCGCCATCCTCGACGAACGTTCGCAGCGCCATCTTCTGGTCCGTCGTGAATTCGAGCGGCCGGCTGCCACAGATCATGAGGACCGGCGAATCGTGCAGCCGCTCCAGAGACGTCTTGAGATCGACGATCTGCCAGTTGAAGTAGCTTTCCTCCTGCCGGCCCGCCCACGACGCCAGGTTCGCCACGTCCCGCGGCCGCTGGTTCCACGCGTCCACCACCGGCTTATCGCCCGGATCGGTGGCGTCGTATTCGAGCTTGTTCATCAGCACGGGCGCCCGCCCGCGGGAGAGGAACAGCAGCGCGAAGGACGTGTCCGGGACCTCGCCGTGATCGGTTTTCCAGGAGCCATCCTCCTTCTGATGATTGATCAGGTAATCGGCGCCGACCTGGAACCAGTCGCGCGACCCAAAGGTGGTGCGGCCGCTGGCGGCGCCGATCCGCTCGATCCCGAAGATGGTGTAGCAACTGCTGGAGACGGCTTCGTCGATGTTGTGGTCCATCCAGGCCAGGCCGCGGTCGATCGCCGGGTCCTTTACGCCGCCCTGGCACTGGCCCCAGTTGTGCTGAAGGGCGTAATCCTGGGTGATGAAGAGCGTGGCAACGCCCGCGGCGGTCATGGAGCAGGTCGCGCCGTTCTCGCTCGGGTGATAGTTCCACCCGCCATACTCCGACTGCGCCCGCCGCCACGCGGCGTCGACCACTTTCCAATACCCCTCCGGCGGCGAAGCGCCGGCCTGCTCCAGCGCCCACATCCCCAAGACCCCATACTGACTGTTGCTCAGGTCAAACCAGTCCTGGTTTTGCGGTCGCCCGAAATCCGTTTCCTTCAAATCGATCGTCTTCCGCAGCGAGCCCTTGGCTTCGCCTGTCCAGTAAGAATAGAAACCGGTATGCGCCGGCCACCGCGCCGGGGGGTAGCCGGCGTTGGTCATGAAAATGCCATGGCTCAGCTTCCCCAGGTTGTGCGGGATCAGGTCCCGTGTCCGCTCGTGCGGGAGATACAGCGCCAACTGCGAGCTGAGGCCCAGGGCGTAGGTACTTTCGATGTTGGCGTGCAGCAGGAACTTGATCGGCTCGGCCAGTTCCGGATCGCGCGCGTCTTTGCCGCTGGCCAGCAGGGCATAAGTCGAGAGGGCCGTCAGCCCGCCCCATTGCCGCCCCTGCGTGCTTGTCCGCAGCTCAACCTCTTTGCCGACCTGGGGCTCGTCAATTTCCTCCCAGTTCCCCTGGGCGTTGCGATTGGCCAGCAGAAACGCCTGCCCCTTGTCGATCGCCTTCTGCACCTGCTCCGACGTGGCCGCCGAGGCGCCCGCAGAAAGCGGCATCGCAATTGCCACCAGCGCGCAGACGCTCGCACTGATCGGCCTTGGATGAAAACCCATGAGGAACGCCCGGTTCAGGGAAACTGCCGCGGGCAAGATTAGTGGACCGGCCCGTGGATGCAACCGGAATCCAACGCCGATACCTGGTGGTCGATCCCCGTTGAAATTGCGGCTTCGCAGCAGAGCCGTGGCTCGGAAGGCGCCTCAGGTCAGTCGGCGTAGTTCCAGTAGACGTGGATATTGTCCTCGTTGTTCTGCTGGTCTTCGGTGGTCCAGGTGACGGGCTTGCCGTCGGGGCCCAGGACCTGGAGGCCGATGAGGTAGTCGGTGACGTGGCGGACGGGGTTGCCGCCGGGCTGGGGGATCATTTCCGTTTCCAGCGCCTTGACGCGGATTTCGGTCGAGTCGTCGTTGGTCGGCTCGAGCTGCACCATCTCCCACTGGCCTTTTTCGTTTTTGGCGATGACATTGTTGCGGGTGAGCTTGAGCTTGGAATAGATCTTGACGTCGACGCCGTTGTCTTCGCCGAAGGTGAGCCCGACGGGGTCGACGCGTTTCATCAGTTTGCCGCCGTGGTTCCAGACGACGAGGGTGAACTGGCCGCCGAAGTGGTCGGTGTTCTTTTCGCGGCTGTAGAGGTCCTTGATTTTGGTGACGACGGACTTGTTGGCCTTGAGCGTATCGGTGGCGACCTTCTTCATCTCATCGTCAGAGGCGAGGGTCGGCTTGCTCCACGCGGGCGAGGCGGCGGCGGTGAGCTTGCCGGTGAACTGCTTGTTGAGGGCCGCGTTCTCGCCCTTGCCCTGCATCAGGCTGATGGTAACGACGGCGTATTGGCCGTCGTCCAATTCGCCCTTCCAGATTTCCAGGGGCTTGCCGTTTTCGATCGGCTGCTGCTTGGGGGCGGCGGGCCAGGTGCCGCTCTGGGGAAAACGCGCGTCGATCGCCTTGCCGGCGGCGACCCCGTCTACCAGCAGATGGGTCTGGTCCACCGCCTTCTCACCTACGTTGTAGGTCTGGATCGAGTAGATGGAACTGACGTCGACACTCACCGGTATGGCGGCGGCTCGGGACACGCCGGCGAGCATCGCTGTGGTGAACAGCGAAACGAGGGACAGGGATCGCACCTTCATTCGTTGGCTCCTGAGATCAGTCGAGAGAAACTCAAACGAGTTTACCGCAGGCGCGCGGATTATGTCGATCCGCGATTGCCGGTGCAACTGCTATTGTCGCCGATGAGATTGCCATCTTACATGGGAGGGCGAGGCTGCCGAGCCGATATTTCCTGCATCGGACGATCGCGGCTCGGCGGGAGCCTCGCCCTCCCAAGCGCGAAAACTGCTGAACAACGTTGCCTTGTCTGACGTGCTACAGTAGTTTGAAAGATTCGTTGAGGCGAGGCGGGAAGCGTGGAAGAATTGTCCGCCGGCCGGCGACTAACAACGACAGGAAACGGGATTTTCGAGGCGTCGTGCGCCTCCCATCTTTCCCAGACCACCGCGAGTGAGCCGCATGCGATCAGGTCCGTTCGACAAGCTCAGGACAGGTCCGGTCCCTCAAGTCGCACCGTGCATCGTCAGTCATAATCTGGCCCTGGGCGGGGCGCAGACCGCCATCCTGCGGATGATCCGTGCGCTGCCGGACTGGGTGCGGGAGCGGACCACTCTCTATTGCCAGTCCGATGACATGCCGCTGCTGGAGGCGGCGATTCAGAAGCACGGTTTCTCCGTCGGCTCGATCACCAACCAGCCGCCCGACGATCCTTCCTGCTGGGTCCTGAGCTACGGCAAGATCCATGATCTCCCCGCCCGCCCAACCTCACTGATCCTGCATTCCTGGGACGAGGAAGGTTGGCGTTACGTAAGCAAAACGTACGGCGGCATGAAAGGCCTGACGGTCGCCGGGGTGTCCGACCAGGTATTGGGTCGGTATCGCAAGTGGATCGAGGAGGGAGAACATCGGATTGCGGGAATCCTGCCGCCCCCAGTCACGGAGTGGACGATCTGCCGCGGGCAGCGCGATCCGAACCGGCTGGTCGTCGTCTGGATGGGCCGGCCGCTGGAGAGCAAGGGGCTTTTGAGTCTTCCCTACTTGCTGGCGATGGACGAGCGGCTGGTCGTCCGCGCCTGGACCGGGGCCGATACGGCTGGGCTTCCATACACGCGCAAGATTCAGGCGCAAACGATGGAAAAGTTCCTGGCGCTGGCGCGGAAGCTGGGCGTGAGCGATCGGCTGGACCTGCGGCCGCTCGATTTTGATCCGTTTGCCTATCGCCATCGGCTCGAGGGCGCGCACGTTCTGCTGGGTAACAGCCGCCGCGAAGGATTTTTGATGACCGCGGCCGAGGCACTGAGCTGCGGTTTGCCGGTCGTCGTCACCCGCCAGTGCGGCGTGGCGGCCTTCGTCCGCGAGGGCGTCAACGGGTGCCTGATCGATTGGGATGACGATCCGCAACAACTGGCCAAAGCGTCGTATCGCGGCATCCTCTGGGCCGCGGGGCTCGATTCCATCGCGTGTCTTTCATCCGTGCAGGATTTGTCGCTTGAGGCGCGGTATCGCGAGGTTTATGGGCAGACGCTGGCGGAGCTAACGCACACAAGCTTGCAGCATGCTCAGCCGCGGGTGACGGTCGGCGTGCGGATCCACAAAGGCATGCCGATCGAATCGCTCGACCAGGCGATCAGCAGCCTGGCATTGCAGACCTATCGCCAATTCAAGACGGTGCTGCTGGTGGACGGGCCGTGCGATTATGCCGAGGGTCTGGCGGCCCGCTACAACTTGCCGCTGATCTGCACGGGCCAGGAGCCGGACATCACGCATTGCTCGGGCCTGCACCGGCTGGCGGTCGAGCGCTGCGACACGGAATTCTACAAGCCGCTCGATTACGACGATCAGCTTTTGCCCGAGTACCTCGAGCGCGCGGTTGCCGCGATGGACCGTCGCCAGCTGGACGTGTACGGCTGCCTGCTGATGACGCTCCAGAACGCCCAGTTCTCGCCGCGATGGTGGCCCAACAAGCCGCTCGAAGGGATGTTCACTGGGAACTCGGGCGACAATCAGCTTCCCCACTCATCTGTGCTGCTGCGGACGCGCAAGCTTCGCGAGGCGGGCAACTATGCCGAGCGCGCCGTCGGCCTGGGCGCCGACGACTACAACACCTGGTATCGCATCCGCAAGGCCGGCGGCAAATTCTTCCGCGACGACGAGGTTCGCAACGTCGTGTATCGCATCCACGAGAAGAATTCGCTGCCGATCCGCAAGCAGCGGTATGGCAGCGCCCAGCCGAGCGGCCCGTCGCGCGGGGCGTTGATCGCCGGTGCGACCGCGGCGTCGGTGGCCCTGCTGGTTGGGCCGGCGCTGAATTCGGCGGCGGGGGCGACGCAGCCGCCCGCAACGGAAGCCGGGCAGCACGCCACATCGGATGCCTCGTCTGCTTCCCAGGCAGAGCAGGCGGCGCTGCGTGACCTGGTCCCCGTCCGCAACGCCGGCTTCCGCCAGATCGTCAGCGCCGGCTTCGAGTCCGCCAATACGGTGCTGAAGCAGAAGCTGAAATCCGCCTTCGGGAAAATGTGGCAATCCGGAAAA
>DATHPP010000322.1:0-5364 GCA_035483795.1 Tepidisphaeraceae bacterium | reverse complement strand
GAGATTCGAGGGCTTTTTTGACCCACTTGGTGGCGTCGTCGAACCGGCCCAGATGCTGATAAGCCAAGGCCAGGTTGTAGGCGGCGATCGAGTTGCCGGGCGACAGGCGAAGCGCCTCGTGGCATGAGGCGATCCCCTCTTCGTACCGCCCGACGTGGAACTGCGCCACCGCCAGGTTCTGCCAGGCAAAGACGCTTCGGGCGTCGAGCTGCACGAGCCGCTTCAGGCAGGCGACGGCGGCGCGGTTCTGCGTCGTATCCAAGAGGAGATTCGACAGGTCGGTCAGGATCTGCGGGTCCTGCGGACGCAGAAGCAGCTCGGCGCGGAGGTGCTTGCGGGCAGCGGGAAGGTCGCGGCGGCGGTAGTAAAGCTCGCCCAGTCGCAGGTGCGCGCCCAGGCACGTCGGGTCGAGCTGGAGCACCTTTGAAAACGCGGCAATCGCATCGTCCTCCCGGCTGTGCCGCATCAGCCAGCGGGCGTGGCAGTAGTAGCCGGACGGCTCTTCCGGCGCCAGCTCGATGGCCCGGCGGAACTTCTCGCCGGCATCCTCATCCCGCCCCATCTCCGCCAGCAGCTCGCCCAGATCCAGCAGAATGCTGGTGTTCCCCGGATCCTGGCGCAGGCCGATCAGGTAATGCTGGCGGGCCGACTCCAGATCACCCTTGCCCCACAAAGCCTCGGCGATCCGCACCTGCACTTCGGGATGCGAGTCGTCCAGGTCGAGCGTCTTCTGCCAGCAGTAGATCGCCTTGTCGTACAGCCCGCGGTCGGCCAGGCTGCACCCCATGTTGTAATAGCATTGCGGGCAGTGCTCTTTGTACAGGCGGGCGAGGTAGAACATTTCCTCGGCGCGATCATGCTGGCCAAGCTCGCCGTACGTGAGGATGCGCTGGCAGTAGCTGGCCTCAAAAGACGGATCGATCTGCTCGATCCGCTCGAAAGTCTTCAGGGCTTCCTCGAAGTTGCCGACCCGATGAAGGTCGATGCCGAGGTGACTGAGGGCCTGGAGATCGTTGCGGTCGATGTCCAGTGCGTGGTGGTAGGCCTCGATGGCCTCCTCGAAACGGCCCATCTCGTCGAGGGTGAGTCCGATATTGAAGAACCATCCGCCGTTGTAGGGGTTGATGGAGATGGCGGCGCGGAGTTCTTCGAGTGCTTCAGGCCATCGGCGCTGCTCGAACAGCTCCTGAGCCTTTTCGACCCGTCGCTCGGCATCGTTCCAGTCGCTCATCGCAGTCCGTCGTCCGGGAGGTGACCAATACCGCTTCAGCGCGAAATACTTTAGTCACGGCAAACCGGATCGCAAGAGTGCTGTCTTTTGCGCAGGGATAAAATGCGGTAAGTTTCCCATGGCGTCGATAAGCACGATAGCGAAGCGGAAGGCGCGGGACCGGGTCAGCGGCGGTTGCGGACGGCGAGCAAACAGCGGGCACGACGGTGGCAGGCAATGCGTGGATGACAATGGTATTGGCCGGCGCGATGGCTCTGGCGTCGGCACGCGCCTGGGGAACGCCGCAAGCCACCCCCGATGCTGCGCCGCCCGGGGCAGTCCGCCCCGACGTGAATTCCTACGTGCTCCAGTTGGCCGCGACGCTGAGCCAGGGGACGCCGCAACAGCGTTACGAAGCCGCCCAACGTCTCGTGGAAGTGGGCACTTCTTCGGCCCTGACCCAGTTCCAGAACGGTTTGACTTCATCCGATAACGCGACGCAACTGGCCTGCGCCCGTGCGGCGTCGGACGTGGCGAAGCCGGATCCGGCCTGGACGGAACCACTGCAAAAGTTGCTGGGCAAGGACCGCCCGCTCACTGAAGCCGCGGCCCTGGCGCTTGCGCATCTGGACACGGACGCGTCGGCGCAGGCGCTGATCCAGTTCGTGAACGCGGCGGGCCGTCCGTTTCACGACGCCGCGGTAGCCCAGATGGGCCACATGGTGCGCAAGCCCCTGGCGCGGGCGCTGGTCGCCATCCTCGACGATCCACTGGAGCCGCGCGACGTCAGCGCCGCCGCCTCCGCGGCGCTGGCCCAAATGAGCGGCGCGAGTTCCCCGCCTGAAGACCCCTCGGCGTGGCACGAATGGTGGACGGCCCGCGTGGCCCTGTCCGACGCACAGTGGCGGGCACGGGTCATTGACGAGCAGCACGACCGCCTCCAGATCGAAAATGACCGCAACCGCGGTCGGCTTACGAAGGAGAGCGACTCGATCCAGAATCTTGTGCGAGCCCAATACGATTCGCGTCCGACCGCGGAAAAGCCCCGAGTCCTGCTGGGATTCCTCAACGACGCCGACCCGGCGGTCCGCGCCGCGGCCGCCGGCATCGTGCCCGACGCCGTCTCCCAAGGTCACCCCGTCCCTCAGGATGTCCGCAACCGCCTCATTGAATTGATCGGAGATGCCGCGCCCGACGTGCGGCTCAAGGTCGCGCAGGCGCTGGGCAAGCTGGCCGATCCCAACGCGCTTGAACCGCTGCTCCGCCAGCTTCAGATTGAGAAGGACCTTCAGGTCAAGGTGGCGCTGGTCGGCGCGATCGGAACCGCCAACGATCCCCACGCGATCGCTGTGCTCGAGGGGCTGCTGCGCGATCCTTCGACCTCGGTGGCGGCGGCCGCCGCCGAGGCGCTCCGCGCGCTGGCGCCAGCCATCCAGCAAAACAATCCGCAGCAAGCTGACCAGGTCTACGGCGAACTGAAGAAAGTGCTGATCGACCGCACCGGGCCGCCGGGACAGCCCGTGCAGGGCCTGCTCGCCACGGACCTGCGCGCGGCGTTGCTGGAGGCACTGTCGCCGCTGGCAGGCAGCCATTCGGACGATATGCGTGCCTTCGTTGCGTCGGGTTTGCTTAACCAGAACGAAAGCCCCCGCGTTCGGGCGGCGGCGATGGATGTCCTGGCGCCGCTGAAGGAGCCCGGCGGCAGTCTGATTGTCCAAGCACTGAACGCCGAGCAGGATCCGATCGTCCGCGCCGCCGCCGCAAGAGCCCTGGGCATGACGCACGTGTGGAATTTCGCCAGCCAGCTCATCGGACTCAGCCAGAACGACCCCAATCCAGCCGTCCGTGCTGCCGCCTGGACTGGTTTCGTCAGCCTGCTGCCTTCGGGCAATGCGCAGCAACTGCTCCAGTATGCCCAGGAACTCCACCAGCAGCAGGAATGGGAGCGGGAGGTTGTCGTTTTGCGACAGGCCTGCGACAAGCTGGAGAAGGACCAGGACCAGGCGTCCCTGGCGGATAGGCGCGAAGCCATAGGCGACCTGTACTCTCAAAACTTCAAGCCCCCGCAACCCGATCAGGCCATTCCCTGGTATCGCGATGCACTGGCGTATTATCAGGATCCCAACCAACCGCAGCAGCCGCTAAGAATTTCCGAGCTGGTGCACAAGCTGACAGAGGTCTACCTGGGCGCCCGGCAATATCAGCAGGCGCTGAAGTTCGCTGCCGATGAGATTCTGATGGATCCGCGAAACCAAGCCAATGTCGGCCCTGCGATCCGCAATACCGCCGAACACCTCAAAGACTCGAAAAACCCCGCCGATTGGGAAGCAGCCCGGCAACTGATTGACGGCGCCCTGGATATCCCAAAACTCGAAGTGAGTTTTCAGGACGCACTTCGGTTCATCCGCACCCAGATCCCCGGGCCGCCGGCCACCGCCCCGTCGCATTGACGCCTGCGGGACGAGTTATCGTCTATCTGCGTCTTACCAGCAGCCAAGCGCTCGACAGACCCAGCAGAGCGAGCACACTGGGCTCGGGCGCGATCACACTGTCGACAAACGGGATCGCCGAGGCGATGCTCGACGCGTAGGAATTCAGCGGCACCGGCGAACTGCCCTGCACCTGCGTCGGTCCCGTGTAGAATCCGCGCGAGTCGTACAACGCTGCCTGCATCAGGAATTGCGGATTGGTTGAGCTGTCCGCCTGGCTGCTGACCTGATCGACCAGGGCATTGATGCCTGCCAGCTCGTACTGGTTGTCGGTGGGATTGAAGACGAACGTCGGACCGCCGGAATCTCCGACTGAAAGGATTCCGGTGTCGGGATTCCCGTTGTTGTTGAAGGCAAACCTGACGAAGTTTCCGCCGAAGCCGGCGGGCGGGCTGGACACCGGCGCGACACTCAAGACTGTATTGGCCCCCCAACTGGTCAGCCCGTCGCCCGAGCCCCAGAACCAGCCGGCCTGCTGCATCGTGGTCGGACTGGTGACGGGGCCCCCGCGTGCGGTGCCGCGCCCGATCGTGATCAGCGCGTTTCCCGTTTCGGTGGAAGCGGTATACAGCGGTGCGTAGTGGGTGAAGGAGGGATCGGCCGTGCTGATTTGCCAGATGGCCAGGTCATTCTGCACGGCCGCAAGGCTGGCGGTGTAAATGCTCGGCGTGGAAGTTCCGTCGGAGTAGATGAAAGTCCCTCCGCCGCCACCATCACCGATGTGGTTGGCGGTGATGAAGTATCGCGGCGCGATCGGCGTCGCCAGATACGATCCCCAGGTCCCAACGTAAGAACTCAGGTTCGACGGCGCCGGGTTCAGGTTCCGGCCTGAGCTGTTCAGGTTCCCGTTAGCGTCGCGCCCGCCGAGCACGATAACCGCGCAGGCCGGCGGCGCCGCGCCGAACGGGCAGAGAATTGTCGAAAGAAGGGCGCCAAGAAAGGCGATCCGAATACGCACTGGCATCCTCTCCTCCAAGCGATGGAACTGCCGAATTTGAGAATACTCGCCAGCGCCGGAATCGACAATGATCTTCCCCGTCGCGCAACCGGCTGTCGTGGCGGCTTGACTCGGTCGCGATCGGCGGCTTACAATGATTCCAAGATCGCGGGGTAGAGCAGCCTGGTAGCTCGTCGGGCTCATAACCCGGAGGTCGGAGGTTCGAATCCTCCCCCCGCTACTTTCCAAACGCCCTTGGGACACGCCCAAGGGCGTTTTGTTGCGCGCTTAGTCTAAGAACGGAGGTCCCGATGGCGACGCGGACGCGGCCTTGCCAACGGTGCGGGCGGGAAATCCCGACCGAACGCATCGACGTCCTGCCGGAGACACGGCTTTGCCTGACGTGCAGCCAGGAAAGCGGCGGAGAATTCGAGATCATGATGGACGACTAAGACCGCAAGGCAGGGTCTCCGGGCTCCGCCAACCTCCAGCCCCCGACACCGCATTCATCACCGTCGTTGCGCGCGACGTGGTGCGTGCTTAAAAACCTCCCGATTGGATTGAATTTGATCGGCGTAGAGATCGGGATCTCGATTCAGGACGAGCGCAATCCATCTTAATTCGCGTCCAGAGCCAAATCGTGCCGGGTGTCATGCCACGGTATCGCGCTTGCTAAATCGCGCTTGCTGAATATCCGCGTGTCAAACGTCCGGAGGCAGTCATGAAGC
>DATHPP010000321.1:0-15165 GCA_035483795.1 Tepidisphaeraceae bacterium | reverse complement strand
AACTTCGTGTCGGGCTCCATCGCTCCAACTCGCGAACCGGCCTCGACCCGGCCCGTCGGCAACGATACTTTAACTGCGGGACGGCCCCATTTTCATCCTCTCAGGGTGAGGCGCCGCCTCATGAACAACTTCGTGGTTCATTTGAGTTTTCCGGGTTAAGCGGATGCTCAACAAGCTGGAACCCTCCGCGCCCCTCCGCGCATGCTCGATCTCCAGATCGGCACGCGTTACACTTCCCCATGGAGCAACTGCGGCGCGTCGCGTGGAACGGGCGGGCACCCGTTTCGGCGCCGGTGTTCGCGGCGCTGGCGATTCGGGCACTTCGGAAAGGGGCTATGTTTCGCAGACGTGGCGCAGTTTGGCTGCGGTGTGGGCTCACGGTCTTTGCGGCACTGGGCGCGGGCTGCCGCCAACCGACGACGGGGACGACGGCTTCGCCCGTTATCCCGGCTATTGCGACGACATTGCCGACGACGCGAGAGGCCGGGGAGTTTGTGAAGAGTCCACGGCGGATCGTCTTTGACGCTGCCGAGGTACGCGTGCCAATCGAGCTGGTTACGTTCACGCCGGTGGTGTCGTTCACGTCAGCCGACGGAGTGCGCCGGCGCATGACTCTGGATACGGGTTCGGACGTGGTATTGGTAACGCCGGGCCTTGTGGCTGCCTGTCGCCTGGCAACTCGACCGTCCAATCGGAGCCATCGCGATGCCAGCGGCACCTGGGGAGGAACACCGGTCGCGATACTGGATAAGCTCGAACTCGGGGCCGTCCGCTTTGAGGACTTCGACGCGGACGTGGTGGGGCTGCAAATCGGATCCGATGCCCTGCTTGGGTGGCCGCTGTTTCGCGACGTGCTGCTGACAATCGACTACCCGCGGCGAATGCTCATCCTCAAACGGGGCAGCCTGCCAGGGCCGGACGGCAAGCGGGTTTTGCCTCTGCGGCTCGACCACGACCGGCTGATGGTCCCGGCCACGCTCGACGGCCGCGAGATGTGGCTGAACCTCGACACCGGTTTTGGCTCGGGCGACAGCGTCGATCTGACGCCGGCACGGGCGGCCGAGGTAGCCTGGGCCTCGCCGGCCGTCCCCACCATGGCTGCGCACACGCCTGGGGGTGCGGTCGGGCAGAAGGTCGGCCGGCTCAAGGGAGACCTGGTGCTGGGGTGTTACCGCTTCGTGCAGCCGGTGGCGGGGACGAACGACGGAATCGCCGTTGACATTCTGAGCGCCTGGGCGCTGGCAAACTTCACCCTCACACTGGACCTGCGAAACATGCGGGCGCAGTTTGATTGCCCAGGCGATGCGCCGATCCGCACCGGGCCGGTGTCTGTGGCGGGATTCGACTGCGACCTGACAAGCCAGCCGCTCAAGGTCACCGGGATTCTGCCCGGCGGCGAGGCCGAGCGTGCCGGCCTTCACGTGGGCGACCGGCTCCTGACCATCGACGGCCGGCCCGCGCTGGAAGGCTTCCTCTCGCACGCAGGCGGAGCGTACACAATCGAACTACAGCGGGGCCAGCGCAAGGCGACCCTCACCGTCCCCCTGACCAGGCTCGTGCCCTGATCGAATCACATAGTGCTGGTGGTGAACAAGCTGGAACCCTCCGCGCTCCGCGCCCTGCTCCGAAAATAGACCGTCGAACGACCCTGATTAGCCAAAAATCCAGTTGAGAGCGGTTGCCTATTTTCATCCTCTCTGGGTGAGGCGCCGCCTCATGAACAACTCCGCGGTGAAGCCGACGACTGATCCGAGCAACCGCGTAGGCCGGTATTGACTGTTCGGAAATGGTTTGCGTCGCGTTTAGTTCTGTCGACGTGACGCCGAACGATAAGACGTGGGCGGAACTGGACCGGTTTTGCGTTGAAATTCTCGCTAGAATTTATCGCATGAATGATTGGGAAAAACCCGAGGCATGGGAAAAAATAGGCGAAATGATCGGGCACCTCTTGACGGCACTCGCCGTGTTCTCGGCGGCGTTGTCGAACATGAAAAAGAAGTTCAGGCCGGGAAAGCGCAACAAGAAGAAAAAACCGACTCCGGAGCAACTCGTAAAGCGGATCGAGGAACTAGAGAAGGACACGCAAAAGGCAATTGACTTAATTGCAGAGGGTTTTGCCGGTTACAACAAAGTTCTGACGCTCTTGATGGAGCAGGGACTACGGCCCTTTTTTGACGAGCATTTCAAATGGCGTAAATCGATGATGAATTTCACGACCGCCTCAGGCCACTACACAGAAACGACCAAAGAGGCATTCATGAATCTGCTTAATCGGGTCACGGCCCTTGAAGCAGCAGTGGCAGCAAAAACGCCTGCCGAGCCACGACGCAGAATCGCCCGTAAGAGACTACTTGAAGGAAATTCCCTGCACACCTATGGGCATGAACACCGTCATCGCAACTGCTGGGTTGTCGAAAGCCAGACCTTCCGTAAAGCAGCAGTCGCCGCCTTTTTGAGGTGGTGCCGATCCGGGAATGGTGCCATGGTGTGCCGCGCTGGCCCAGGGAGTGCCACCGTTGCTCAAAATCGATACAAAACCGATGCAATTCTGAAACATTTCTAGAAATCTCTAGAAATCTCGTGAATTCAACTGAATTTCACAAACACTTTTGAACACACCGTTTAACGATGCAAAACAAACTGCAATTTCGAGTGTGCAAAAATCTCTTGCAAAGTTTCACTTGAAACACTCACGAAACTCGCCAAGATGCCCGTGACCGTAAAGGGTCCGAACTGGACGAAAAGGGACAAAAAAAGACTCGACGGTGAGCAAGACCGCCGAGCCTTTTCCCGGAACCAGATGGTGCCGCCAACGTTGCATCTTTTGGAGAGATGACCCCACCGAACTAGTCCAGTAGGTTCACGCTAACGGGCCGATTCCGGCCTCCGCAGTTCACAACAAAGACGATACTTGCCCATTCCGGTAATTCCACCCGTTTTTCGCCATATCAGGTTATCCCCGACGCACTGCCGCAACGATAAATCACGCCGCCCCAAGCGGATAAGTGGTGCGAAGTTTTTCTTATTTTTTTCAGGATCGCCGAACAAACCTAAAACTTATTCACTCGGGAGTTTTAGTTTGACCGCAGCCGACCCCAGCCGTATTGTTCCCTAACCAAGGGATTGCCTATGAGCATTGCCAAGATTAAGGAGCAGATTGCCAAGAGGCGTGAGGAATTGAAAACGGGAGGCGGGGTCGTCTACTCTGGTGGGGGTGACGGTCCAACGGCCCTGTCACTATTTCAGCAACTCGTCGAATTGGTTGAGGAACAGGAGCGGCGAATTCGCAAACTGGAAGAACACAACGCTAGTCAGCATCCGGGGCGACAGTGATGCCGACGAACAAGGCGTTGACAAAAGCGTGAAGGAATTTCTGATTTTACTGGTCTTGGGCGCGCTCGCTGCGACCTTGATTGGAACCCTTTCTTGCCCGCGGCGAAGCGGCGCGAAGACTCACGTCGCTGGGCGCGCGACAGAAAATGTGCAATTCGCAGCTGAACATGGGCGAGGCGCCGGCGGGCTGGAATGAAGAAGCTTCGGCGCGCCGCGCAGTTCAAGCGCTTATCGCGCGCTGGCAAGCTTCGGGGGCGGTTGGGGATGGTTGCCAGCGGATGTCCAGTGCGAGAGTCGTGACGGGCATCAGATTCAGAAGCACCCCCAATCTGCGCAATCCGCGAAATCTGCGATTGGCTTCCGTCCGCCCGGCGGTCTGGGGAAGGCTGGGGCGGGCCGGCGGCAACCGCCGGGATTGCCTGGATCGCCGGGGCCATGTGGAGTCGAGATTGTGACGCGGTGGTTCAGGCGCCTTTTCACGCGTACGCCAGAATTAGATATCAAAAACTGCGGTGCCCCATTTTGGCTGGTTTTGGCGTGTTTTGGCGGGTTTTTTGGCATGTTCATCGGCCATGGCAGACGGGGCATCTGGGGGCGAGGGACAGGGGGGACAAAGGGACAGGAGGGACAAGTGAAAAGTCGGCCCTGCCTGTGGGAAGCAGTTAGAGAAGTGGCGCGGTTTGGCGCGGTTTTTTTGTCTCAGGCCACCCGCTCGCCGGGGCGAGCGAGAAGAGTAGAGCAGTAGATCAGTGGAACAGTAGGAGAAACTTCCCGTGTCACCTGTTCCATGGCAATGAGGCGCGGGCCTTCGGCCCGACCGGACCGACACGGTCGGGCTCCAAAGTCGTCGCTGCGGTGCTACTTCGCCAGCGACGCGCAGACGATCTCCTTGTCGTTGCGGGCGAAAACGCAGCGGTCGGCAAAGGCGGGCAGCGACCAGACGACCGCCCGTCCGGGGTCGGTGTTGGTCGGATCGAGCAGGTGGGTCCGGCTGATCTCCTGGTAGCCGGTGGGGGAGAGCTTGGCGATGATGAGATCGCCCTTTTCGTTGAACAGGAAGTAGCGATTCTCATTGGCGATGATGAAGGCGGCGGCCCATCGGGTGGGGCCGGCGTCGGCGCTGGTGGCGGCGAAGGTTTCCCAGAGACGCTGGCCGGTCTGGGCGTTCAGACACCGTAACTGTCCGTAGCTGCACACGCCGTAGATGGAATTGTCGTCGATGACGGGAGTACACATGACGGCGTGAAGCGCCGCGGTGTTTCGCTCGCTCTTTCCGCCGATCTTCCAGAGCCTGGTGGCGGCGGGCTTGGCGCCGTCGAGTTTCATCATCATCGCGCCGTTGTAAAAGGCGGTGATCAGCAGCAAATCCCCGCTGCGCCGCGGGGTGGCGATGCTCATGCCCGCCTGGCTGGTGAAAGGCTCGCTCCAATAGATCTCACCGGTTTGCGGGTCGAGGGAATTGAGCGATTGCGGGTTCCAGACGATGAGTTGCCGACGGCCGCCCGCGTCGATCACGATCGGGGAGGAATAACCCGGCTCTTTGGCGGGAACGGCCTTCCACAGCGGCTTTCCGCTGTTTTTGTCGAAGGCCAGGACGACGCCGTCGGGATCGGCGCCGATAGCGATGAGCTTGTCTCCCTCGACCAGGGGGCTGGAGGCAAAGCCCCACATGGGCGTGTGCTCGCCGCCAAGGTGTTTTTGCCAGATGAGCGTGCCATGGTCGATGTCGCGGCACTGGAGGTCGCCTTCGCCGCCCAGCGTGTAGATTCTGTTTCCATCAATCGTCGGCGCCGCCCGCGGTCCGGCGTTGTAGCTCATGGTGTAGTCGCAGGGATATTCCTGAGACCACAGGGTTTTGCCGGTCGATTCGTCCAGGCAGAGCAGCCGCTCGGCGCCGGCGATGCTGAGCCGGGTAAGCGGATTGGGCGGCTTGGCGGCGCCCTGGCTGACCACGCGGTCGAGCACGAAGACTTTCCCCGCGGCCACGCTCGGGCTGGAATAGCCCGCGCCGATCGGCACGCGCCAGCGGATCGGCGGTCCGCCGGGCGGAAACGTCTCGACGATCCCCGTCTCGCGCCAAATGCCGTCGCGCCCCGGCCCCATCCACTGCGGCCAGTCGTCGGCACGCGCGATAGCGCCGCCCACAGTCAGGGCCAGCAGGAACGTGAATCCAGGCGATGGGAGGCGAGGTTTCATGATCCGACCTCAATCGAGCGACAGGGCATCGGCATCCCGCATTCCGGACATCGATCGCCGCTTGCCCGCAGATCGTAACCGCAGTGGAGGCACAGTCCCAGTCCAGTCCTTCGGTTTCGTGCGATGACCCGCTTTTTCCAAGCCGGGCGCGAAGCGAAGCGCAGCCCCGGATCCTCGGCGCGCGAATCGAGAATCCGGGGCTGCGCTTCGCTTCGCACCCGGCTTGGCGGGCAGAAAATCGCTCAGCTTTGAGTAACCAGCCACCTCCAGTTCCGGGCCGAACGCGCCTAGGATGGGAAAGGATCAGCTGAAGCCCGCGGATCAGTCAGGAAGGAGGCACGATGATGAATATCCTGTTCCTGTTCCTGACTGTCGCAGGCGCGATCGCGGCGCTGATCGCGCTCGACCGGCTGCTTCTCTGGATGGAAGCCAGGGGCTGGATCTATTGGCGGAAGGTGAAGCCCAAGGGCGGCGGACTTGCGGCCGGGCTGATGGCGATGCATCAGCTCGTCGAGCCCGACGTGCGCCATGTCCGCGAGGACCGCGAGCAACGTCACGTAGCGAACCCGGCGGATTCGGGGGACACCAACGTCCCGTCTCGCAAGGATTCGTCAGAGTGAAGTGACAACAGGGAGGTCCTTGTGCCAAAGAAGAAAACGACGGGCCTTGTGCTTCAGGGCGGCGGGGCGCTGGGCGCGTTTGAGTACGGGGTTATTCGGCGGCTCTATGAAGAGCCGGGATTTGTGCCCGATGTAATCTCCGGAGTTTCGATCGGGGCGGTGAACGCGGCGTGTCTGGCCGGGGCCAGGGGAGAGCCGGTTCAAACCCTGGGCACGCTGTGGGAGGCGCTGTGCCTGCCGACGATGCCGCTGCTTCCGCCGCAAGTAACGCGGATGGCGGCACTGTTCGGCAACCCCTCGTTCTTTACGATGCGGCTCGACTATGCCGCGTTACCTTTCTGGACCAGCTTCTACGACACTGACTCGCTTCGCCCGCTGCTGGAGAAGTGCATCGACTTTGAAAAACTGAACAGCCGCGACAATCCGATCAAGCTTCTGCTCAGCGCCACCAACATCCGCACCGGCCAGATCGAGACGTTCGACAACCGGCGCGACCAGATCACTCCCGATCACATCCTGGCGAGCGGGAGTCTTCCGCCCGGGTTTCCGATGACGCCCGTGAACGGCGTCGAATACTGGGACGGCGGCCTCTTCAACAACACGCCGCTACAGCCCGTCATCGAAGAACTCGACGAGGGGCCGGACGTGCGGCTTTACGTGGTCAATCTGTTCCCCAACCAGGGGAAAATCCCCCAGAACATGATGGACGTGCTGGGGAGAATGTTCGCCATTCAGTTTTCCAACAAGCTGATCATGGACGTGAACACGGCAACGAAGGTCAACGTGTTTACGCGCCTGGTGGACTTCATCGACGCAGGCCTTACGGAGCAGGCCAAGAAGAAACTCGAAAAGGACCCGAGTCTGTCGGACGTAAAGGCGATGTACGCCAAGCTCAAAAGCTATAAGGACATCCAGAATATCGTGATGATCGTGAACGAGGAACCGGAGCCGGTGTTCGGTCCGTTCGACTTCTCACGGCAAAGCATCGAAAGCCGAATTGGTTGGGGGTACGAGGCGGCGACTCATCAATTGGCCAAGCCGCGCCCGGCGCGAAAGCCGCAGGCGCAGCCGCGGTGATTCCAGAAGGGAATTGGAACCTCACGGCTGAGGGGCGTGCTTGGCGGCGGCCGAGTCGGGTGAAGCGGCGGGCCAGGCTGGGCCCTGGTGGCCGCGATCCGGCGTCTGGTGATACTGACGGGCAAAATAGGCCAGAACGCGCCGGGGAACCAGCGGCGTCGGCAGCAACTGCATCCGGTGCTTCAGGCCCGCGATCACCACCGTTTTCCCCTTCATCATCGCATCCACTCCGGCCTGCGCGACGCTCGCCGGGTCCAGCAGCGTCCCGCGAAACGCCCGCGTGTCGGTCAAACCGGCGCGGATGGCGAACTTGCTTCGCGTCGGACCGGGACACAGCGCGGTGATCGTCACTCCGGTTCCCTGCAACTCGTTGGCCAACGCCTCCGACAGCGAAAGCACATAAGCCTTGCTGGCAAAGTAAGCGGCCATCAGCGGGCCGGGCATGAACGCGCCGACCGAGGAAATGTTGAGAATCTTTCCGCGACCTCGGCGGATCATGCCCGGGAGAATCAGCCGGGTCAGGTGGGTGACGGCAGTGATGTTCACCTGAATCATGTCCAGCAGCGTCGCGACATCGTTATTCTGGTAAGAGCCCTGGATCGCAAAACCGGCATTGTTCACCAGCACGTCGACGACCAATTGCTTCTGTTCCAGCTCGGCAAAAATGTCGTCCGGTGCCGTATTGACCGACAAATCCCTGGGACAAACCTCAGCGGCTACGCCGAGCTCGTCGCGGACGCGGCTGGCAAGGGCGCCCAGGGCGGAGCGATTGCGTCCCACCAGAACCAGGTTGTAACCCTGGCGGGCGAGCAGGAGGCTGGTTTCGTAACCGATGCCGCTGGAGGCACCTGTAATCAGGGCGGTGCCTGAGGAAGATCGAGGCAAAGCTTGCGACATGGGCCGGCTCCCGCCGCGTGAATCAGTTGCGGCAACGATTCCAACTTACCGTCTTTGCGAATATTCTGGCATCTTCAAAAAAACGAATAGACAGCACGCATTTACGGTTGGTTTGCCGACACGCGGGGATCAGACGATTTCCCTGGGAGCCGATTTTCGCAATCGTGCTCATCTATTGCAAGAAAGGCTTATGGATGACGCCTCGTCCCAGGATTGACCCGTGCGATCTATTGTCGCTGTCGCGGCTTAAGCTTTGACAGGGGGTGTCGGTGGATGTTAGATTCTGCCACTGCGATTCAGCTCAACACGGATTGTCAACAGGAAGGTCAGCCATGAAGCTTTTTTCCATGATCGCGCTACTGGCGGGAGCTTTGCTAGCGACGAGCGGTTGCGCAACCCCGGGCTACACCGCTACGGAAAATGGCCGGATCGCCGAGCGGAACATGAATTACGACCTGCTTCAGATGACCGACGACTGGAATTATCTCTGGCTGTACGACAAGCCGAGCCGGTCAACCACGTGGACCGTGCAATAAATCGCCGTCTCCAGAAGTTGATCCTTATACAGAACGCGAGGTCGCCGGCTGGCGTGTGCTGGCCCGTGGCGCTTTACGTCTTTGTGGTTGGGCAAAAGCGACAAAAGCGACAGGTGGGACCTGAGTCTTTCCGTCCTAGCCAACCATCTTCAGCTTCGGCTTACGCCGGACCCATGCGGAGATTTGAATTCGTTTTCTAAAGGCGCCTTCAAGGTGATCGAGGTATTGACGCAAGGCTGCCTCATCGAATTGGGCGAGGAATTCCGGTGCGGCGGTGGTGTTGTACCGGCGGATGTCGTCGATCAGTTGACGTTTTGTCATGGCGGCTCTACTCTCGAAAATGGATCGCGTATGAGGATCGCCCGTGCGATGGCGGCAGCGCAGGGGCCACCGGTAGGATTCCATCGGAAGGTTTGCTCACATCGCTTGAACGGCAGGTTGTAATGCCCGAAGTGAACCCCCAGCCTGTTGCCGCCGGGAACCTTGGCGGCTCATCAGAAGGTGCGGCTCCGGACCCTCTGGGTAAGCTCTATCACATGTCGGCGACCGCCGGCGTGGGGACGCAGGAATACGTCGCGATCAATCCCACCGCCGTCGCCGCCCTGATTTTGGGATTCGGCTCCATTCTGGTCTTTCTCAGCAGCATGCTGCTGGTGATCCCCCTGGCCGGTCTCATTTGCGGAATCATCGCCGTCGTGCAGGTCCGTCGCAGCAACGGCACTCAAACCGGAATGGGGCTGGCGGTGGGCGGAATCCTGCTGTGCCTTGGCTTTGGCGGGAGCCGGGCCGGGTATCAGTTGCTCCGCCAGTTTCATACCAGCAGCGACGAACAGCAAATCGCCCAGTTGATGCACACGCTGGGCAGCGAGATCAATGCCGGCCACTACGATCAGGCCTATGCCATGTTCGGCGAACGCTTCCACAACCGAATCAACCGGGCGACTTTCGAGGACGCTTTCAAGCGGTTTCATACCCTCTCCGACGTGGGCGACCTCCAATGGATTGAATGGAACCAACAGACCATGATTTTCGAGGAAGAGCCCGGAAACGACGTGACGATCGGCAGCGCCATGGGCATCTTCAAGTTCAGCGCCAACGAGGCGGCGCCGCGATCGGTGATGACCTTCGCGAAAATTGATGGGGTGTGGCAGATCAACGATATGGAAGGCCTGTTCCCATCCAAAAAACAGCAGCAGCAGTAACTCCGCCGGGGATCGTCCGATAACTCGCGCTTCGGGGTGCCGGTTCAAATTCACAAGTCGATCAGCCGATAACTCTTAGCGGGGCGATTGCGCCCATGCGAAGGGCTGTGGCTGATGAGGAGTTCTGCGGTATTGAAGCAGGCAGGCCGCGTGCTGACACTGGTCGGCACGGCGCTGTTCGCCACCGGATGCTGCTGCCGCTGGTGCTGCCGGGCCTGTGAGCCGGCCACAAAGCCTGTCGCCCAGATCGCTTCCCGCGATCCGGTTGTGCAGTTCGGACAGCAGGCTGCTGGACCGGCGGCCAGCGATCCGGGAAACGTCAACGTATTCGGCGAGATGAAGGAGCTGCGGCCCGGTGCGGTTCGCGCCGTCGGCGACGCCAATTTCCAGCAGCACACCTTCCTCGAGCAGGGCTATGACGCCGATGTCGCCGTCGACCCCACCGGCAAGTGGCTGGTGTTCTCCAGCACCCGCGACAACGACCACGCCAACCTGTTCATGCAGCGCGTTGACGGCGCCGCCGTCGTGCAGTTGACCAGCCAGGCGGCAGACGAAGCACATCCCGCCGTCAGCCCGGATGGAAAACAAATCGCTTTCTCATCGACCCGCGCCGGTAACTGGCAGATCTTCGTCATGGACGTCGACGGCAAAAACGTCACGCAGGTGACGACCGGGCCGATGCAGGCCATCCACCCGAGCTGGGCCCCCGACGGAACACGGCTCGTCTTTAGCGCGCTGGGCAGCAAGAGCAATCAGTGGGAACTCTGGACGATCAACCTTCAGAGCCATGAAAACCGGATGATCGGCTACGGGCTTTTCCCCGCCTGGTCGCCCAGCCATGACGTGGACCGGATCGCCTTTCAGAGGCCGCGGCAACGCGGATCCCGCTGGTTCAGCCTCTGGACGCTGGAGCTGGTCAACGGCGAGGCGACGCGCGTCACCGAAGTCGTGCTCAGCTCGAATGCGGCGATTCTGTCCCCCAGTTGGAGCCCGGACGCTCGCCGGCTGGCGTTTGCGACGGTGATGGAGCCGACCAAAGACGTCGCCCCGCACTCCAAGGGCCGCACCGACGTTTGGATCGTCAACGCCGACGGCACCGACCGCCAGCGCATCACCGACGGCACCGGCACCAACCTGATGCCCTACTGGGGCAGCGACAATCGGGTCTACTTCGTCAGCGACCGCGGCGGCACCGAATGCATCTGGAGCGCCCGCGCCGAAGCACCCAAAATCTTCACCGCCGAGGCCAAAAAACAACCCGCAAAGCAACAGGAAGCCGATCTAAAAGAGGCGGACCATTGATTCACCACAGAGACGCCGAGTTCGCAGAGGACGGAAAGACAAGCGCCACAGATGGACAGTATTTCTCAGCGCTCTTTGTGGCTCTGCGGTAAGCGATCAGTTTCAAGGATGAACATGCGAACGATGCGGAGCATCGGAGTCTGTCTGCTGCTGGCGGCGTTCGCCGTCGGCTGCCAGGACCAGCCCAAGCCTTACGGCATCGAGCGCGAGACCTTCTTCCCCAGCAGGCACCGGGAAGTGTGGGCGGTGGCGCCGGCGGTCAACTTGAGCGGCCAGGAAGTCGATCCGCTGCTCCAGGCCGACGACCTGTACGAGCAACTTCAGCAGGTCCAGGGCCTGACGGTGGTTCCGGTCAATCGCGTGGCCCAGGTCTTTTCCGCGCTGCAAATCGCCCGGGTGCAGTCGCCCGAGCAGGCGCAGATCGTCTGCGAGCAGCTTGGCTGCGACGCCCTGATCGTCCCGACGGTCACGATCTACGACCCATACGATCCTCCGAAGTTCGCCGGGGCGCTGCAGGTCTTTCGTAAAGGGAAACAGGAGCTGGTGCCGAACGTAGACGTGCACGAGCTATCGCGGGCGGCGACGCCCCCGCCCGGCGAGCCGCTCCCGCCCCCGCAGCTTGCCGGTTTCAAGCAGTCGGTGGGCATGTTCGACGCCGCCAACGGCACCGTCCTCGAGCGGCTCAATAATTACGCCGCGGGCAGGAATGATCCCAACGGTCCCCTTGGACAGCGCGAATACCTGCTCAACATGGACCGCTATTGCGGCTTTGTCTATCACGAATTGATCCACGACCTGTTACGGTCGATAAACAATTAGGACGAGGAAAATGACGAAGCTCGAATGACGAATCAAATTCGAAACACGAATGACCGAAGCTCGAAACCGCAGTCCGGCGAGGGCTTCGTTTCGTCATTCGTAATTCGGTCATTCGAGCTTGATTCGTCATTCGAATTTCGTCATTCACTCGTGCTTTCGCGGTTGAGAGTTCCTGGGAAGGTGGTCCATGTCCGACCCGATGAAAACACTGAGTCTCGTCAAAGGCCGCCAGCATTTTTGCTTCCGCTATCAGGTGGGGCAGGAGGCCAGGGTGCTGGACGCGCTGGTGGAGATGGTGAACCGCCGGGACATCGCCTTCGACTGGTTCGACGCCGCCGTGCTGTCGCATCAGCTCGGCCAGCATTTGGCCAAAGAATTAAAGGTCTATTTGCCGAAGAAAGCAGCGTGAGGGGATTTGCGCCCGCCGATTTGCAGTTCGCGATTTAAGTCGCTCAATCGCAAATCGAAAATCGCAAATCTCACTTGCCGATCGTGAGACGAGGATCGTCTTACAAGAGGGCCACCGGAAACGCCGGCCGTGTGGCAGTTAATACAGGTTCTGGCCCGCGAGGCGGCCGCACAACGGTCACTCGCTCGCGACCGGTACGTATGAACACCGCAACAGCCCTGGTTCCCGGCATCGTTGAATCTGCCGCGCCGAGCCCGACCTCGTCCGCCCCGACCAAAATCTTCACCCCGCTGGTCAGCCAGTTCCTGGAGTACCTCAAGCTCGAGCGTCACTTCAGCGACTACACGGTCAAGAGCTACGGCGCCGACCTCCAGCAGTTCGGGCAGTACCTGGCCGGCGAGATCGGACGTCCGATCGGGGCGCCGGTCCCCGAGAAGATCGCGCCCGAGCAGGTCGACCAGCGCTCGCTGCGCTGCGAGCCGCTCACGATCCGCGAATTCCTCGCGTACCTGTACGGCCAGAACTACACCAAGAGCACAACGGCGCGGAAGCTGGCGACGCTGCGGAGCTTTTTCAAGTTCCTCATCCGCCGCGGGCAGGTCAGCGTCAACCCGCTCTCGACCATCCGCACGCCCAAGCAGGAAAAGCGCCTGCCCAAGTGCCTGGACCTGGAGCAGGTGCAGAAGCTCCTGGACGCGCCCGGCGACGCCGACCTCCTGAGCGCCCGCGACAAGGCGATGCTCGAAGTGCTGTACTCCAGCGGCATCCGCGTCAGCGAATTGGTCGAGCTGGAAATGGCCGACCTGGACCTTCAGGAAGGCGTCCTTCGCGTGAAGGGCAAAGGCCGCAAAGACCGCTTCACGCCGATCGGCAGCCAGGCGATCAAGGCCGTCCAGCGCTACTTCGAGATGCGCAACGCCGATGTGAAATGCCAGCAGAGCCGCGACGCCGCCCGCGTCTTCCTCAACAAGCATGGCGAGGCCTTGAGCACCCGCTCGGTCCGCCGCAAGCTCGACAAGTATCTCGTCGCTGCCGGCCTCGATCCCGGCATCAGCCCGCACACCCTGCGGCACAGCTTCGCCACGCACCTGCTGAACAATGGCGCCGACCTGCGCAGCGTGCAGGAGCTTCTGGGCCACCAGAGCCTGAGCACCACGCAGATTTACACGCACCTGTCGACTTCGCGGGTGAAGCAGGCCTACGACGCCGCCCACCCGCGCGCCGACGCCGACACCATCCCGCATCCCGCATCCGCCCCCCAGACGCGCCACTACCCCGCCAAAGCCGGGTAGCTCCGTCCGGGTGCAACACTTTGTAACCTTTTGTAACGTCTTCCGAAGCTCGCTTCGGAAGACGTTTGCGTTTTGCACGGGAGGAGGTTTAGTTCGAGCCGGAGCGTGTCGCTCCGGTCTGGCCGAAGGCCAGTGCCGCGTCTGCTCGGGCCTTCGGTCCGGGCAATCACGCTTCACGTGACACGGGCTTGCAGCCCGTGCTGGGGCGTTCTGGCTCAAAAGAGTGGCGGTTCAAAGTTTCTTTTGCAAAGAGCTGTCAGCACGGGTTGCAAACCCGTGTCACGGGAATCTGTTCACAATCGTCAACTCGTAAGCCTTGCCCCGGCCCAGTCGGCGTGGTCCGAGTTCCAGTTGGCGGCGATGCCGTTGATCGCCAGAAGCTGGAGCTGCTGCACGCCGGCCACGCTCACGTTCACATGAACGACGGGGCTGTTTCCACCGAGCACGCCGCTGTCGAAAAGCACTTTTCCGTCGCCGACCACTTTGAATTCCACGAACCCCTGGCCGAACGTCTCGTCGTCGACGCCCACGTCGCTGATGAAGCTCTGGAATTGCCCGCCAAGGTTGTAGGTGATCTGCGAAATGGCGTGCGTCCCGATTCCCCGCGCGTACGTGGTTCCGCGGATGCGGATCGGATTGCCGCCGACGCTTTCGTCCTTGTGGATCGTGCCCCAGCCGACGGTAGCACTGGTCCAGTTCAGGTCACTCAGATAAGTTGTTGTGGAAGAGACCGGCAACGTCGTTGCGTTTGCGACATTCGAGCTGGGTGATGCGCCAACCGCGTTAATCGCCTCGACGCGGTAGTAGTACCTGGTCGATGGATTCAAACCGGAATCCGTCCAGGTGGTGGTCGACGCGACAACGGTGGTGACCGGGCTGAAGTTGACGCCGTCCGGCGAGCGGTCGATCTCGAATCCCGCCTGGTTGCTGGCGGTGTTGGTCCAATTCAAGCGAATCTGCGAGCTGGAAGTCGCCGTTGCACTCAGGCCCGATGGAGCCGACGGAACGATCGGCACGGCCGAGGCGCTGGTCAGCCTCGCCCCCGCCCAGTCGGCGTGGTCCCAGTTCCAGTTGGTGGCGATGCCGTTGATCGCCAGAAGCTGAAGCTGCTGGACTCCGGCCACGCTGATGTTGACGTGAACGACGGGGCTGGTGCCGGTCAGGACGCCGCTGTCGAAGAGCGTCTTCCCATCACCCAGGACTTTGAAGTCGACGAATCCCTGCCCGAACGTCTCGTCGTCCAGGCCCACGTCGCTCAGAAAGCTCTGGAATTGCCCGCCCAGGTTGTAAGTGATCACCGAGACGGCGTGGGTGCCGATGCCGCGGGCATAGGTCGTGCCGCGAATGCGAATCGGATTTCCGCCAATGCTCGCGTCCTTGTGAATTGTGCCCCAGCCGACCGTGGCGCTGGTCCAGGTGAAATCGCTCAAATAAGTCGTGACAACACTGTTTGCGACAGTCGTGGCACTGGCGACGTTCGAG